>CALJSB010000042.1 GCA_937976305.1 uncultured Acidimicrobiales bacterium
TCAACAACTTGGAGATCGATCCAGACGCGGTGTACCGAGAAGATGCCCAGGTACCGCTGAGCGTGGCCGAGACTGTGCTCTTTTCGACGGGTCAGGCGGACGTCGGGACCCAATACCAGGATCTGATCGATCTCGGCGTGAACCTCATGACCACCCAGGAAGCCGTCACGCTCACCGTGATCGGCCACACCGACGACGTCGGCAACGAACAGACCAATCTCGATCTGTCGGTCCAACGGGCCCAAGCAACCGCCGACGAGTTCGTTCGTCGCGGCATCGACGGCAGCCGTCTCGCGGTCGAGGGACGGGGCGAAACCGAGCCGATCGCAACGAACGACACTGCCGAGGGTCGAAGCACCAACCGTCGTGTTGAGTTCTTGATCACCGGTCTCGGCGGCTGACGTTTCTACCGCACGGCCCGCCAGTGCTACCGGATCTTGGGAGCAGGGTTCCATACTGGATGCGTGCGCTTCACAAAGGACGCCTGGCCCGGGCTCGCTGACGGCTCGATCACGGTGACGTTCCGGCGTTGGAAAAGATGTCAGGTGGTCGAGGGCAATCAGTATCGAAGCCCTGGCGGCATGCTCGAGGTGATCTCAATCAACGAACTCAACGACACGGGCAGCATCTCGAAACCAGACGCCAAGCGAGCCGGCTCAGCCAATCTTGATGAGCTGATCGAGCGCCTTGGGCCGCCCACGAACGACACGACGCTCTACCGAGTCGCGTTTCGGAACGTCGGCGCCGACCCTCGAGACGAGCTCCGGTCGCAGGTGCCCGATGACGACGAGATGGCCAAGCTCGTCGAACGCCTCGATCGGTACGACGCTCGCTCGTCGTTCGGAGCCTGGACAACGCAGACACTGCGAATGATCAGAGAGCAGCCGGGAGTCCGAGCTCCTGATCTCGCCGCCCAAGTTGGCCGCGAGACAAAGCCCTTCAAACTCGACGTGCGAAAGCTGAAAGGCATGGGGCTCACCGAGAGTCTCAAGGTCGGATACCGACTGAGTCCGCGAGGCGAAGCGGTTGCCGAGGTCCGCTGCAACGAGCAGAACAACACCGGCGAGTGAAGCGCTCGACTCTTCACCCCCACCTGCCGATCTCTACTCTGTGAACATGTTGTCCGAAGCCATTGCTCAGGTGCGCCTCCAAGGAAGCGACTGGTTGCGCGGTGCGCTTGTCGGCGAAGAAGGGCTGGCCGGGCCCGAGATGGCGAGCCCGGAGGATCCCGGCCTCTTCGGTCCGACCTCGGTGATGTGGCGTGTGCACAGCGATGGGGCGATGCTGATTGGCGGACTACGGTCGCTGCTGTTTCAGACGCTTCACCCGCTCGCCATGGCCGGCGTCGCTGAACATTCCGACTACGAGGCTGACCCCTGGGGTCGACTCAATCGAACCGGCCGATTTGTTGGCGCAACGACCTACGGATCGACCGCAACCGCCGAGACCGCCATCGAGATCGTCAAGCGCATCCACACACGGGTCGAAGGCATCGCCCCAGACGGACGGCCCTACTCAGCGACCGATCCGCATCTGCTGTTGTGGGTGCACGCCACGGAAGTCGACAGTTTCCTTGCCGCCTTCGACCGGTATGGCGAGGGCAAGCTTCGAGATGCCGAGCGAGATCAATACGTCGATGAGATGGGTGAGGTCGCTCGTCGTCTCGGCTCAGAAGAGCCACCAACGACCTACGCCGAGCTTCAAGAGTGTCTCAACGACTTCAAGGCCGAATGTGTTGCGGGCGAACAAGCTCGAGAAGGGGTCCGCTTTCTGCTTGCCCCTCCTGTGCCGCTCTGGCTTCGGGGCAGCTACGGCATCATCACCGCCGGAGCAATCACCCTCCTGCCACCGTGGGCCCGCCGAGAACTCAAGCTGCCCGTACCGCCACTCGCCGATCCGCTTGTCGTCCGACCGGCCGCAGCTGCAATGACGCGAACCATCGACTGGCTCATGACCGCGCGCCAGCACGAACGCGCTCACAACACCTCACTCTGACCCCCAGCTCTCGCCCCTCACGCGGAACTGGCAGATTCCTGCACGGACGTCGTGCAGTTTTCTGCCAATTCAGAGTTTTGGGTTAGGGCGGATTGTCGACGTAGCGCTGCGCTGCGTCCTCGAGCGACAGGCCAACTTGGTTGGCCAGCGATGAAAGCCACGCCAGCACATCACCGAGCTCGTGCAGCTGTTGTTCGGGTGTGCCTTTTCGAACGGCTTGGGCCAATTCGCCAACCTCTTCAGCCAGCCAGGCGACGGTGGAAGGCAGTCCGCGTTCACGGTCCTGTTCGCCGTAGAGGTCGTCCATCAGTGTCTGAAACTCCGCGAGGTGCACAGAGCCACACTAGGAGCGACCCATCAACGAGCAAGCATGTCCTCAGACAACGCACGTAACTCGGGCTTGCGGACCTTGGTCGATGCCGTCAGCGGCAACTCGTCGACGATCCACACGTGTCGCGGCACCTTGTAGTTGGCCAGCTCTTCTCGACACCACGCGATGAGATCTTCGGCCTGCGGTGACGCACCAGGTGCCGGGATCACAAAGGCTGCGCCGACCTCGCCCATGCGCTCATCGGGCACACCGATCACGGCGGCGATGCCGACGTCGGGGTGCTCCACCATCACCCGCTCGATCTCTGCTGGGTACGCATTGAAGCCACCCATGATGAACATGTCTTTCATCCGGTCGGTGATGTCGATGTAACCGGCCTCGTTCATCACGGCGATGTCGCCGGTGTGGAGCCAACCATCTGCATCGATCGCCTCGGCGGTTTGTTCGGGAGCATCGAGATAGCCGGGAGTCACTTGGAAGCCACGGACGAGCAGTTGTCCCGGCTCACCGGTCGACACGTCGTTGCCTTCATCGTCGACCACTCGGAGCTCGACATCGAGCGGGGCCCGGCCTGACGTGGTCGCCACCAGCTCGGCGGAATCGCCCTCGCGTGTGTAGGCCGCGATCCCCGATGTCTCAGTCATGCCGTAGGCGGTCATCACGTGGTCGAACCCGAGACGTTCCCGCATACCGACGATCAACTCCACCGAGATCGAGGCCGCGCCCGTGACACAGGCCCGCAACGATGAGATGTCGTATTGGTCGAGATCGGGATGGTTCAGCAACCCTTGGAACAACGCCGGCGGGCCGGGAAACACCGCCACCTTTTCGCGTTGGATCAGCTCGAGCACCTTGTCCGGCTCGTAGATCTGCACCGGAAGATTGAGAGCGCCGAACAACAGACAGACGATGATCCCCGAGTTGTACCCGAAGGCGTGGAAGTACGGATTGACGAGAAGGTACGGGTCGCCCTTCCGAACGGTGAGGCATTCGCCGTAGCTGTGGAACGCGCGGATGATGGCTCCGCCCCGAACCATCACGCCCTTGGGATGTCCGGTTGTGCCCGATGTGAACATGACGACACCGACGTCGTCATGGGTCACCGCATCGGATCGACGATCGATCTCAACTTGCAGCTCCTCGTGCTCGACATCTCCTCGGGTCATGAACTCGGCGAACGACACCGTGCCGGGCCCGCCTGCTGTCCCGAGATCAACCACCTCACGCAAGCCGGGAAGGTCTCGGTTCGCCAACGCTCCGCTGTAGTCGGTGCCGAGGAAGCCATCGACCACAAAGACCAGCGAGACACTCGCCTTCTCGAGCACGTAGGCAGCCTCGGCTCCCTTGAATCGCGTATTCACGGGAACAAGCACTGCGCCGGCTCGCGAAACGGCCAGACCGACGACGACCCACTCCCAACAGTTCGGCGCCCACACTGCAACACCGTCGCCAGGTTCAACGCCCGACGCGACGAGCGCCCTCGCTGCCGCATCGATCCGCTCACCGAGCTCGCGATAGGTCAACGACACATCACCGTCACGAATGGCGAGAAGCTCCGCATACTCGCTCGTTGACCAGCGAACGAGCTCGGCGATGGAGGTGCGTGATGGGTCCACATTGGCGAACCTAGTTGGACCGTTTGGTTGCGTCAGGTCGAACAGCGCCGAGGCAGCGAGTTGGCGTAGGTCTTTTCGAGGGGTCAGACTCCGAAGCGTGAAGTTCGAACCGACACAGCTGACGTCAAGCGAACTCGAACTGCAGGCGGAGGTTCGCGACTTCCTTGCCACCGAACTGCCACCGGGCACCTATGAGCGTGCGCTTGGCATGGGGGCGGGCAAGGACGTCGAGTTCTCGAAGAAGCTCGCCGCTCGCGGTTGGGTGGGCATGGCGCTTCCCACCCAGTACGGCGGTCATGACCGCACCGCGGTCGACCGATTCATCGTGGTCGAGGAGCTCCTCAGCCACGGTGCCCCGATCGGCCATCACTGGGTGGCCGATCGCCAGACCGGCTCGATCATCAACCGGTTTGGCACCGAAGCCCAACGGGAACGTTTTCTTCCGCCGATCTGTCGGGCTGAGCTTGCCTTCTCGATCGGCATGAGCGAACCCGACAGCGGCAGCGACCTTGCGTCGGTGTCGACACGGGCCACCAAGACCGATGGCGGCTGGCTGCTCAACGGCACCAAGGTGTGGACCAGCGGAGCGCATGAGAACGATTGGTTCGTCGTGCTGTGTCGCTCCGCCCCGCTCGAAGACGGCAACAAACATCAAGGCCTCAGCCAGCTTCTCGTCGACCTCAGCTCACCCGGCCTCGAGATCAATGGCATTCCCTTCCTCGATGGCAGCCCCGGGTTCAACGAAGTCGTGATGACCGACGTATTCGTGCCAGACGAGCTCGTGCTCGGCGAGCTCGGCATGGGCTGGGCTCAGAACACATCTGAGCTGGCCTACGAACGTGGCGGGCCAGATCGATGGCTCAGCACCTTCGGCATCATCGAAGAGTTCCTCCGCATCAACGAGGGAACACCCCTCGGAGCCCGAGCTCATGAAATGCTCGGCAGTACCGTTGCCCGCTACTGGGGATTGCGCAACATGTCGCTCACCGTGGCCCGCATGATCGACCGGGGCGAGGCGCCCGCCGTCGAGTCGTCTCTGGTCAAAGAGATGGGCACCCGCTTCGAACAGGACGTGCTGCAAAAGGTGCTCGAACTCGTCGAGCTCGAACCATCTCCCGACTCAGCGCAACTGTTTGAGCGGCTGGTGGCGTCGGCGATCCTCACGGGCCCGTCGTTCACGATCCGCGGAGGCACCACCGAGATTCTTCGCTCAGTTGTCTCCAAAGGTCTCGGCCGAAGGGGCGTGGCATGAGCGATCTCTTCACCGTCGATCCCCTGCTCACCGAGACTGCGACCGATCTGTTCGCCTCCACCTGCGACTTCGATGAGGTGCAAGCCTCCGAGGCCGCGGGCTGGTCAGAGGCCGTGTGGGCTCCAGTCAACGAAGCCGGCTTCACCCGCATCGGTCTTCCCGAATCAGCCGGTGGCTCTGGCGGCACCCTCACCGACGCTGCCGAGGTGCTGCGGGTTGCCGGTGCCCACGCGGCGCCCATCCCGCTCGCCGAAACCATGATGCTTGGCGGTTGGCTTGCCGTTGTGGCCGAGCTTCCGCTTCCCGACGGACCCGTCACGGTCGTCCCCGGCACGACGAACGACACGCTCGTCGCCACCCGCTCGGCCAACGGCCTCAAGGTCAACGGAAGCGCTCATCGCGTGCCGTGGGCCGCACGGTCCGACCAGATCGCTGCGCTCGTACCCGACACCGACGCCAACGAGCTGTTTGTCGTGATGGTCAAGCCAGAAGACGTCGCTATCACCCCCTCCACCAACCTCGCGGGCGAGCCCCGCGAGACCATTGAAATCGACGTCGAACTCGATGGCGGGTTCGCTGTAGTCGACTCATCCGTGGCTGATCAGCTCAGACTGCGAGGAGCTCTGAGCCGCACGATGTTGATGGCGGGAGCACTCGAAGCCATGTCGGCGCTCACACTCGGCTACACGGCGGAGCGGTCACAGTTCGGGCGACCCATCGGACGCTTTCAGGCGGTGCAACAACACCTCGTGTGGGGCGCTCAGGACGCAGCGATCACCAAGATGACTGCGCAGGTTGCTTCGGTTCATGCTGCTGACGATGTGTTGGCAGCCCGGTTTGAGATCGCGGCCGCTCGCCAGATCGCGAACGAGTCTGCGGCCACTGCCACTCGCTGGGCCCACCAAGCCCACGGAGCCATGGGCATGACCCAGGAGTATGCGCTCCATCACCTGTCGCGACGCCTCTGGGCGTGGCGACACGAGTACTCAACGCCGGGTGAGTGGGCCGCCGTTGTGGGCGAACACGCCGTGTCGGTCGGCGCCGATGGCCTCTATCCGCTCGTCGCCTCGTAGCACCACCCCGGCCGTCACCGGTCGCAATCGAACAACAGATGGTGACGTACCATCCACGCCATGGATCCCGCGAGCTTCGACTGGCGCCACTACGACGGCATTCTCTTCGACCTGGACGGGGTGATCACCCCGACCGCAGAGATACACGAGCATGCGTGGGGTCAGCTGTTCGCGGCGCACGACTACACCGAGGCCGACTATCTCGCCTACATCGACGGGAAGCCCCGGTACGACGGCGTGCGCTCGTTTCTGGAAAGCCGCGACCTGACACTGCCCGACGGTGCCCCAACCGACGAGCCCGGCGATGGCACCGTCTGCGCCCTCGGCAACAAGAAGAATGCGCTCTTCAACGAGATTTTGGAGCGTGATGGCATTGCTCCATATCCGGGTTCGCAAGCGACGCTCGACCTGCTTACCGAGCTCGGCGTTCCCGCTGCGATCGTGTCGTCATCAAAGAACGCCGTGCCCGTGCTCGCCGCAGCCGGCCTCAGCGATCGATTCGACGTCATCGTCGACGGTGTGGTGTCTGCCGATCTCGGGCTTGCCGGCAAGCCGGCACCCGACGGCTATCTGCTCGGTGCCGAGCGCATCGGGACCGACCCATCGCGCACCGTTGTCGTCGAAGACGCCGTGTCTGGGGTTGCCGCCGGCGCAAACGGATCCTTCGCCGTGACAATCGGTGTTGATCGAGGCGCCGGACCAGCCGCACTCCTCGAACACGGTGCCAGCTTCGTCGTTGGCGATCTCAGCGAGCTGCTGCCGCCCTCAGAACACCCGCCCTCAGACCGATAGACCAACCGGATGGCAGCGAATCATCAACCACCTCCGGTCGGGCTCCAATCGGAGCGCTTCCCGGTTGAGCCGTGGCGTTTCGTCGAAACCGCGTACTCATCTGCTGATCTCGGTCATACCGAGACGCTTTTCGCGATCGGCAACGGCTATCTCGGTATGCGGGCCAACCCCGAAGAAGGGCGAGACGCCCACTCACACGGAAGCTACGTCAACGGCTTTCACGAAACCTGGCAGATCCAACACGCAGAGAACGCCTTCGGCTTTGCGACCGTCGGGCAGACCATCGTCAACGTGCCAGACGCAAAGTTGATGAAGCTCTATGTCGACGACGAACCGCTGCTGCTCGCCAACGCCGAACTCGAGTCGTACGAGCGAGCGATCGACTTCACTTCAGGCATTCTCAGTCGGTCACTGATCTGGCGAACTCCGAACGGCAAGCGGGTGCAGGTCGATTCGACCCGGATGGTCTCGTTCACCGAACGCCACCTTGCGATCTTCACCCTGACCGTCACCTTGCTCGACGGATCGGCCCCGGTCGTCATCTCGTCGCAGCTCCTCAACCGGCAAGACGGCGAGGACGAATATCACGTCGCTGGTGCCGCTCTCGGTGAAGGCGACGAGGTCAACGACCCGAGGCAGTCGAGGAGCTTCGCCGACCGGGTGCTCGAGAACACGTCCCAGCACGACAAGACAAACGACCGCGGCGAGGGGGATGTGATCCTCGGCTACACGTGCGCGAACAGTCGCATGACGCTGGCCTGCGGCTACCGCCACGACATTCAGACAGCAAACGAATACACGGTGCACACAACCGTGAGCGCCGACCTCGCCAAGTCGGTCTTCGAGGTGCAGGCTGAGCCTGGCCAGCCGATCAGCATGACGAAGTTCGTGGCGTACCACAGCTCGACGGGCGTGCCGTGCCTCGAACTGGCCGATCGGTGCAGCCGCACGCTGGCCCGGGCTGAAGCCGCAGGGGCCCCGACACTCGCCGACGAACATCGAACTCGGCTCGGAGAGTTCTGGCAATCAAGCGACATCGAGATCGACGGTGACCCGACGGCCCAGCAGGCCATGCGATGGAACCTGTTCCAACTCGCACAAGCCTCGATCGCAACCCAACAGCAGGGCATCGCGGCCAAGGGCGTGACCGCAGGCGGCTACGACGGTCACTACTTCTGGGACACCGAGGTCTACGTCATCCCGTTCCTCTCCTATACGAACCCGGCGGCAGCACGAAGCCTGCTGCGGTTTCGTTGGAACATGCTCGAGGCCGCCCGCAATCGAGCACGCGAGCTCGATCAGGTCGGCGGTCTCTACCCGTGGCGGACCATCAACGGGCAAGAAGCCTCGGCCTACTACGCCGCGGGAACCGCGCAGTACCACATCAACGCAGATGTCGTCTTTGCGCTCGCTCGCTATCTCGACGCTACGGGCGATGTCGACTTCCTTGCCGACGAGGGCGCCGAGATTCTGGTCGAGACAGCACGGCTGTGGGAAGACCTCGGCTTCTACGCCACGAACAACAAGGGCTCGTTCCACATCCACAGCGTGACGGGACCCGACGAGTACACGACGGTCGTCAACGACAACTGCTACACGAACATCATGGCTCGCTTCAACCTGCGGTATGCCGCTCGGACGGTTCGCTTTCTGGCCGAGTGGAATCCCGAGGCCTTCGATGCACTTCGCAAACGGACCGCGCTCGAACTCGACGAGCTCGACGCCTGGGACGGTGCCGCTGATGCGATGTTCATCCCGTTCGATGCCGAGCGCGAGATTCACCCCCAAGACGTTGCCTTCCTCGATCTCGAGCCGTGGGACTGGGACGGAACACCCGCCGACAAGTACCCGCTGCTGCTCAACTTCCACCCGCTGGTGATCTACCGGCATCAGGTTCTGAAGCAGGCCGACGTCGTGCTCGCTATGTACTTGCAACCGCACCGGTTCACCCGAGAGCAGAAGCGACGCAACTTCGATTTCTACGACCCGATCACCACCGGCGACTCATCGTTGTCGGCGTGTGTGCAAGGCATCGTTGCGGCCCAGGTTGGCCACAACGATCTGGCCTTTGACTACCACCGACGGGCGCTCTACCTCGACATCTGCGATGTCCACGGCAACACCGCCGACGGCGTGCACATCGCAAGCTGTGGTGGAGCGTGGGCCGGCGTGGTCCACGGGTTTGCCGGCATGATCGAAAACGGCGAGTACCTCACCTTCGCCCCCTGTCTGCCTGCCGCATGGGATGCCGTGCGGTTCCGGGTGCAGCGCCACGGCTCAACCATGGCGGTCGAACTGACGAAGGACGGCGCCTCACTCACTCACGTCGATGGCCCAGGTGTGCCCGTTCGAGTCGAAGACAACACGGTCGTGGTCGCCGAAGGTGCGCCGGTGCTCATTCCCCGGGTCGGGTGACAGCCTCTTCTTCGCTCGCCATCCGAGCCAGGTCGTAGATCGCAAAGCCGACCGGCAACGCCAAGCCAAGGCCGATCAACACGAGCGAGGTAGAAGACACAACGTCTTTGTCGGCCACGGACCCGTCCTGCACGCCGATCCGCAGAAATTCGTGAAGGACGCCAAAGAAGAACGCCGAGACGAAACGAGCGACCGTGGTCTGCCAGGCGCCACCGAGTGCTCTGTTCACACCAATGAACCCTGAGATGCCGCTCAACACGAAGGCCAGGCGACCAACCCAGACACGCGAGCCCTTCCAGAAGCCGGCCCAGTCGGTCGCTGGCTCAATATTCGGATTTGCGTACCAGGTGCGGAAGTGGCTCGGGTAGATCTCGCTGACAGCCGAGCCAACGAAGAACGCCAGCACAACAGCGCCGGCGATACTCCACGCCCATCCGTTGCGATCGAGGTCAGCCCTCGGCAGCCACGAGCTCCGCGATCTGAATGGCATTCAGGGCAGCCCCCTTACGGAGATTGTCGCCCGCGACGAACAGGGCAATGCCGTTGTCGACCGTTTCGTCAGGACGGATCCGGCCGACGAGCGAGTCGTCGATCCCGGCTGCCTTCAGCGGAGTCGGCACGTCATCGAGAACGACCCCAGCAGCCTGACTGAGCAACTCGGTTGCACGCTCTGCGGAGAGGGGTCGCTCAAAGCTTGCGTTGATCGCAAGGGAGTGACCGGTGTAGACGGGCACTCGCACACAGGTACCAGAAACCGCCAAACCATCGATGCCGAGGATCTTGCGGCTCTCGTCTCGAAGCTTGCGCTCCTCGCTGGTTTCACCAAGACCATCATCGATCAGGTCGCCCGCCATCGGCAGAGCGTTGTAGGCAATCGGTTCGACATACACCGACGGTTCGCCATGATCAGCCGCCGACCCATCGTGGGTGAGCTCTGGCGCAGGTCCGATCTTGTCGATCTGCTGGGCGAGCTCTTCGACGCCCGAAAGTCCCGAGCCCGAAACGGCCTGATAGGAGCTGACGACCATCGACTTCAGCCCCGCTTCGGCATGGAGGGGCCGAAGTGCTGGCATGGCCACCATCGTGGTGCAATTCGGGTTCGCGATGATCCCCTTCGGCCGGTTCTTCGCATCGTCGTCGTTGACGTCAACGACCACGAGTGGAACGTCGGGGTCCATACGCCAGGCGGAGGAGTTGTCGATGACGACCGCGCCAGCAGCCGCAACCTTCGGTGCGAGTTCTTTCGAGGTGGATCCGCCAGCGGAGAACAACACGACATCGAGGCCGCTGTAGTCAGCAGTCGAGGCGTCCTCGACGACGATGTCTGCTCCGTCATGCTCAATGACCTGCCCAGCCGAACGGGCCGAGGCAAAGAAGCGGATTTCGTCGGCGGCAAAGCCCCGCTCTACGAGCAACCTTCTCATCACGCCACCAACTTGACCGGTGGCACCAACAATTCCTATGCGCATCCCATCACGCTACGGGAATTCGCATCGAGGCACGACTGAATTTCTCGGCTGTTCAGGCCTGGCGGGGCGTTGATCAGCTGTCGGCGTCGAGCCCAAAAGCAGTATGCAGGGCCTGAACGGCATCTTCGGCTCGCTCTGCCTCGACCACGCAGCTGACGCGGATCGCCGAGGTCGAGATCATGTCGATATTGATGTCGTTGTTGGCCAGGGTCTCGAACATCGTTGCGGCGACGCCCGGGTTCGACTTCATACCCGCACCGACGATGGAGACGCGACCAATGGCTTGGTCGGCTGAAATGCCCTTTGAGCCGAGATCAGCGAGTTCGGGGCCGGACAAGATGGCGGTCGCACCTTCGAGATCTTCGGTGGGCACGGTGAACGAAATGTCGGTGCGCCCTTCCTCAGACACGTTCTGCACGATCATGTCGACGTTGATGCCGCCGTCAGCCAGTTGCCGGAAGAGCTTGGCGGACACACCTGGCTTGTCTTCAACATCTGACACCGTGATCTTTGACTCCGAGAGGTCGTGTGTGACGGCTCGGATGATCGGCTGTTCCATGTCGGGTTCCTCCTGAACCACGAGCGTTCCCGGCTCCCAGGTGAAGGCCGAGCGAATGTGAAGAGGGACCTGGTAGTTGTGGGCTACTTCCACCGAACGCATTGCCGGTTTCGGGCAGCCAGTTGCTGTCATTTCGAGCAACTCGTCGAACGTGATCGACTGCATCTTCGTTGCCACACTCACGACCCGTGGGTCAGTCGTGAACACGCCGGACACATCGGTGTAGAGCTCACACAGATCAGCCTCGAGCGTATGGGCGAGAGCAACGGCGGTCGTATCAGAACCACCCCTCCCTAAGAAGGTCACGTCTCGATCGGTGGAGACACCCTGGCTCCCCGCCACAACAGGAACGATGTTTTTCGCCACTGCGTCACGGACTCGATCGGGCGTGATCTCGAGGATCTTTGCGTTCCGGTGATTGGTGTCGGTGAGAAAGCCAGCCTGGCTTCCCGTGAGGGACTGGGCCTCGACACCAGCATCGGCGAGCGCCATGCACATCAGGGCGCACGCCTTTCGCTCACCTGCGGTGATGAGCATGTCCATCTCGCGACCGGGGCGATTCGAGGACACCTGCTCAGCCATCGCCAGGAGCTCATCGGTCTCCTTACCCATGGCCGAGACGACCATCACCACCTGCATCCCACGGCGCATACAACGGGCAACGTGATCGGCAACGGCGCGCATGCGCTCGGGGTCTGCGACGGAGGTGCCTCCGAACTTTTGCACGACGAGAGTCATCGGTCAGAAACGCTATCTGGGAACTGGGAGAGGCTCACCAGAATTCTGTGAGCAAGCGCGCTGTATCAGCTCGCACCGTCACATAACCTTGCCGCCGTGGCAACGGACAAAAGAGAACGGCAGAAGGCCAACCGTAAGGCCCGAGCCGAGGAGCAAAAGCGGGCCGAGCAGCGTGACAATCTCACGCAGCGCCTCATGACGGGAGCTCTCCTGTTCGCCCTTCTCCTTGGTGGCATCTTCTTGTTGAGCCGAGCATTCGGAGGCGACGACACCGAAGCGGCCGAAAACACCTTCGAACCCGAGCTCATCACCACCACCACGGCAAGCGTTCCCGACACGGTGACGTTGAGCGCTCCTGCGGCCGGTGTGGCGCTCGAGGAGGGAGAAGAGACACCGTGCCCAGCCGAAGACGGTTCGTCTGAGCGCACCACCACATTCGGTGCCGCTCCCCCGATGTGTATCGACGAGTCGGCGACCTACACAGCTGTTGTCGACACCGACCGGGGCTCATTCACCATCGAACTCGACCAAGCCCGTGCGCCCCTCACGGTCAACAACTTTGTGGTGCTCGCTCGGTACCACTACTACGAAGGCGTCAGCTTCCACCGCATCATTCCCGACTTTGTCATCCAGGGTGGCGACGCAAACGGTGAGCCACTCGGAACCGGCGGCCCGGGCTACACGTTCGCCGACGAACTCCCCGACGAGGGTGAATACGAGATCGGGTCGGTGGCGATGGCCAACTCGGGACCCGACACCAACGGCAGCCAGTTCTTCGTGGTGACGGGCGAACAGGGCGAGGCGCTCCCCGCCCGCTGGTCGCTGTTCGGGTCGGTCATCGACGGCCTCGACGTCGTGCTCGAGATCGAGGCGACCGGCAGCGAGTCGGGCGCTCCGACCGAAGCGACGATCATCAACTCGGTGACCATCACCGAGGAATAGTCCGCGACGGTTCAGGCCTGGCGACAACGGAGGGATGAGTCTGCCCGGTGTGGGCAGTTCAACTTGTGAACTTGTTACCCCTAAGTAACTTGACTACGGTCGGGTGATGGAAAACCACACCGAAGTTGTCAACGGCGACACTGCGGTCGAGACGGGCCTGGCCAACACCGGACCCAACACCATCTCTCGGGTCGGGGTCGTCGGTTCAGGAATCATGGGATCTGGGATCGCGGAGGTGATTGCGAAAGCCGGGTTCGACGTCGTCCTTCGCTCCCGAAAGCCCGAATCTGGTGCCGCCATGATCGAGCAGCTTGCGGCATCACTGGCCAAGCAGGTCGACAAGGGTCGCATCGAAAGCGATGAGCGTGACGCCGTCTTCGGCCGGGTCACGACCTGCACCGACATCAAGGATCTTGCGGGGTGTGATCTCGTCATCGAATCGGTCGTCGAGAATCTCGGCGTCAAGAAGGACCTCTTCGCCGAACTCGACGAACACCTCGCTCCGGGAGCCTTGATCGTCACCAATACCTCCACACTCCCCGTCGTCGAAATGGCGATGGCCACGAATCGACCGGACCATGTGTGCGGCCTGCACTTCTTCAACCCCGCACCCGTCATGTCGCTCGTCGAAATCATCGAGCCTCTTACCGCAAGCCCGGAGACGATGGAACGGGTCCGCCAGTTCGCACTCGACTGCGCGAAGCAGCCGGTCGACGTGCAGGACCGTGCCGGCTTCATCGTGAATGCGCTCCTGTTCCCCTATCTCAACAACGCGGCAAGAATGCTCGAACGGGGAATCGCTTCACGAGAAGACATTGATCTCGCCCTTCAAGCTGGCTGCAATTTTCCGATGGGACCACTTGCCCTTCTCGACCTCGTTGGTCTCGACACCTCTGTTGCAATCCTTGATGCGCTCTACGCCGAATACGCAGATCCGAACTACGTTCCCGTTCCGTCGCTCCGGCGTATGGTCGCCGCGGGTCAGCTTGGACGAAAGAGCGGCCGCGGCTTCTACATGTACGACTCCTAGCCAGCCAGCTTGGGCTCACCTTGACCGCTGCCCAGGCCCCGAAGGACCATGAGCGCATGAGTCGGGCACGACACATCGGTTGGGTGTTCCCCCCGATCGCAACGCTTCCCCCCGGTGAAGACCTCATCGCCGCCGGGGCTGATCTCGAACCCGAGACACTCATCGCCGCCTACCAGGCGGGCTATTTCCCAATGCCGCTCAACAGACGAAAGATCGGTTGGTTCTCTCCCGACCCGCGCGGTGTCTTTCGAGCTGGCGATCTGCGGGTCTCGAAGTCTCTTCGACGCTCACTGAAACGCTACGAGATCACCACCAACACAGCCTTTGAGCAGGTGTTGACCGCATGTGCGGACCCCGGCCGCCCCTACGGCTGGATCGACCGACGGATCTCTGACGCCTACCTACGGCTTCACCACCTCGGGTACGCACACAGTGTTGAAGCCTGGGACGACGATGGTCTTGCCGGAGGCCTGTACGGCATTCGCATCGGCGGCTTCTTTGCCGGCGAGTCGATGTTCCATCGGCGGGCGGACGCATCGAAGGTGGCGCTCGTTCACCTCGTCGAAGGCTTGGCGCTCGAAGGCGATCCAGGACGGCTGCTCGACGTCCAGTGGATGACTCCTCATCTTGCGTCGCTCGGATGCCGTGTCCTCGATCGACGGGACTATTGGCGACGCCTCCTCGATGCCCGTGAGCTCCCACCAACCGAGTTCTTCGGCCCAGCCGAAGGTGCGCCCCAACTCGACAACCCAACAGGATCACCGTGACCGAAGCTGAACGTCCCTTCAGAGACCGCCCCTGGATGATGCGGACCTACTCGGGTCACTCCTCGGCTACGGCAAGCAACGAGCTCTACCGCACCAACTTGGCGAAGGGCCAAACCGGCCTCTCCATCGCCTTCGACCTTCCCACCCAAACGGGCTACGACCCTGACCACCCACTGGCATCGGGTGAGGTGGGCAAAGTCGGTGTACCCGTGGTCCACCTCGGACACATGAAGACGCTTCTCGATGCCATTCCGGTCGATGAGATGAACACGTCGATGACGATCAATGCCCCAGCCGCCTGGCTTCTCGGTCTGTATGTCGCCAACGCGGCCGAACAGGGGGTGGCCCCATCAGCCTTGCGGGGCACAACCCAGAACGACATCGTCAAGGAATACCTCAGCCGAGGCACCTACATCTTCCCGCCCGAGGCGAGCCGCCGGCTGATCGTCGACATGTTTGCGTATTGCACGGCAAACGTTCCCAAGTGGAATCCAATGAATGTCTGCTCGTACCACTTGCAAGAAGCTGGGGCGACGCCGGTGCAAGAGATCGCCTACTCGCTGGCGACGGCTATCGATGTTCTCGACGCGGTGAGGGATTCCGGCCAAGTCGACGACGAGCAGTTCACCAAGGTCGTGGCCTCGGTCTCGTTCTTTGTCAACGCAGGCATCCGCTTCATCGAAGAGACCTGCAAGATGCGAGCCTTCACCGAGATGTGGGACCGCATCACGGCCGACCGCTACGGCATCACTGACCCAAAGGCGAGGCGATTCCGTTACGGCGTGCAGGTCAACTCGCTCGGGCTCACCGAGGCACAACCGGAAAACAACGTGCAGCGCATCGTGCTCGAAATGCTTGCGGTGACGCTTTCGAAGGACGCGCGAGCCCGCTCGATTCAGCTTCCCGCCTGGAACGAGGCCCTCGGCCTGCCCCGACCGTGGGATCAGCAATGGTCACTTCGCATCCAGCAGGTGCTGGCCCACGAGACCGACCTCCTCGAATACGGCGACATCTTCGAAGGATCAACCGTGATCGAAGCGAAGACCAACGAACTCATCGAGGGCGC
>CALJSB010000043.1 GCA_937976305.1 uncultured Acidimicrobiales bacterium
GACATGTAGAACGCATCCTGATGCCAGCTCACGAAGGCATGCGAATCGGGCTCCTTGATGAACAAGACGCTGCTCCACAGGCTGATATCGGGCCCCACCAACTGGGCCGCGGCCTCGACGATCGCTGGATGCCGGGCGACGTCAGCCAGAAATGGGAACGCCAGATGGGCATTGTTGCGATGCGTTGCATGCAGTTCGTGTGCGTACATCGACTCTGCATCCTCGAGAAGCGTCAGGAGATCACGGGCATCATCCAACGACATCACATCGACCGGCGCCAGCCAACCAGCGTCTCGGTAGTGGCGGACGTCATCCGCACTGAGCGTCATCCCTCCAACTCTAGGTTTCCCGCGCTGAGCGGTTCGGAAACCTTGCGCCCTGCGGAAACGACCACGCTAGGTTCCCAGCCATGAGCCACGGACTGCCGCTCGATCGGATACGAGCCGAGACGCCAGGCGTCGAGGGCGTCTTGCATTTCAACAACGCTGGTAGCGCCCTTCCCCCACAGATCGTGCTCGACACCGTGGTTCGCCACCTCGAACGCGAGGCCGCAATCGGCGGCTACGAGGCAGCGGACGAAGCAGCTGAACGTCTCGAAGCTGTCTACACGTCGCTGTCCGCTCTGATCGGTGCCCAGCCGCACCAGATGGCCGTGGTCGAAAACGCCACCCGAGCGTGGGACATGGCGGTTTACGGCTACCCGTTTGCGAAGGGCGATCGCGTGCTGACGGTTCGGGCTGAGTACGCGAGCAACGTGATCGCGCTGTTGCAGTTGCGCGATCAGCTGGGCATCGAGATCGTGTTGATCGAAGACGACGCCGATGGCCAGATCGACCTGGCCCACCTCGAAGCCGAACTCAACAAGGGTGCGGCGATGGTGTCGATGACCCATGCACCGACCAATGGGGGCCTCATCAATCCGGCTGCACCCGTCGGGGCGTTGTGCGAGCAGTACGGAGCCTTCTATGTGCTCGATGCGTGTCAGTCGGCCGGGCAAGTCCCCCTCGATGTCGCCGCAATCAAGTGCGATGTGTTGTCGGGAACCGGACGAAAGTACCTGCGGGGTCCGCGAGGCACAGGCTTTCTCTACACCTCAGAACGAGCCCTCGAGCGCATCACACCGCCGTTCCTCGATCTGCATGCGGCGACCTGGACAGCCGCCGATGCCTACGAGGTTCGCGACGACGCAAAGCGCTTCGAGAACTGGGAAACGAACTACGCAGGCAAGCTCGGCCTCGGCGCCGCGGTCGACTACGCGCTCGAGCTCGGCGTTGATGCGACCGCAGACCGGCTCATCGACCTCGGCGCAAAGCTCCGGAACCGTCTCGAAGAGCTCCCCGGCGTTGCCGTGCACGACAAGGGCGCACACCGGGGCGGCATCGTCACCTTTTCTGTCGACGGGGTCGAGAGTGACGCGCTGTGCGCCGACCTCAGAGCGCAGTCGATCAATACATCGAGCTCGCCGGCCCGGCACGCGAGGTTCGACCTGCCCCATCGTGGTGTGCCGACGATGGTGCGGGCCTCGGTGCACTACTACAACACCGACGACGAACTCGACCGGTTCGTCAGTGCAGTTCAGGACGCTGCTGTCGAGCGTTCCCGAGATGTTCGATGATGGCAACGTTTACCGCCTCGGGGGCCTCAAGGTGTACGAAGTGCCCAGCGTCTGGCACCTCGAGTCGCCGGTGACCTGCGGAGAAATCTGACGTCTTCGTGGCGTGGTCGATGAGCTTGCTGTCCATACAGCCGTCGTCAGCACCGTTGATCATCAGCGTCGGCACAGCAACGTCGATCAGGTCCATCGCCTCGGTCGACCGAAGACCAAGCAGAATCGGCGGCGTGGCGTTCTGCCGGTAGTAGCTCAACGCCGCGGTGAGCACCCCGGGTTTGGCCAGAGTGCTGCGCAGTTCGAGCCACTCGTCCTCGCTCATCGTGTAACCGGGAGACCATGCGCTCCAGAGCCGCTTCATGAGGCCCCAGTCCTTGGCGACAACGGCCCGCTCGGCCACCGGCAGCTGGAAGAAGGTCATGTACCACGACAACAGCAGCTGCTTGGGCACACGCCGCACCGCGGCCGGAATGCGTCCAACGGGTGGCACCGCAATGGTGGTTGCGGTCAAGAACCGCTCGGGCCACCGAGCCGACGCCACGTGGGTGATAGCCGCTCCCCAGTCGTGCCCAACCACGTGGGCCCGGTCGACCTCGAGCGCATCGAGCCACGTCACGACGTCGCCGGCGAGGGTCATCAACGAATAGTCGTCATCGGCGGGCTGCGACGTTGGTTCGTACCCTCGTAGCACCGGAGCGATGACGCGGTAGCCAGCAGCAGCAAGAGGATCGATCTGATGTCGAAACGTCGACGGTGTGTCGGGAAAGCCGTGCACGAGAATGACCGCAGGGTCTGCCGACGAGCCGGCGACGTTCGCAGTGAACTCGAGGTCACCGACCGACAGAATCGTTTGCTCCATGCCGTCCACGGGCTGAGCCTAGGCCGTGGTCATCGTTTGCTCGAACGACCTACTCTGACGTCATGCCTGATCTCAGCACCGTCCAGTCGTTCCTCGCTACCGAAACAGGGCTTGCCACCGTCAGCACCACCCAGAGCGACGGACGAGTGCTGTCGTCGGTGGTGAACTGCGGTGTTGTCAACCATCCGGTCACTGGTGACCCGTGCGTTGCCCTCGTGTCCCGCGGCTCTGCGGCACGGCTCGGCCACATTCGTCGAGGGTCAGAGGTCACCGTCGCAGTGCGACGCGACTGGCAGTGGGTCGGCGTGACAGGACGCGCCGATCTCATCGGCCCCGAAGATCCGAGCGATGCACTCGATGCCGATGGCGTGCGGATGCTGCTGCGTGAGATCTACCAGGCCGCCGGGGGCGAACACGACGACTACGACGAATACGACCGAGCGATGGTGGAGGACGGGCGAACCGCCGTGTTCGTCCAACCCAACCGCATCATCGGGAACGCCTAGCGCAAACCTCAGGAGCGCTCTGCGGCGGCCACCGTGTTGGCCATCAACAGGGTGCGCGTCATTGGGCCGACACCACCGATGCGCGGGCTCAGCCAGCCGGCAACCTCTTCGACAGGGTCGTCGACGTCACTCACCAGCTTCGGGCCCTCAAAACTGACGCCCGCTGCCACAACGGCAGCGCCAGGCTTCACCATGTCGGCCGTAATCATGCGGGGTGCGCCAGCCGCCGCGATCAGAATGTCGGCTTGACGGGTGAAGTGCCCAATGTCGGCCACACCGGTATGAACAACGGTCACCGCAGCGTTGGCCATGTCTCGCTTGAGCGCCATCAGGTTGGCCAGTGGACGACCAATGGTGAGGCCGCGACCCACGATCACGACGTGCTGTCCCTTGATCGGCACGTCGTAGTGGCTGAGCAGTCGCTGAATGCCGGCCGGGGTACACGCCACGGGGGCATCGACACCTTGCACGAGCTTGCCCAGATTGACCGGATGGAGTCCGTCTGCGTCTTTCTCGGGCTTGACCCGAATGAGAGCAGCTTCGTAGTCGAGACCGGACGGAAACGGATATTGCACGATGTAGGCGTCAACCGCCGGGTCGGCGTTGAAGTCGTCGACAACGGCATCGATATCAGCCTGCGTCGCGTCGGCCGGCAGCACCGCTTCGCGGGAGTGCATGCCGAGGTCTTCTGAGTCCCGATGCTTCATCGACACGTAGTTGTGCGACGGCCCATCGTCACCAACGAGGATGGTGCCGAGACCGGGCGTGATGCCCCGTTCGGTCAGCGCCTCGATGCGCGCTCGCAGGTCGATCTTCATTTCGGCGGCGACGAGTTCACCGTCGAGCTTGATTGCGGTCATGACATCCTTCTTCGGTGGAGCAGCTCAGCTGGCGACAGCGATACCAAACTCATCGCCAGCATCGATGACTGCGTCGAAAAGATACTGGCCAAATGAGCGATCACAGAGCAGCAGGTAGGCCCGGGTGCCGTCATCGTCGTCGCTACGGATGATGTCGCACGTCGTCAGTGCAACCGATGCCGAGACAACTGCGCCGTTTGGCGTCATGTTGTCGGCCCAATCGATGCCGCAGATCTTCTCCAAAACCGATGGAGCTGCGGTGCCGGCAAGGCGAAAAAGTGAGCGGCCGTGCGTGAAAGGGATCACACTCGTGAACCCGTCGAGATCGATTGCGGCTTCGGCGGCTTCGACCGCTGACGGGGTGCCGATGATCAGCCATTCATCCGGTCGCGACCCACAGATCAGCGCCTCACCCTCACGGCGCGAGGTGCCGAAGGTCAAGCCGAACTGAGGTCGATCAGATCTCACCAAGATCTTGGTCGTTGACGAATGATCGGCAATCGTCACTGAGGCCGACTTGGCCGAGTAGTCCTTCGAAATTGCCGATGCGAATACGGGTTGGGCGTCAGACACGGAGCCGTTCTCCTTGCGGATCGAAGTGGGCGTGGTGCTCGAGCACGCGGGCCTTGATGCGGCGCCCGTCCGGGATCAGCACGAGTTCGAGTTGGGTGTCGGGGCCGGCGGACCCTGGCTCGACCTGACCCATACAAATCGACCGGCCGAGCGTTGGCGACATGCGGGACGAGGTGATGCGGCCAATGATCTCCGACGTACCGGCCCGGACGATCTGTGTCGCCTCCATCGGAACGATCGATGGGTCAGTGGTCTGGATGGCGACCACGCGGGGAAGCTCATCCATCCGTTCGCTCATGGCCCAGCCGAGCTCTGCCTTGCCGACGAAGTCTTCCTTGTCGAGCTTGATGAGTGGTTCGAGCCCGGTGGATGGTGCCAGCGTCAGGCCGTCGGTGTCTTGCCCAACGATGAAGTGGCCCTTTTCGAGACGCATGATGCGCTGCGCTTCAAGGCCAAACGGCTTGATTCCGAGATCAGCGCCGACGTCCATCAGCGTGGTCCACATGTGCAGGCCATAGCCGGAAGGCACATGAATCTCGTAGCTGAGTTCGCCGGTGAAGCCGATGCGCCACATGATGCAGTCGTCGATTCCGGCAACGGTGCCCTGCCGAAGCGTCATGTAGGTGAAGGCGTCTGGCGAGAGATCGATGTTGGTGATCCGGCTCAAAAGCTCCCGTGACTTCGGACCGGCAACATTGATGCTCGTGAACGCCGTGGTGACGGGCGTGACGTGCACCTTCCAGTCGGGCCGCTCGGTTTGCAACCAGTTCTCGGCCCACTCCCACACTCGGGCGGCACCCGAACTCGTTGTGGTCATGAGGTAGTGCTCGTCGCCAAGGCGCCCGGTGACTCCATCGTCGAACACAACGCCATCGTCGGCGCACATCATGCCGTAGCGCACGCCGTTGAGCGGCAACTTCGACCATTTGTTGGTGTAGAGCAGGTTGAGCAGCTTGGGCACATCGGGGCCCCGCAGATCGAGCTTTCCGAGCGGACTCACATCGATGAGGCCAACGTTCTCACGAGTGTTCGTGACCTCGGCTGCTGGGTTGCCGTAGTGATCTGGGCGCTCCCATGCTCCGGCCTGAATCGGCACCATGCCGTTTGCCTTGTGCCAATCGTGAATCGCCGACACTCGATGCGGGTTGAAGATCCGCCCGGCGAGCCCGCCGAGCGAGATCGGGGCATACGGCGGCCGCCACACCGTGGTGCCCACCTCTTCGATCGTCTCGCCGCGAGCGTCTGCCAGCACCGCAACCGTGTTGACTGTCTCGAGCTTGCCCTGCGACGGCCCCATGGTGGCGGTGGTGTAGCGCTTGAGCAGCTCGACCGAGTCGTA
>CALJSB010000044.1 GCA_937976305.1 uncultured Acidimicrobiales bacterium
GTTGAACGCACGGTTCCGGCGAGCGGTTCGTCACCGGGGCCATTTCCCCAACGAGCAAGCCGCGATGAAGGTGCTCTACCTCGTTGCCACCTCCAAGAGGAAGAACCGTGAGAACCTCACCGGGAAGATCAACGGCTGGAAGACCATCCTGAACGCACTCACCGTCCACTACGGCGACCGGATCGCCACACACATCTAATGTCAACCATCACGCCCGGTTACACAGAAAAACTGACAGTCCCCACTGGTCAAGACGCGATGCTAAGTTCCGCGCAGAGCGAAGAGCTCGGCGGAAAATCGAAGCTTTGGGGGCACGAGGGTATGAAGAAGCGTTGGATCGCGTTTGTCGCGACGTGTGTGTTGCTGTCCACGGTGACTGGGGTGCCGAGCACTCCGGCTGGGGCGCAAGACACGCCTACGTGTGACGGGCTTGAAGCCACCATCGTGGGCACCGAGGGTGACGACAGAATCAACGGCACCAACGGTGACGATGTGATTGTCGGCCTTGGCGGCAACGACATCATCACGGGTAGGAACGGCAACGACGTCATCTGCGGGGGTGATGGTGATGACGTCATCAACGGCAACAACGATGACGACATCGTGTTCGGTGATGCGGGTGATGACGAACTGCATGGAGACAATGGCGATGACCGTGTCGAGGGCGGTGAAGGTGATGACGAGATTCGCGGCAGGAACGGCGTTGATGTCCTGATCGGGGGTCCCGGCAACGACGACATCCGCGGGGACAACGGCGACGACTTTCTTGATGGCGGCGATGGCGATGATGACCTCGACGGTGACAACGGCGATGATCTGATGTTCGGAGGCGCCGGCATCGACACCCTTGACGGCGACAAAGGCAACGACACCTGTGCCGACGGTGAGAACAACACAAAGTGCGAAACTGAACAGACAAGCGGCGACCCCGATCCGGATCCCGACCCAGACCCGGATCCCGATCCCGATCCCGACCCGGATCCTCATGGCGTCGCCGATGGGGATTGCGTGTTCGTTGTTATCCCGAACGGCACAACGGTCGTACAGCCGGGCCTCGACGGCGCTGACATCGGTTACCGGATTCTTCGTTCTATCGATGGGGCTGACTGGGTAGATCTCGGGGTTGTTGACTCTGTTCCTTTCGAGTTCGTTGACTTGACCCCGCTGTCAGGTGATGTGGCTTATCGCGTTCTGTCCTTGGACGAGAGTGGGGCGAGCGTGAGCTTCGCTGACTGCTCACAAGCGGATTACGACGTTGATATTCCGGTGCCAGACTTTCCTCGGCTACCCGACGGACGAATTGGGGGAAGCGGGGGTGGCGCTGTGCCGCAAGCGGTGCCGATCCCTGGGTTCACATCTGGTTCGGCGGCTGCAATCAATGCTGTGGATGTGTGTTCGGGTGGGCTGGTTTCAACACTCAACCCTCTCGACGTTTGGGCGACAGTCGTGATCCCAAGCGGCACGACGCTGCAGTACGACCTGGTGAACTCGAAAGTCCAGTGGACGGAAAGCGGGAACTGGTCGGGAGAGATCGTCTTGTACGAAAGAAACGCAGATGGGTCACAGGGCGCTCGGGTCGCCGACTCTCCGTCGTTCATTACGCCCTTCCGGTGGTCCGGGCCGTCAATCTTCACGCCAGACATTCAGCTATTCACCAACAACGGGCCCACACGTGAGTTTCTCATCCAAATCGACGTGTTCATTGCGGTTGGCGTTCCTCAGAGCGAGGGGCCGAGGATCGCGGCGAGCAACTTCCGATACCTCGATGGCGACGGCAACGTCCTGGCGACTCCGTGCACGCTCACTGACCTTGCCCAGTGCAGGGCGATGGGAGGCAACGCGTTCTTTCCGCTCCCGACTGAGATCGACGGAGTGGTGTATCAGGGCTGCTACCAACACGACAGCTGTGTCGCTGACGGCCAGTTTCTTGAGAGCGTCAAGGAGTGGGCGTGCGAGAATGACGAGTTCCTCGAAGGTGCACTAATCGCATCTGGCGCGGCGGTGATTCTGCTTGGCGGCACGCTGTTCATCGTCCCCGGAAGTGCAGCGGTTGCTGGGGCATCTGGACTCAGCATTCTCGGGTTCGGTTTGACGCCTTCTTTGGCCCTCCTGACTGGTCTTCAACTGCAGTTTTCAGCAGCCGGAGCAGTCGCCATCACTGTCGGAGGCGTGGCGGTCAGCATCCCCTTCATCCCAGAAGCTCCGGACCCATGGGTCGACCTGGATGAGACTGATCTCGAGGAGCTCGAGGAGATGCTCGACAAGATCACCGGTGACAACCCCCCGCAATACCAGATCGACGAAGACGGCAATTTCGAGAACGTCGGTGGGCCTGGCGCACTTGACAAAATCTACGACGCCGCAAACACAAACATTCCCGACAACATCGACGAGCCGACCAGAAACCTGTGGCGTCGGGGATTCCGATACGCGCTCGCCACCTGTGTCGCGAATATGACGGTCGAACTGGCCAACGATTTCCTGCCGCTACCTGGTTGGGTTGGTCCGATCGATGACGTCGCTGGTCTCGTCAATGAGCAAGGCCGGCACATCTGCTCGGATATTCCGATCATCATTCCTGGCGCCCGCAATCTCACGACCCTCACTCCACAGTGGCAGGCGACCTATCACATGGGCGAAGTCGCATACGGCTATGAACCGCTGTCAACAGAGCAGCCGCTGCACGACACGCTTCCACTAGCGAACGGCACGCTTCCACGTCAGCCTGACCTCACCGATCAGAGCATTGACTGGTTCACGTTCAACGCCTGGCCTGGGCGGCCTAACAACAATGAGCGTGGTTGGTACCGGGACGAGACTACCTACAACTGTGTGGTTACCAATGGACGCCAGAACGATTGTGACGAGTATCCGTGGTTCGCGACCGAGCAGGGTGGACCACCGGATTCTGGTGACGTTCAGCCGCACCTTAGGATCATCAACAATTCTCACAACCGCTCATCCGGCCGGTTCTTGCAAACATTTTACGAGAGGTGCGGGATTGATGATCGCGGTGAGGAGTTCTTGTCGATCCCGTTGCCAGTCCCGCTCTTGACGACGGATTGGGATGACCCGCCGTTAGCTCGGACCCTCGTGCCGTCTCTCTACCTGGGTGCAGGCTGTAGAGCGCTATGAGCGATGTTTCGATCGCGGTTGAGTTGCAGCGGTTTGTTGGTGCTGTGGAGGCGGCGTCGGGGTTTCGGCCGGTGGTTCGCCCAGGTGCGACATTGGATCAGATCGAGGCTGCGGAGGCTGAGTTGGGTGTGACGTTCGGGCCGCAGCTTCGGGAGTTGTACTTGGCGAGCAACGGCGGCATCGACAATTGCATGTTGAGTTACTCGCTCGTTGATTGTCTTGGTGAACCGACGGGCTTCTTTCGTGCCGAGATGTCAATGGGGCAGCTGGAGAGCGATCGGCGGGTGCGTGAGCTCATGGACCCGACGCGGTTGGTGGCGATGTATGCCTGGGTCGGAGCCGAATGGATCGTGTCTCCTGATGACCCCCAAGAGATCGTCTATGGCAACATCGTTGCCACCAGCAGTTTTGGCGTGGTTGGTCGCGGGTGGCGGCGTTTGGTGTCGATGCATGCTGACTTGGCCGAGCGTGGATTCGTCAAGGTCGCCGGCGCTGACACCGCTCGGCCAGACATTCGCTGGTGGGGGACGGGCGATGGCGGTACTCGTGGAAAAGCGATCCACGAGCCTGAGGTGTTGGCGGCGATTCTGGCCGAGTACGAGATCGATCTGGTGCTGTAGAGGCAGCGCGAACGAGCGCTGGGAAGTTGCGCCAGTTTGGCGTTGCTGTCCGAGTTATGGCTGCACGCCACTGGAGACGATTCGGTCAGCAACCACACGGTGGTCGCGGGCGAGGCAATGGGTTGACCCAACTCGGTAAGAATGGAAGTCGGTGTGTCGCCATCCAAGTTTGCAGAGACAGCTGGAACCATGACCTTCCTTAAAGAGAACTCGGGTTCCAGTCGATCACGTGAAGTGTGGTCGTATGCATTCGGTTAGGAGTTCGCTGTCATCTTGTGACAAGTCATGCTCAATCAACTCACATGCCGTGGACAGTGCTGGATCAACCCAATAGCATGACGGCGTGGGCGAGTGGCGGATACTCTCAACAAAATCTCGCTCAATTCGGTGGTATGAGAAGCAAGGTCGTAGGGTCCCCAATCGGGAAGAGGCGCGCAACCATTATCGCGCGTGGCGTAGTTGACTCACCACTCTTCGCGCGTCAAAGGGGAAGCCTTGCAAGTACGTGATCAATGGATCAGCTGCTTCGACACGATTGTCGAGGATGACCTTGACCTGAGCCGTCACATCAGAGACCGGTTCGTGGGCTTGCTCGACTACGCGGCGAATTTTGGAGCTGCTCACGCTGATGGTCCGCGTCCGGTAGTCGTTCTCGTCTCAAGACGGTTTGCGTGCATCTACGAAATGGCACGAAACGCTGGCATGGACGCTTTCCCAGGTGTCGATGTTGTTATCGACCGCGTGTTGGAGATGGGCAAAGAGGACTGGACGGGCCGGCCCGTCCTACTTCTCGACGATGTGGCGGTTGGCGGGTCGACGCTGGTCGATCGGTATGTCGAGATTTGCGATCTCAGAGGCGTTACGTCTGGGATCGAATGCCGTGTCGCCGTCGTTGACGAGGAGTTGATCAACGAGGACGTTGTCGAAAACCTTCGCTTGCAAGACGAAGATGGACCGGTTGCTCTACGCATTCCGACGAAGCGCGTCGACCAACTCGCAACGGAGATAGTGACGGCGTTCTACCGAAGTGGAACGCCGTACTTCACCGACTTCCCATTCAGTGAAGAGATTGAGTTGAACGCTGATGCGCTCGACCACTTTCTGACCTCGAGCAGTTGGGCTGTTTTTGATACCACCGCTGAGCTGCTGGCAGCGGAGGGCCAGCGGGGCTACTCGCTTCTTCCGTCAGACGAGACAACTGCAATGTTCAACGTTCGAGCCTGTCCTGGGGCTGCAGCGCCCAGTCGACGAACGGACGGTAGCCGGACACGATGCCCGGATGATCTGCGTCCACTAAGGCACCCCAGAGGTAGACGCGGTCATCGATCGTGTTTTCCATGTCAATGTCGACCTCAATGTCGGCGCGTGGCCACCGTGGTATTGGATCGGCAAGGGGAATGAAGTCGCGATCGTCGAGGGAGGCTGCGGCATCGCGTACGTGGCGGGGGAGCGCGGTCTTGCCGCCGAGAACTTCCAACATTTGGCCGTGGCTGCGGAGCTCTCCCAGCGTGCTGATGTCATGCTCCGTCAGATTCGCGACGAGCTTCTGAGATGTGCTGAATACGTCCGACAGAAGTGCGCTGTTCGGTAGTTGGCCCGCGATTTCTTGGTTCACTTTGCGGGCCTGGGCGGCGGTGAGCGATCCGCAGAGGTCTGCGACCTTCTGTGGCACCCGATTCAATAGGTCTCGACGGGAGCGAATACCGATATCTCGCAGGCTCCGCCATGTCGGGTAGGTCATGCTCGGTAGCAAGCTGGTGTCGCCGGACTCGTTTTCGAGGACTGGTGCACACTCTTCTCGCCACCCACAGGTAGCGCACTCACTAGTCCGACGAGGTTCGACCAGCAAAGCCACTGATCCATTCACGGTGTGGCGGGCGGCCGTGTCTGCGATCTTCAGCCGGAAGCCGAACTCGAAGTCGTAGATCTCCATGATGCTTCGGTGACGTCGTCGAAGCCCATCTGATTTGGCTGGCGTGAGCCAACTGATCTCCTCGAGGTCGTACCAACTCACCCGTTCCTCACGTCCGACAACGCCTGCCCACGTCGCTGCTGAAGCGTGGCCGCAGGCCTCGAGCATTCGGCGGTAGTGAGCGAGTTGGATCGCATCATCGCGGCTTCGCCTCTGCGTCTGTTCCGAATCGAGACTGGCAGCGGAATAGGTCGGGCTGCTGAGGGGCGAGGACAGCCATGGCTTGGTTGAGGAGCCCGATGGTTCAGCGGTGCGGTGGTGCTTGACGTCGATCGGCGAGTAGCCCCACCTCGCTCCCGGGATCGGTTCCTGGTCGTCACGAACGAGGATGTCTGGGCGGCCTGCACGTTGGCCAGCGACGTCGTTGGGTAACTCGGCGCCGACAATGATTCGAGCACCCTGGTTCATTGCTTCAAGAGTCGTTGCTGGGTCGTCACCGGCATCGATTGCACCGTGCCTCAGAAGCTGCTCGTACACCTCCTTCTCAAAGTCGTCCCCTCGTTCCATACGCAGTTGCAGCTCAGCAGGTGGCGGAAGAGGTTTCGATGGTTTGAGAACGTCGAGTTGGGCCTTCACTACGCACTGTTTTGCTGCATATGCGCCGAGGGTTTGATCCTTGGGCGCTCGCTCGGTTCGAGCAAGCCAATTGACAGCCGCTTGGCTGTGGTTCGGTTGTGCCCAGAGCAATTGATCGCCTTTGATTTCTGCGGCACACGACGCAAACTCCCATTCGTCTTCCTTGGATCCGCAGCGAAGTAGTCGCAATGCAAGGACCTGGGTGGCTTCGCCAGTCGCGTCGTGGTCTATTTCGTCCAAGATGAGGTGGCCGCTGACCACTGGGCGGGCTGGTTCTACCCAGCCTGAGTCGAGGTGCAGAGTCACGGTCGATAGCTCGGCGAGTCCGTGAACTCGCCCTCGGCTTTCGACGTCATGCGGAGACTTGACCCAGACGGTGACCCTGCTGTTCCCTCCTCTCGATTGCGCCATTGCGGAGACAACAGCCTCCGCAGTTTCCATGTACATCTGCGAGGGAGTCGCTGCCCGCAAGTTCGCGCTGAGAGACAGAGCGTGGAGTTCGTCGTCTGAGGTGTTGATGAGTGGGTGGATGGATTTGAAGTCATGACGTAGCGGGGGGAGCTGGCTGACAACTGCTTCTCCTAGCGAGCTGAGGATCGCGGCCTCGTGTTCGAGTCGCAGAATTGCGTGCCCTCGCAGGATCGCGGTGAGGTTTCGCTTCGTTATGCCAGGAGTCCGACGGGCGAGCGACGCATGGCTCTCCATTCGTTTGTCGATGCCATCCACGAGCAAAGAAACGCGCTCGTGCTGGATAACTGCTGCGTAGAGCGAGTGGCGATTCCCGCCGTCAGGGACTGTCCACCCGAGATCAGTCGGTGGTGTCCCGTCACCGAATCGTTCGGGTGTTCTGAGGTAGTGATTGGGGATGTAGCGAGGGTTTGGCATGTGCCAGCGGTTCAACGCCTTGAGCGATTGCGGATGAAGAAGGTCGCGTGCAGCTTTGCAGGTGCGCCGACGAAGGTGGGGCTTTGGGCGCACTTATGACGGCGCTTGACGTCCCAACTGCTCTGACTCGGTATCGGGATTCGTGCATCACCTGTTCAGCTGCATGAATCCGGGGCACGCAAACTCGATTCAGGGTGTCACAGGGGCTGAATATGGTTTCTGAATGGCGGATACTCACGAACGAGACGCAGCTGAACAACAGCGTGGCGATCTAAGCGTTCTCGCGGATTGGCTTGAATCGTCTCGATGCGCAATCCGGATTTCCGGCCCACCGAAATCTGGTGTTTCATCACTCGGTAGCCGACTCGCAGGGTCTGTAGTTGGTGCTGGCGACATAGACACGAACACGTCGCTGGCTTCGAGCGGTGTGACGTTCGTTGACGAGCGAGATCTCAGCGATGATCTCGTTTACGGCATCAAGCGGGCCGTTGATGACGGCTTGGATGGTCGGGGGATTCTGTTTGTCGGACCACCGCTTCGGGCTGGTGGGAACACGCATCGGCTCGCCGGTCGGACGCTCAGCTTTGAGACCTTCGGGCTTCGTATCGCTGACCGGGCTGGCCACCCTCAGCATGATCCTCTTGTAGAACTTTTCGAGGCTCAGCCGAGAGACCAGACCACTGGTTCCGTCGATCTTGAGCTTCTCCGGTCGTCGAGGCTGCCGGGTGCGGACGTCAGTTCTGACTTCTTCGTCGGGTATCTCGAGCTTCTTCGTGACCGAGCCGGCGTGATTCTCGATCGGGCGTGCAACATCGATGAGGTGGTCGAACTCTTGGCGAGCATCGCCTCCGGCACTGAAACTCGCGAGGACCGATGGAGAACTGATGCGAGCCTCTTGGGGGCCCTCGGAACCTTGAAGGTGGTGATGTCCTGCCGTGTCTTCGACCCTGAGCGTCCGTTTGGAGCGACACGGTCTGTTTCCGTGATGACCGATCCTGGCTTTGCCCGGCACGTGCTCAGTGAAACAGGTGAGTCTGCGACGCCAGGTTGGCTCGACACTTGCGCAGCATTGGTCGATCTTCACTCTCACGCTGTCCTGTCAGAGGCAGAGGTCCAGGTGTCTTTCGCCGCCAACCAGGACGGGCCGCAGCTCTACATCGAGCACGAGCGAGACCTCCGTGCGGTCACTGTTGCGCTCGATGGATCGATCGGCGGCGTCCTGCCTTTTGAGCCGAGCCTGAAGGACATGAGATCCGTCGTACTCACCTCCGACGAGATGGTGTCGCAGGTCGACTCGGCAACGTTGTCGATGCCGATCAGTGTGCTGTGGGCACCACTCGACCGGAGGCGCCTTCAAGGTGGGTAGTCCAATGACGTGCGCTGACGCAGCAGCCGTGATCGGCGTTGGCCCTGGTCGGGTTCGTCAACTCGTCGCAGATGGTGAGTTGTCGGCCGATCGATTCGGGAACGCTTTGCTGCTCGATTCGGAACGGGTGCACGAGTACGCACACATTCGACTGCCCGCTCCACACCGTCGCGTTGACCCAGCATCAGCCTGGTCGACGATCACGGACAATCAGTTCGACTGGCTCTACGAGGCCGACGAGCGTGACCTTATGCGGCGACGCCTCCGTTCCAGGGCCAGCTTCACCCGGGGTTACGCCCATCGCTCACTGCTACCCGATCTGAAGTCATTGATCATGCTGTCTGGGCAGGCCGCTGCTGAACACCACGGCGTGCCTGTTGATGCTCGAGACAGCTCACTCATCGGGTACGTGACCGCTGAAGCGTTCGACACGCTGCCGCCTGTGGTGTGGCGGCCGCTCAGCTCGCCAAGAAGCTGGAACATCGAGATCGGTGTGATCCCCGAAGATGTCCCTTGGCCCTTCGCATCCGGGGCGGAGGTTGTCGATCTCGTGACGTGCTGGCTCGATCTGGAAGATCATCAGGAACGCTCAGCTCGGCTTGCCCTCGATCAGCTACCGGGATGGCTCCGAGAACGCCGATCCGGCGGGTAAAGCTGTGGAGCTTGTTTGTCGACATTGTCGGTATGTGGCCAGGAAGACACAAAGCGCAACCGGGGACACGTCTCGAGGAGCACAGCGTCATCTGGATCAGGAGTCATCACGACCCGGAAGTGCTTCGTTCGGAACTGGTTCCGGACGCGTACGTGGTGCACGGCCTCCGGGAGGGTTCCGCGCATTACGGACACGGCATGCACATGCCACACGCTCTCGAAGAACATGTGAGGCAGGATCGCGAGGTCTGGTCGAAACCGTACGCAGCTGACCGCGAGATCGACGTGGCAGATCGCAACGGTAGGCCGCTGTTTAGCGGATTGGAGTTCGGTCCGATCGACCCAGCGTTGCGGGCCGAGGTTGTTCACTTCCGGCGAGCGTGGGGCGCCGCCGGTGTTTTTGACTACCCACTTGGCACTGACCGTAAGCACGTGTGCTGCCGCCCCAAGAAGGTGACCGTGGAAGGCCAACGTGGCTACAAGACCAGTCGGTGGCTGCTTCACGGGACACCAGTGGACGGTTGGCCGGGCTGGCACACCGAAACAACGAGATGGGGTGTCACTACCGATCGGCGCCGACTCAAAGAGATGCCGTCCAGGCCAGTCGCCCAGCAGGAAGCCATTGATACGCCCGAAGGGCTGTGGATTTTCGGGCGAAAAGGACCAGCTTTCTGGCACGGAGCCGGCAGGACATTCCGACAAGATCGGCTCGATCGCAGCATTGAGCGACTCGGATGCATGCTCGAAGCAAACAGACAGTCGCTGGCAAACACCTCGTCCTGAACTAGCGGTCGCTTGCTGACACCGAGAGTGACAGCGGTCTTGCCTCTGGCACTGTCGAGAATGCGAACTGCCTGCGACCTCGCCAGGCGTTCGATTGGTGCTCGCTCCTGGTCCTGATCTGGCTCCGCGGAGAGGTGTGTCGTGTCGGCCCGACGCAACGAACCGGTGGTAAAGCTGTGGCGCTTGGGTGTCGACAATGTCGTTATGTGGTCACGACGACGCAAAGTGCAACCGGGGACGCGTCTCGAGGAGCACAGCGTCATTTGGATCAGGAGTCATCACGACCCGGAAGTGCTTCGTTCGGAATTGGTTCCGGACGCGTACGTGGTGGTCGGCCTCCGGGAGCGTGCACTAGACGAAGGCCTCGCTATGCACATGCCACTCGCTCTCGAAGCACTGGTCAGCCAAGACCGAGAAGGTTGGTCGAAACCGTACGCGGCTGACCGCGAGATCGACGTCGCAGACCGCAACGGCAGGCCGCTGTTCAGCGGATTGGAGTTCGGTCCGGTCGACCCAGTGTTGCGGGCCGAGGTTGTTCACTACCGGCGGGCATGGGGTGCCGCAGGCATCTTTGACTACGCACTCGGCACTGACCGCAAGCACAAGTGCTGCCGCCCCAAAAAGGTCACCGAGAAGAGCGACGGTGGCTACAGGACAAGTCGGTGGCTGAGCCACGGAAGAGCGGTGGACGGCTGGCCGGGATGGCACACCCACACAACAAACTGCGGCATCACCACCGAACGGCTCAGGGTTAAAGAGCTGCCGGCAAACGCGCGTCGCGCGTACAGATTCCTGGAAACACCCGAAGGATTCTGGATCTTCGGGCAAAAGACCAGCCCGGTGCACTGGACAACGGCCAATCGCCCGGAACGACAAGAAGACATCGATCAAATGGCGGAAGAACTCGAGCAGATGCTCGAAGAAACCAGACAGATGCTGGCCGCTACCACCAACTGAGCAAACACCCTCACCCACGACGAGCTGAAGCACTCTCACGCAAAGCGACTGCGAGCCCTTGTAGGTGGGTGCAGAACCGGGCGACTTGTCGGCGATACCACGGAGGGTTGTGGCTGTGTCTTTGCTCTAAAGAGGTTTCTGCGGTGTCGCTCGCGCGTGGGCAAGCGCTGCGATTAGATCGGGGCCTTCGATGGTTTCTCTTCGACGGCTTTTTCGTACCTGTGCCTTCGGAATTTGCGGCCGATGACCGGCCTCTTTGAGCGATAGCTGCGGGGACGCACGGAGGGAACAAGTCGGTGGACCCCGCCCAGTTGAGGCCCACGTTCTTCCCGCCGCTAGTCGGTTTCAAGAAAACGTGGTGCCATTGGCGCCACGTTCCTGAAGGTGACATAGCTGTTGGTCGAGAGACTGGCATGACACTTTCAAAGGACTCAACACAGTGGGCGGATGAGCAGATCAGCCGTCGAAACGACCCAGACCTCCCCGTCGGACTTCGCTCTGCCCTCATCGAGTACGGCGCATTCTTACAACGGGTCGGATCCGAGCTGAACGATCGCTCGGCCTCGGATGCAGCAACGATCGAACGGTTCGCCCATCAGACGGCCAGGGATCTAACGACTGCCAGGGTACGGCGTTGGACATTGCGGGATCACTTCCTGCAGACGTGCGGGTCACTGCGAAATGCCAACACACCTCGGCAGCCGATGCGTGAGCTGGGGCCAGCTACGCGTCCATACAGCCGCTCGGATGAGACGACGCTTATCCGAACGGTCAGCTCTGTTCGAGCTCCGGGGCATCGTCGCGCCGTGCTCGTCGCTTTGGTAGCGGGGCTCGGCGCAGGGCTCGCAAGAAGGGACATCGAAGTTTGCGGTAGGGACCAGCTTTGGCAGGCAAACAGTGCATGGTGGATCTCTCGGCCCTGCGCGGACGTGCCAGTTCGCCGACTCGTTGAACCGCTCGTGCCGCCGCTTGTCGATCTGATCGCAGCGCAACACGGCGAAGGGCTTCTGCCGAGACCGATGACGGTCCATCTGGTCACTCGACAACCTGTTGGCGGCGTTCGGATCGACTACCGTCGCCTTCGCGCTACTTGGATCGTTCGCCAGCTTGAGAGCGGCACGACCATCCCGGTGCTTCTCGATGCCCTGGGAATGGACGACCCTCGATGGCTTTGGTCCTATGGCCGACACGTCGCCATGCCGTCCGAGTCAGACCGGGTAGAGATGCTGCGGGGGCGATGATGAGGAGCGCCTGCACGAGGCTAAAGATCCGGCCAGATTTTCTCGTCGATCGCCGCTTCCAGTTTCGCGATCGTTTCGAGATTTGGCCAGATCTCGCCTGCCACTACACGGCGAATCGTTGTGTGGCTCGTGTCAGAACGACGCGCCAGTTCCCTCATTCCGAGATTCTGAGATTGCTTGCGAATCGTTCGAGCGACATGCCTCGCAACGTATGCGTGACGCACAGATTGTACGTCGCAATCAGGCCATGTGCCAGAACCCGTGATCGCGTAGTCCATCGGCCGGCTTCTCCTAGTGGCCACAGTTACTTCCTCTCAACTCGCCCTGAGCCGATCCGACATATGGAACATATGTGTTCCACTTCACAAGGAGTCCCCTTCGATGACTGAGAACTGCCCAACAAGCGATGTCGCAAAGAGAGTTCAGCAGTTCGTACCCACTGGGCCAGCTGCGGAGCTCTGGGATGCCGAAGGACCCGCGATCACAGCAATTGTCGAAGCCCTTGCGCCAACCACGGCGAAACAGGCTGGCGATCTCATGAGCGCTCTTTGCGGATTCGCTGTCTTTACCAACGCAACAGGGAGTCAGCGACCGCTCGGAGAACGACTCACGCCAGCACACATCGAACGGTACGTAGCGGGACTTTCCACGGAAGGCGCGAGCAGGACGATTCGATCGCTTCTGCGCTCTCTCGGTCGAGAAGCGAACCCTGCGGCTGGATGGCGGACCGAGACCCAACAGCTCGGCAAGTCGACCAATACCCGCCCGTACACCGAACTCGAGATCGCCCGACATCTGCGTGCCGCACGATCGATCCGGACCACTGCGGTCGGCCATACCTACCTCTGGTGCCTTGTAGGTGGAGTTGCGCTCGGCGCAGACGCTCAAGCCCTGAAACAAATCACTCCGAATCAGATGGAACTCGGTTCCGACGCGACATGGGTTCATTTGCCGGGCAGGCCAATCCCACTCCCCGTCACCGGCGTGTGGGCGATCGAACTGCATGCCCTTGCGGAAGACGTCGAACCGGACCAACCGATCCTTGGTCCAGCGTCCCGAATCAACAATGCCATCTCGAAAATCAAACCTGCCAGCGGAGACAAGTTTCAGGTGCAACGATGCCGCGCCACTTGGATAGTCGCGCTCATCAACGCAGGTACGCCGTTGCCGTTGCTTCTCAGCGCCGCAGGACTCACAACGCCCGGATCTCTCGATACCTACTACCGGCAAGCCACCCCACCACAGGCGTCGCCGTCGGCGCTTGTCGACGCAGCGTCGATGCTCCCGTTCGGGAAGCACAGCTAGCGCATGAAGCGACCCACTCGCCAACCCGGACGGGGCGACAAGTACGCCTCCGGCCGGGCGCTGCCTGCGATAGGGCCGCCTGCGAGTGTGCATATGGACGACGCGCTCTTTGTCTTTCACGAGTTGGCGTCCGAAACGCTCCAAGACCTCGAGGCAGAGCTGAACGACCATCCCGGCCGGCAAGCCCAGCTCCCGTTCGCCACCTACCTGCTGGGTGCGCTGCTCACAAGCTTCGGTCGACGCCAACTGCTCGATACTGAGATCGCTGCAACCCTCCGCAGCATTCCGAAAAAGTACCACCGCCGCCTCGGAATCACCGTTGACGGCCACACCGTCACGTACCACCAGGTCGGGCACAAGAAGCGCCGAGCGTTCAAACTTCTTGAACGCAAGCGACTGTCGCTGAACCCGCACGAGAACGTTGACCCTGCGACAGTGATCGTCAACGATCTCCTCAAAGTCACACGTGCTGGCGCAGAGTTCAGCCGTTCCCTTGCGTTGGACGGCACGGTGACCGACTCCTGGGAGCATCCTGACAAGCCGAGAGCTCAGGTGGATCCAAAGACAGGCGAAATCAGATCGGACGCTCGCCTGGGGCACGCACCCAGAAAGCGGCACGGAAGTGGCTTCAAGTACGGCTATGAAGTCGAAGTCATTGCCACGACCGATATCGGCATGCCGAAACTGGTCCACAGCATGATGGTCCATGCCAATCACACAGGCCACCGCCAGCGAGTCGCGCCGCTGCTGAAAGCAATGGCTGCAGCTGGCGAGATCGACCGGGTCATCATGGACGCCGGCTACTACCACAAGGAACCCGGGGACTTCGCCCAAAGACTCTATGACGCGGGAATCGACCAGATCTTCTCTCCCCGAGCACACCAACACAGCAATCAAGACATCAAAGGAGCGAAAGTTCTCGACGGCGACACCTACTGCCCCTGCATGCCGAAAGGTCTCGTCCAAATAGGTTCGGTCTCGGGGAAGAACTCTCCGCCGACAAGGGCGAAGATTGCTCGGTTTGAAGAACGACAGTCCTACCGACTCGCCAACCACGGAACCACCGGCGCCGGGAACCCGAGATTCAAATGCCCGGCCAAAGCTGGCAAGGTCCGCTGCCCGCGAGTACCGACTTCGATGAAGCTGTCCGCAGCAACCAAACCGACGATCGACGTAGTCGATGATGGTCTGGGACTGCCTGAAATCTGCGACAAGGGCGTCATCACTGTCCCGATCGAACAAGTCGTCCGAGATCGCCAGGCCATCCCTTACGGCACCCAGAAATGGGTCACCACCTACGGACGCCGCAACATGGCCGAAACGGTCAACTCTCTCGTCAACCATGCGATGGGAACGTTCGAGGTGGGAGCGGTCAGAACGATGGGTCTGGACGCTCATACGATCCTTGTTGGCATGCTCGCAGTAGCCACGAACATGACGACTTGGCACAACCACCAGCTGCAACACCCCGACTAGCAAGTCGCAAGGAGAGCTGACTAAGGGACCCTCCCAAGCGGGGGTCTTCGTCGCGCCCGGGTTCCGAAAACGGGATGCACCTGGGAGTCTGAGCGGAACCCCAGAAGACAAGGCGGCCCCCTAGTGGCGTTGATATCCCTGAACCAGTGCTGATCGCCGCTGGTTCCAAACAAATTCGGCTCGAAGTTGCAAAAGAGCCATAGTGCGCGAGGGGGGACTTGAACCCCCACGTCCGTTAAGACACAGGAACCTGAATCCTGCGTGTCTGCCAATTCCACCACTCGCGCGAGCGGAGAGATGATCTTAGCGCTCCCAAGATGGAACAGAGCACGGTTAACTTGATGGGGTGGTACTGCGGAACATCGAACAGCGCCTCGAGCGCTTGGTCGAAGGGATGTTCGCCCGCGCCTTCCGTTCTGGTCTGCAACCTGTCGAGATCGGTCGACGTCTGATTCGCGAGCTCGATTCGCATCGCACCCTCGACGTGAGCGGTCGCCCCGTCGGACCCAATCGCTTCGGTGTTCGTCTCGCCACTGAGGATTACCAGAAGCTCATGAAGATCCGTGAGTCGCTCGTGCGCGAGCTGAGCTCGAGTGTCCGCGAGCACGCCCGAGAGGAGGGAATGCTCTTCCTCGGTCGGGTCGCCATTGAGATCTTCGAAGATCCGAAGGTGCACGAAGGCATGTTCCGGGTCGACAGCAGCTTCGACGAGACGGCCGCCGTTGCGGCTCCACCGGCCTACCTCGAGCTACCTGACGGTCAGCGGGTCGAGTTGAGCCAGCGCATCGCCAAGATCGGCCGCCTTCCCGAGAGCGACGTGATCCTCGATGATCCAAACGCGTCGCGCAACCACGCCGAGCTACACCCTGAGGGCGATACGTATCTGCTTGTTGATCTCGGCTCGACCAACGGTTCGAAGATCAATGGCGTGCGAGCCAACGGACGTCTCCTCGCCGACGGCGACGAGCTGACGTTCGGCATCGTCTCGCTCGTGTTTCGGCAGTTATGAACACCGCTCTCAGATGTGTCGAGACCGGCAGGTTCGCCCCCGGAACATGGTGGTCTGCGCGCACCGTGCCTGCGATGAGCGCCGCATGTCAGTACTGTGACGAGCGCTGTGCCTGACGCCCTGCTCACATTGCTCCGTTGGTGCCTCCTCGCCCTGATCTACCTCTTCTTTTTCCGCGTGCTGCAAGCGACGTGGCACGGCGCTGGCGCGTCCACTCGGAAGGGCGGTACTCGACTTGGCGAGCGGTCGAATCGTGGCGCCAAGCAGGCCGCCCCAGCCGTCGGAGTCGGCGCTGGTGCAGGGGTGAGCTCGACCCCAGCCCCCGCATCGTCGTTACCGACACCACAAACGCGCTCTGGTCCCTCCAGACTGGTCGTCGTGGAACCAACGGACCAGGCGGGCACGTTGCATGTCGTGAACGATGAGCTCACAATCGGGCGCGCCGCCGGGTGCGAGATCACCCTTGACGACACCTATATCTCCCAACTCCACGCCCGGTTGTTCAAGAGCGAGAGCGGTCTCGTTGTGGAAGACCTCGGCTCAACCAACGGCACCTATCTCAATCGGCAGCGCGTCACGGCGCCGGTCGTTGTCAGCCCAGGGGATCGCATTCAGGTCGGCAGCATTGTGATGGAGCTGCAGTGATCGGGTACGACGGTGGCGCTGCCACTCACGTGGGAGCAATCCGAGACATCAATCAAGATCGCATGCTGCTTACTGGAACCATTGCCGCGGTTGCTGACGGTATGGGTGGCCACGCTGGTGGCGAGAAGGCGGCGGCCCTCGCAATCGGCGAGCTGAGTGGCGTGCGAGGCACGATCTCGCCGGATCGATTCCACCGAGTCGTCGCATCCGCCAATCGACGCATTTTCGAAACCTCCGCAGACCCGAACCTCCGGGGAATGGGCACCACGATCGTCGCCGCCGTGGTTGATGCCGAGGCCGATCAGCTCAACATCGTCAATGTTGGCGACAGTCGGGCCTACCGACTGCGGGATGGCCAACTCGAGCAGCTCACGATCGACCACTCGCTCGTTGAAGACCTTGTTCGTGAAGGACGGCTGAGTCCCGAAGAGGCGCTCACGCACCCGCAGCGAAACATCGTGACGCGTGCCCTTGGGATCAACCCAGAGATCGAGATCGACATGTTCGTGGTCGATGCGCAGGCCGACGATCGTTTCTTGCTCTGCAGCGATGGCCTTTTCAACGAGGTCGACGACGCTGGCATCATCGAGATTTTGCAGCGGGTCGATTCGAGTGAGGACGCAGCTGCCGAGCTCGTCGAAACAGCGGTGCAAATGGGCGGCCGAGACAACGTCACCGTTGTCGTGATCGACATCTTCGATGCAGAAGCCGAAGAAGCAGCTGCCCGAGCCCAGGCATCATTCGAGGTGGCCGATGACGGCGTCGAATCCCTCGGCCCTGACACGATTGTGATGAAGCCAGTGCAGCTCGATGCCGAGGCTTCAAGTGCGGCGCCTCCACCCGACGTCGCCTCAAGCGACAGCTCGCTGCCGCCAGCCCCGACGGCTGGTGACCTGGTCGAGCCCGACGAAGCCAATCCGGGTGGCCCAAATCCGGACAATGCCGATGCAGATGACAAGAAGCGACGGTGGCTGCCCTTCCGCACGTCGATCCTCTTGATGCTGTCGGTGATCGGCGTTGTTGGTTTCGGAGCAAGCGGCTCAGCGTGGTACGCCCGCTCGGCCTACTACGCCGATGATGTTGATGGTCAGGTGGTGATTTTCAGAGGTCGGCCTGGTGGCGTGCTCTGGTTTGAGCCGGTCACGGTGGAGAACACCCAGATTGCGGTTGGTTCGCTCGACGGTGCATCTCAGGAACTTCTCGGCAATCGGACACAGTGGCGATCACTCGATGATGCACGCACCTTTGTCCGCAACCTCGATCTGGCACCGAGTGGGGGAACTGCCAACGACGGCGGCTGAGGGTGCGACCTCGCACCGTTGAGCTCGGACTGCTCGTCCTTGCATCGCTGATCACGGTCTCGGCATATGGCTTGACCAGCCTCGGTCGGGCCGCATCGCTCCCCGCCAACATCGTTCCCTTCCTGGGCATCTTGGTCGGGCTGTTGCTCGCGTCGCACCTCGTCGTGCGTCGCTGGGCACCCCACGCTGACGGTCTGCTGCTCCCGCTCGCTGCGCTGCTCAATGGCCTGGGCTACGTCGTGATTGCCCGCCTCAACCCCGACCTTGCCGACAGCCAATCGGCGTGGACGTTCATCGGGCTCGCCGCGTTCGCCCTGTTCCTGATCGCGGTTCCCGACGTGCGACCGTTTGAGCGGTATCGGTACACCCTCGCTCTTGTTGGTGTGGTGCTCCTTCTCCTCCCTCTGATCCCGGGCCTTGGTGTCAACATCAACGGCGCCCGCATCTGGCTTCGCGTCGGACCCTTCAGCATTCAGCCTGGTGAGTTCGCCAAGATTGTCCTGTCGATGTTCCTGGCCGGATACTTGGTCGACAAACGCGAGCTGCTGACTGTCGCCACTCGCCGGCTCGGTCGCCTCAACATTCCCGACATCAAGCACTTCGGTCCGCTCGGTTTGGCGTGGGGCGTTGCCCTCATCGTGATGGTGGCCGAGCGCGATCTCGGCTCGTCGCTGTTGTTCTTCACCCTCTTCATCGTGATGATCTACATCGCCACGGGACGGACCGCGTATGTGGTGTTCGGCCTCACGCTGTTTGCCGGCGGTGCGTATGCGGCCCACCAGATGTTCGGACACGTCCGCCAACGGGTGGCCATCTGGCTCGATCCGTTTGAAGACCCGAAGGGTGACGGCTTTCAGATTGTCGAGGCGGCGTTCGCCCTGGCCGACGGGGGCATCACCGGCACTGGGCTCGGGTTGGGCACGCCGGGCAAGATGCCCTTCGCCGCCACTGACATGATCTTCGCCGCGGTGGGAGAGGAGCTCGGGTTGCTTGGTGGCACGGCGGTGCTGGCGACCTTCCTGCTCTTCGTCGGCGCTGGATTCCGGGTCGCCGCGACTGCGAAGAGCACGTTTGAGAAGTTTCTTGCCGCGGGCCTCACTGCACTCCTCGGCTTTCAGGCCTTCGTGATCATCGGTGGCATCTTGCGGGTTCTGCCACTGACGGGAGTGACCCTTCCCTTCGTTTCCTACGGCGGCTCGTCGCTGATTTCCAACTACATCGCCCTCGCCATCTTGGTTCGGATCTCTGATCGAGCGAACCGACCAGACCTACTGCCGTCGCCCAGTCGAGTCGGGGTCCCGTCAGAGGGCGTCCCGACATGATCGATCGCAACATTCGTCATGTGCTGATCGTGCTGCTCGGGTGCTTCCTCTTGCTGTTCATCCAGCTCAACCGGGTGCAGGTGGTCGACGCCGAATCGTTGCGTCAGCACCCTGCGAACACCCGCACTGTCCAGCGCGACTTCTCTCGACCACGAGGGATCATCTCGACCGCCGACGGCGTTGTCGTCGCCCGCTCGGTCGAGACGGACGGTCCCTTCGAGCTGTTGCGCGAGTATCCCGAGGGCGACCTCTATGGCCACGTTGCCGGTTATCTGTCGTTCAACATCGGCGCCGATGGCGTTGAGCGCTCCTACAACGATGAACTCGTCGGCCGCACGCCGGCCCTTCAGCTCGGCGGGCTCGCCGGAATTCTCGGCACCGAAGAAGCAACCGGCCAGGTTGTTCTCACGCTGCGACACGATCTGCAAACGGCCGCACGCGATGCCTTGGGCGATCAGCGTGGTTCGGTGGTGATGCTCGATCCCCGGTCGGGAGACATTCTGGCCATGTGGAGCAATCCGAGCTTCGATCCCAATCGGCTGTCGAGCCACGATGGCCAGTCGGTCAACGAATCGTTCACCGAGCTGGTGAATGCGGAAGACAATCCGCTTCGGGCCAAGGCGTTTCGCGACATCTACTTCCCCGGTTCGACATTCAAGCTCGTCACAGCGGCCACCGCGATCGAGACCGGGGTCTTGCGGCTCAACTCGCCGGTGTTCGACGTGACGACCGAGTACACGCCGCCACTCACGACCCGCCCGATCTCGAACTTCGGTGGCAACCCGTGTGGCGGGCCGTTGATCGACCTGCTTCGCCAATCATGCAACACCGGTTTCGCTCAGATCGGCGCCGAGCTCCTCGGACCGGAGCGGCTCACTCGACAAGCTCAAGCCTTTGGCTTCAACACGGTGCCACCACTCGATATCCCGGGTGCCGTCGCCAGCCGGTTCCCGACCGACTTCGGCGCCGAGCAGCGACCACCGTCGGTCGAAACCCCGGCCGGGGTTTTCGAGGATTCGCCGGGTTTGGCTCAGGCCTCAATCGGGCAGAACGACGTATCGGCGACGCCGCTGCAGATGGCGTTGGTTGCCGCGGCAGTGGCCAACGAGGGTGAGATCTTTGCCCCCCGAGTGGTCGGTGAGATCAAGAACAGCCAGGGCGAGACGGTCACCACACCGAACCCGCAGATCTGGCAGCGGCCGATGTCGACCGCAACGGCGGCCGACATGCGCCTCGCGATGCTGGCTGTTGTCGAGGACGGTTCTGGTGTTCGAGCGCAAGTCAGCAACGTCGAAGTTGGCGGCAAGACGGGAACCGCTCAGTTGGGTACCGAGCCCCCACAGTCTCATGCTTGGTTTGTGGCGTTCGCCGGCCGCCCCGGTAACGAGACTGAACTCGTCGTTGCGGTGTTCGTCGAAGCCACCGAGGACAACGGCGATCAGACGGGCGGGCGGGCTGCTGCCCCCATCGCTCAGGTACTGATCGACCACTATTTCAACGGTTGATCGGCTCTTGACTGGCCCGAGTGGTTCTTCGGCACGATCTCGCGCCACTAGGTATGGTTCCTCACCTAGCGCCACTGTGTGCCTACTGACGCTCTGTGGTCACTAACCTCTACCTGCCGTGTCAGACGCCCCTCCGAGTCGCCCCGTCCTCAACGGACGCTATGAGCTTCACCGCCGCTTGGCTCGTGGAGGCATGGCCGACGTCTTTTTGGCCCGCGACCAGCTTCTCGACCGCCCAGTTGCGATCAAGGTGCTGTTTCCACAGTTCGCCGCCGACCCGACCTTTGTCGAGCGATTTCGCCGTGAAGCCCAAGCTGCGGCCAACCTGAATCACCCGAGCATCGTTGCGGTCTACGACTGGGGCAAGCACGACAACACCTACTTCATCGTGATGGAGTACGTCGAAGGACGCAGCTTGGCCGAGGTCATCCGTCAGGAGGGAACCCTCCACCCGGACCGTGCGGCCGAGATCGCGACCGACGTGGCCGCTGGTTTGAGCTTCGCTCACCGCAACGGCACCGTGCACCGTGACGTCAAGCCCGGCAACATCCTGATCACGCCTGCTGGCCAGGTGAAGGTGACCGACTTTGGCATCGCCCGTGCGTTTGGTAGCGGTGACGAGCTCACCCAAACCGGTTCGGTCATGGGAACCGCCACCTACTTCTCGCCCGAACAAGCCCAGGGCAAGAACGTCGATCCTCGGAGTGATCTGTACTCCCTCGGTGTCGTGCTCTTCGAAATGGTCACGGGTAGTCCGCCGTTTGGCGGCGACTCGCCGGTGGCGATCGCCTACAAGCACGTGCAGGAGGCACCGCCTCGGCCAACGTCGATCAACCCTGCGGTGCCGAAGTCGCTCGAGATCGTGATTGCCCAGCTTCTGGCCAAGAATCCCGAGCAGCGCTACCCGTCCGCCGAAGAGGTGCGGGCCGATCTGCGACGCTTCCGTGAGGGTCAGCCACTCGCTGGCTACGGAGCACCGGCCGAAGCCGAGGCCGACACGCCGGCTCAAGCGCAGGCCGCCGCGCCGGTCGTTGAACCAGCCCCGGTCGTGACCAACCCAATCGACACTGGCGGCAACCGAGCGGTGATCGACACCACGAGGGCCATGCCTGCTGCGGCAGCCGCACAACAAGAGGTTCCGGCCGAGGAGTACTACGAACCGCCACGGCGCAACGGCGTCTTCCTTGCGGTTCTGGCCGTGCTTCTCGTCACGCTTGCCGGCCTCATTCTCTACATCGCCGATGTCTTCGGTGGAGGAACCACCGACGAAGCAATCGACCCGAGCGTCCCGCTGGTCGAGGTGCCCTCCGTCGTCGGGGCAACCCAAGAGGAAGCTGAGCGCTTGCTCACCGAGGCCAATCTCAACTTCAGCGCCATCTTCGAAGAGAACTCCGACACTGAACCCAACATCGTCTTCGATCAAGACCCCCAGCGCGACCAGCAGGTTGAGGAAGGCTCGATTGTCACCATCAAGGTGACCCAAGCTTCCCAGACGGTCTTGCTCGAGAATGTGACCGGGCGCTCTGAGGATGAGGCTCGACAGATCTTGCGTGATGCCGGGCTGCGCGTCGACATTGTGCGTGAGGCGAGCGATGAGTTCGATGAGGGCACGGTGTTCGATATGACGCCGCCGCCGAACCAACAGGTGAACCTCGACACGCTCGTGACCCTCACCGTCTCTGCTGGTCGATCTGAGATCGAGATTCCAGACGTGCGCGGCTTCACCTCTGGCGAGGCCAGTAATGCGCTTGGTCTCGCTGGCTTGCCGAGTCCTGACATCATTCTCGAGCCGTCTTCGGAGTTCGAAGAAGGTCAAGTGATCCGAACCGAACCACCGGTGCTGACTTCTGTCGCAAAGGATCGCCGGATTCTGATCTACGTCTCGACTGGTCCCGAAACGGCGCTGGTGCCGCCACTCATTGGCCTCACGCAAGCTGCCGCTGAACAGGCGATCCAAAACCGCATGTTCGTTGTGGTGATCGAGTTTGTCGACGTGCTCCCCGAAGCTGCTGAAGCCGGCAAGGTGATCAGTCAGGACCCTGCAGCCAACGACAGTCTCGAGGTTGGTTCTGAGGTGAAGATCACCGTTGGTCGTGCGATCGAAGGGACCACCACGAGTTCGACGACGCCGTCGACAACTGGTGACACCACGTCGACGACTGAAGACACGACGACAACCGACACGAGCGAGTCGACAACCTCCTCGACGGATCCTTAAGCTAGGGAGTCGATTCCGGGGGTTTCCCCCATGGAGTCAGATGGGCACCCGGCCACCATGGCAGTTGTCCAATTGCGAGAGGGAGATCTCAGATGTTCAAGAGTCGTGTGCTTCGTGTTGCCGTGCCGCCAAGCGGGAATCCGAACGGTGGGGGCCGCAGGGCCCGCCGAGTGGCCGGAGCGTTGCTCGTGGGTCTGTTGACGCTCGTTGCGGTGCCATCGCCTTCCGAGGCGCAGCTTCCTCGTGAGACCTACGACCGGGTGCTGATCCTCGGCGACTCGTGGTCAGCCGGCATTGGTTTGCTGTCCGACTCAGTTCGGGCCGACACAACGATCTGCCGGGCGGCCTCGTCCGCCGCCTTCCCTCACGGGGTTCGCCTCGCCAAAGAGATGGACGCCGAGTACACGTTCTCCGCCTGCAATGGCTCGACGATCGCCCGTGCCCGGTCTCAGGTGGCGGTGGCCCATCGGGCTCTTGGCGGATCTGGCGAGGGAACGCTGATCGTGCTTTCTGCTGGCGGGAACGATCTTCGCTCTCACGGGGGCGACGACTGGCCCACCGTATTGGAAGACTGCATCAGGCGCTGGTTCGGGCACTGCAATGAGGATGCCGACAACCACGTCGCCAACTTCGAAGAGATCGAGCAGGACATGACAGGCTTGATTGAGTCGATCGAATCGAGGTTTCCCGATGCCACGGTGCGGGTCATGGGCTATCCGGAGTTGATGCAGGTGAGCGGCAGCAAGTGTCACGGCGAGACGAAGATCTCACTGCAGGAGGCTGACTTCCTGGACGCCAACGCCCGCCGGCTCAACACGCACCTCCGGGATGGTGTCGAGGCAGCTAGGTGGTCGAATGCCCGGTTCGTCGAGTCGATCGACGCCTTCGACGGTCACGGAGTCTGTGCCTACGACAGCTCAGATCGTTGGATCCACGGGGTCGTGAATTGGTGGGCCGTGTCCGTCAACTCGTTCCACCCCAAGCAGGCCGGCTACGACGCCTTCTACGAGCTGCTTGCCGACTCACTGCCGTACGTCGACTTGAAGATCACCGGTCAAGTGTCAGTGCCGAACCTCACGATCGGCAAGTAGTTCAGCAGCGGCTGAGGAAGTTGCTGATCAGCTCGTGGCCCTTCATCGTCAGCACCGATTCGGGATGAAACTGCACGCCTTCGACGTCGAGCTCGCGGTGGCGCATGCCCATCACGATGCCGTCGCGGGTCTCAGCCGTGACTTCCATGACCTCGGGCAACGACGCACGCTCAACGATGAGTGAGTGGTACCGAGTGGCTTCGAGCGGGTTGGGGAGATCGGTGAACACACCGACGCCTTGATGGTCGAGCACGCTGGTCTTGCCGTGCATGAGTTCGGGGGCGCGCACGATGGTGCCGCCATACAGCTGGCCCATGCACTGGTGTCCGAGACACACCCCGAATACCGGAACCTCACCGGCGAACGAGTCGATCGCAGCCATCGACACACCGGCGTCGTCCGGCGTTCCCGGACCGGGTGAAATCAAGACACCGTCAGGCTCAAGCGCACGAAGCTCCTCGACCGTGTGGTCGTCGTGGCGTACGACGATTGGCTCGGCGCCGAGTTCGCCCAGGTACTGGACGAGGATGTAGACGAACGAGTCGTAGTTGTCGACAACAAGAATGCGTGGTGCCACAGACTGATCGTATGGCCTTTGGTGGGGTGGTGGGCCGGAGTTTGACCTCGTTCGGCACTAACCTCTGCTGCATGGTTCGTCAGGACAAGAACAAGAGCCGGGTTACTGCCAAGGGCACGCGCCCGGTGACGCCTGAGGTTTCCGACGTGTCGCCTCGCACCGCGGCCCCCGTCGAGGTCAGGCCACCATCGCCGACGTGGGTCGGTGCGTTGGTCTTTGGCCTGCTGATCCTTGGCTTCTTTGTCATCATGCTGAACTACCTCGCCGTTCTCCCAGCGGCGCCCAGCAACTGGTATCTCCTCGGCGGGCTCGGCGTGATTCTCGCCGGCATCATCGGACTGACCCAGTACCGCTAGCCCGAGTACTGAGTGCGCTGTCCACACGGTGTTGCTCACCCTGTGGATAAAGATGGGCATAACCGCAGAAATCCCCTCCGACAGTTTGTGGATGGGGTTGTGATGAAACAACACGCTGCGTCACGCGTGTTTCAGCGATAAAGCGACCTGTGTTTTAGCAGTAACAGAGCATTTGGGCGAGCTGATCAGATCTCGTCGAGGTTCGTGGTCAATTCCATCTCGTCGGCGCAATGCCGAGGTGGGCTCGGAACCTGATCGTTCGCAAGCGTCATTCGCAGCTCGGCTCCACACGTGGGGCATCGATACGTGAGCTTGACTTTGCGGAGCTCGCCTGGTGGTGGAGGCTCAGGTACGGGTCGGGCGAACGAGCCGATCACGGCCATCCCGGCGACGAGGATCATGTAGGCGAACGCCACCGCCACAATCACACGAATGACGCCATACCCGAGGAAGATCAAGATCAGGGTCAAGCCCAAGACAAGCCAGCGCAGCACGTTCTTGCGCCGCTTTTGCACCTTCTGATCTCGGACAGCCTCTGGCGACAGCACCGGCGAGTCGTCGTCGTCGATGTAGTCGGGAAAGTCAGTTGTTGGCTCGAAGTCCGACATCGTCGCTCCAGCCTATTCTGCGGCCGTGACGAAAAGTACCTGACCCCTACGAGCGGAGTGCTCGCAGGGGTCAGGTCTCAAACGTTAACGACGCGGGGAGCGTCGGTCGGAACCTCAGTCGAGGCGCTCGATGATGGTGGCGTTGGCCATGCCGCCACCCTCACACATGGTCTGGAGGCCGTAGCGGCCGCCGGTGCGCTCGAGCTCGTTGAGCATGGTGGTCATGAGGCGAGCACCAGAGCAACCGAGGGGGTGGCCGAGGGCGATGGCGCCACCGTTGGGGTTCACCTTCGCCATGTCGGGGCTGAACTCCTTCTCCCATGCCAGCACGACGGAGGCAAACGCCTCGTTCACTTCGAACACGTCGATGTCGCTGACCGAAAGGCCTGACTTCTCGAGCACCTTGGCGGTGGCCGGAATCGGGCCCGTGAGCATCGTGACCGGATCGACACCGGCGAGGGCGAAGCTGTGGAACTTGGCCCGTGGCTTGAGGCCGAGCTCCTTCGCCTTGGTCTCACTCATGATCAGCACGGCGGCCGAGCCGTCGGTGATCTGCGAGCTGTTGGCGGCGGTGACCTTGCCGTCTTCCTTGAACGCCGGCTTCAGGGTCGCCAGCTTCTCTGGCGTGCTTTCGCGGATGCCGCCGTCGGTCGTGACCATCTCGCCTGATTCGATGACCTTGTTGTTCTCACGGTCGAGGATCTTCTCGGCGACGTGGATCATCTCGTTGTCGAAGCGACCCTCGTCGCGGGCCTGGGCGGCGCGACGCTGGCTCTCGAAGGCAAAGGCATCGAGCTCTTCGCGGGAGATGCCCCACTTGTCGGCGATCATCTCGGCTCCAATGCCCTGGGGCACCAAACCACCAGCGTCGGCGTAGCGCTCGTTCATGGCGTCGGTGAAGGCGAAGCCGACGTCCTTGGTCATCACCGATGCGCCCATCGGCACAAGGCTCATGACCTCGACACCAGCGGCGATCACGACGTCGTAAGCGCCGGCCATCACGCCCTGAGCGGCGAAGTGAGCTGACTGCTGCGACGAGCCGCACTGGCGGTCGACGGTGGTGGACGGAACCGACTCGGGCCAACCGGCGGTGAGAACAGCGTTGCGGCCAACGTTGAGGGCCTGGGCGCCAACCTGCATGACGCAACCCATGATGACGTCTTCGACGAGGGCCGGGTCGAGGTTGTTGCGCTCGGCAAGCGACTTGAGCACCTCGGCGGCGAGATCGGCTGGGTGCCAACCCGAGAGTTGTCCGTTTCGCTTGCCCATTGGCGTGCGTACGGCGTCGACGATGACTGCGTTTTCCATCAGGTGGCCCTTCGTTTGAAGTCTTGAGATTCGTTGGTCGACCATTCTATTGCTACGACGGCGACTTGACCATGCGGTCAAGTTCTGGCGCCCACCCGGTTTCGCTACTGCTGGGTAAGATCGTGTCCAGCGTCACACGCGAGTCGGCGCGGGCGACAACCCGGTCGTGATCAAGAGGAGTGCAATGACAACGAGTGCGGAAATCGATGCGATCGTCGAAGGCCAGAACGTGCCGAAGGCGTTCTTGGAGACGGTGGCCAGCTACGGATCGAACGTGGCCCTCCGCTGGAAGAACGACGACGACTCGTGGTCAGAGATGACCTTCGATGAGCTGGCGGTGCAGGTCGCCAAGGCCGCTGCCGGACTCCAGGCGCATGGCGTTGAGCGTCACGATCGCGTGATGCTCATGATCCGCAACAACCACGAGTTCCACGTGCTCGACCTCGCCTGCCTGTTCCTCGGCGCCACTCCCGTGTCGATCTACAACAGCTCGTCACCTGAGCAGATCGCCTACCTCTGTGGCGATGCTGGGGCGAGCGTTGCCATCGCCGAAGACGCCGGCTTCTACGAGAGCATTGTCAAGGCCCAGGGTGATCTCGACGGTCTGAAGAAGGTCGGCATCATTCACGATTCGGCCGACGGCGTTGGAGCCGACTTCACCTACGCCGAACTGCTCGCCGCCGACCCGGTTGATCTTGCTGCCAACGCCGAGATCGCTCAGCCCGAGGATCTCGCGACGCTGATCTACACCTCTGGTACGACCGGCCCGTCAAAGGGCGTGATGATCGATCACAAGAACATCACCTGGACCCTCGAATGCCTCAAAGCTGCGATCGCGTGGGACAGCTACGAAGGCAAGCGCATCGTCAGCTACCTGCCGATGGCCCACATCGCCGAGCGTATGACGGGCCACTACCAGGCAATGATGGTCGGCCTCGAGGTCACGTGCTGCCCCGATCCGACGCAGATCGCTGTCTACGCCGGCCACGTGAAGCCCAACATCATGTTCGGTGTGCCCCGTGTGTGGGAGAAGATCTACGCCGGTGTGAACGCTGCACTGTCTGCCGATGCCGAGAAGGAAAAGGCCGTCAGCGAAGCACTCGAAGCTGCCGGTCCGATCCGCGAGAAGATGACCTTCGGTACCGCGACCGAAGAAGAGATCGAGACCTACAACTTCCTCGACGCCGTTGCCTTCTCCACCATTCGTGAACTCGTCGGCCTCGACCAAGTTGAGATCGCCATCACCGGTGCGGCTCCGATCCCGGCCGAGATGCTGGCGTGGTTCCGCACCATTGGTGTGCCGCTCTCAGAGATCTACGGCCTGTCAGAAACCTGCGGACCAACCACATGGGAGCCCTATCGGGTCAAGGCCGGCTCTGTCGGTGTTGCTGCGCCTGGGATCGAGGTCGAGCTTGCTGAAGACGGCGAGGTGCGAGTCCGTGGCGGCAACATCTTCCGGGGTTACCTCAACCTGCCGGACAAGACCGCTGAAGTCATGGACGACGACGGCTGGTTCTACACCGGCGACATCGGTGAACTCGACGACGAGGGCTACCTCAAGATCGTCGACCGCAAGAAGGAGCTCATCATCACCGCGGGCGGTAAGAACCTCTCGCCTGCCAATCTCGAGGCTGCTCTCAAGATGATTCCGATCGTGGGCCAAGCCTGCGCCATCGGTGATCAGCGACCGTTCGTGTCGGCTCTTGTCGTGCTCGACCCTGAGCTCGCCGCTCAGTGGGCCGAGCAACAGGGCATCGAGTTCAACTCGGTGGCCGAGCTGGCAGAGAACGAGGTTGTTTGCGCTGAGATCGACAAGGGTCTCAACGAGGTAATGGCCGACTTCAACAACGCCGAGCGGGTCAAGAAGGTCAAGGTGTTGGGCGACGAGTGGATGCCCGACTCCGAGCTTCTCACGCCCACCTCAAAGCTGAAGCGCCGCGGCATTCACACCGTCTTCCAGAAAGAGATCGACGAGATCTACGGCTGAGCGCTGAGCAAGGCCCTTCCAGCGTTCGCCCTAGAGGCGGACAGCCTCACCTGAGCGTCCGCGGACCTCACGATCGAGCCTGACAACAAGCGGCTCGCGATCGAGATCTATCTGGGGCAAAGCGGTCCCACCCCTGCCTCGTTCGTCGCGGTTCCTCAGGAGGTCGAGGCTTTCCACGTCTTTTGTGCGCGCGTTCGGCCAGCCCGGAACTCGCGGGATCACCGCCGGTTCATAAAGAACGCCTTTGATGGGCTGCGCGGCACCCAGCTCGACAAAGGGCGTACCCCAACTCTCGAACAGCCGTTTGGCTCGTGGGTCGATGACTTGGGCGGCCCACTGGGCACCTAGGTCATCGAAGAGGTGCATGTACGCGCAGGCAAGAACCTTGACCGGCCACATTCGATCGGCGGTGCGCCACTCGTGGAGCACGGCAAAGCTCGAGGCCTCAATAAATGAATCGTTGGGGTCGACCCCCGCTGCGATGCAGCCTTCCGTCCATGACTGATGCCAGCTGGCCTCGAACTGACGTGCGGCGAGCATCTCCTTCGATGGACCGACCAGACAACGAGATGCGCCAACCGCCGTTTGCGTTGGGTGATGAACGATGACCGACCAGATTGATCGATCCCTGAACGGCCCAACCTCTTCTTCGATGCCCTCTTGATCGGGCCCGTAGGTTTCGCGAAAGACCGTTCGCTCAATCCAGGTGCCAACGACCGATAGCGGCGAACCATCATCAAGCCCTTGGTATACACCCCATCGCTGTGGCGCTTCGTCCCTCGTGAACTGTGCTGTTAGCTCAGACACCACCGCCGACGAGCCGCTACCCAGCGATGGAATCTCGAATTCGTGCACGTGGGACATGCCCCTCTACTCGCTGTTGTGAAGTTGGAGCGGGCGAGCTAGCTGGAAACACTGCGGGGACGCAAACCTACTGCCATGCCACTGGCGGCGCGAAGTCACGACGATTCGTCCACCCCGCAAATTGACTGAATAGCCCCGCTTCGAGATCGTCGATTCAGCACGACAACATCCAACTCTCAGCTCTTCCGTAGGGTCCTCGGCCATGAAAAGTTGTCGGCTACCCCAAAAAGCAACGTGACGTAGTTTTTTCGTCTTCACACTAAATCCCGAATATTGGGCGGGTTGGCGCCGATTGGAAGTGTGATCATGGGCGTCCTCATTCCACCGCTATCTGACGGCAATGCCGTTCAGCGACGTCTGCTCTTTTTCGTGACGTTCATAGCGATGTTGATCCCCAACTTTGATGCTGCGATTGTTGCGTCGGCACTTGTGGCCGTTGGTGCGTTCGTGGCGTCGACGTTCTGGGTCCGGCATCACGACTTGCCGCGAAGCCTTTCCGTGCTGCACGTCTCGGTGGGCTTGTTCGTCGCCGGGATCATTCTCCGAATTGTCGAGGCTGCGCTAGCGGACGGCGACTTCGTGTACCCAGGCTTTGCAGATCTGGTGTTGGTGCCGGCCTACCTGTTGGCCATCTGGTCGGCGGCGCGGGCTGCGATGTCCCGCCATGCCTTGGGGAAGGTGTCAGACGCCATCGACGCAATTGCTGTTTCTATCGTTGCTGGCACGCTTGCGCTGCCCCTTGCACTGCCGAGTATCACTGCCCCTGATTCGAGTGTTGCCGAACGCTTCGTTTGGCTGTTCTACCCGATCGTTCAGACGCTTTTTCTCGGGGTGATCTTCCTTTTGATCTTCGGGCCTGGCGCTCGTGCCCCCGGACTCGCGTACCTGATCGTCACCGGTTTGTACACGTCGGTCTTCGACAACCTGACGATGTTGTTCTTCGTTTTCGGCTTGGGTGGGTTCGCCGACCAGTCACTGCGGGGAATTGCGCTGCCGATCGTGACCTACGCGGCCGCGACGAGCTTTGCCTCGTGGCCCGACTTCGCAAAACCTGGTGTTCGGCCACAGACCTATCGCTGGTCGCTCTACGGCGTCGGCTTTGTTGTTCTTGGGATTGTGCTTGTGATCATGCCTGGTGTGGTTCAGGTCATCGGGATGCTGGTCTTCGGGCTTGTTGCCGCTCTCAGGATTGGTTCTGCCCACACCGTTACAACGAGGCTCGAGGACCTCAATGACGCGCAGCAAGAGTTGGCCGCTGAGCTTGCCGACGCCGACAACAAGCAATCGGTGCTTGATGCTGGACATGAGGCCTGCCGCAAGCTCTTGCCCGGATCCACGGTTGTTCGAATCGACCATCCCGATTCCGGGCTTCGATCGGGTTCTGACATCGATGGAGCTGTAGTGAACATCACGTCGCCTGACGGGGCGCTCACGATCGCGTCGTCAGCGGAGGGAATCAAGCCCCACCATTGGAGTGCACTGTCACAAGTTGCGGGTGTGTTGTCGCTCGCAGTCCGAGCGGTTGATGCCCGAACCAAGCGAGTCACCGATCAGATGAAGGCCGATTGGAGATCGCTGTCGAGCTCTGATCACGAGCTGGTCTTCATCGTTGATGCCGAGCAACGAGTGGCCAAGGCAACGCCAAACGTCGAAACCGTCCTGGGAACTGACCCGATCGGTCAGTCTCTGCCAGACTTGCTCCAAGAGCACGATCTTGCGAGAGCGATCGTGGAGGGAAGGGAGATCGTGACGGAACGCGACGGGCGGTGGCTTTCGATCACCGCGCAACGAGCCGAACAGCAGACCCACGTGGTGACGGTCCGAGACGTCACGGCTCGTATCCGAGCCGAGTTGATTGATGACGTGACCGGGCTCAACAACATGTCCCACTTCACCAGGCTCGGGACGGTCGAGGCCGCAACGCTCATCGTTTTTCAGGTGTCCGACTTTTCACGAATCAACAACATCGTCGGAAAGGCCGGCGCCGATGAGCTGCTCCGAGATATCGGCGAGCAGATTTTGACCGTGTTCCGATCGGGAATCGACCAGGTTTGGAGGAGTCACGGCCCGTCCTTCGCTGTGTTGTGCCAAGGCCCAGACAAGCCCGATCAGTGGATCCTCGACCGACGTGACCTTGTTGAGCGAAACGCTGGTGAGAGAAGCGATCAGACCAACTTCAGCCTCATCACCGCCGTTGTACCCATCGATGAACCGATCGCGGTTGCTGAGATTCTTCACCAAGCCGACGTCGCAATTGCATTTGATCGAGCGGCTCGGCGAGGCGGCGTCGCCCGGTACTCACCTGACGTTGCTGAGCGTGCACAACGTGCGTATCGGATCGATTCAGCGCTTGCGGCGGTGTCGAACCCTGCGACGGCGGGATTCCGCGTCCACTACCAGCCGATCGTCGAAGCTGGTACCGAGCGGGTTGCTCGTGTGGAGGCCCTGTTGCGTTGGGAGCACTCGACGCTGGGGACGATTCGTCCGGACGAGTTCATTCCGGCCGCAGAACGGTCGGGTCGCGTTGGCGTTCTCGATCAGTTCGTGATGGAGATCGCAACGCAGGACCTGCGGGAGATTCAGCTCCTCGACCCGACAATTCACATGCAGATCAATTTGTCTCCCGTGGGCCTCACGCCTGAGCGGGTCCGTTCGATCGCTTCATGGGTGCGACACCACTGTGATGATCCGCCGAGCCTCACGATCGAGATCATCGAGTCAGCAATCGATGAGGACTTTGCCGACCTCCTCCCTGCGTTCCACGAGCTGCGAGAGGCAGGCGTTGGTGTGTCTGTCGACGATTTTGGCGTCGGTCACTCATCGATGGAGCGAATTGCCAACCCGGAAGCTCCGTGGACGCAAGTGAAGCTAGCTGGAGTCTTTGCCACCGATATTCATCCCGACACCGTGGCTCGCGTGATCGATACCATCCACTCGCTCAAGTTCGAGGTCGTTGTCGAAAACGTCGAAGAGCGAGCGCAAGCAGACACCATGACGGCGGCTGGGGCCGACTTCATCCAAGGCTGGCTGTTCGCTCGAGACATGCCGCTCGATGGCGTGACTGAATTCATCACTTCCTATGAGATGGCCCGAGTTCAGGGTCGATCAAACCGCTAGACGCACCGGGGTCCTGCACAGAGTCGTTCGCTGCTCGTGCAGTTGGCTACTGTCGGTGCGCGGCGCTTCCGATCTGTGAATTCAATGCGAGGCGCCCCGCCATCCATGAAGCCAGGCACCGACACGACCGACCCGAACAGTGACGACGGTGAATCCTGGCTGGCCACGGTTCGTGCCGATCTAGCAGGGGCGTCGGGCTTTGGACTGGTCGCCGTGATGGTCCTCGTCGCATGGTTGGTCTTCCAGTGGGGGTTCGGCAACGACACAGTGCTGGCGTGGATTTCAGCCCTCTCGTTCGACTCGGTCGATGACCGCGAAACCTGGGGCAGGGGCATCTCTGCGGTCACGGCCGCAGGTCTGACCGGCTTTTTATTCTGGACGATCACCCAGATCATCGACGCAGTTCTCGTGCTTTCAGGTATGTCGCTCATGCCCCGTGTGATTGGCCGACTGTCCCGAACCCTCCGGGCAAGGGGTTGGGTGAAGCCCTACGCCGAGATGAAGTGGTCGACGCGATGGATCATCGCTTACGCAACAGGGGCGTCTGCTCTTTGCCTCGTTGACGTCCTCGCCACCGGAAGGCACGGCTTCGCTGATCGGCGCCGGGTGGTTGCAACGGCCGCCTTGCTCTCGTCGAGCACGGTTGGACTTCTCGTGGCGCTGGTTGCGCTTGTTGCAGTCGTTGCCGTGCGAGTTCCGGCAACGGCGGATGAGGCCGAGGTCTTCATCCGGTTTGCTCGAAACCCGCTGACGTGGATCGCGATCTTTGCGACGTTGTTTCTCGTCGGGCGAGTACGGGCCAGGTTTGCGTCGGATTGATTCGGGTAGCGTCACGCGTCGTGTCGCTTCGAACCTCTCGTCGCACAACTTCGTTCTGTGTATTCCTCGGCCTTGTTCTCGTTGTTGCCGGGTGTTCTTCGCAACAAATCAGCGATGAGCTTCGGGCTGACGCGTTTGCCGCAGCCCAACAACTCACTGTCGGGGCCGGGCTCGAACTCACCAGTGAGGATCTCGACTGTGTCATCGATGATCTCGGGAACGATCAAGCGACGGAACTCATCGATGCGACCTCGCCCGGTGATGACGAAGGCGGCTCAGCTGTTGTCGGCGACGAACTGCTGACTGCGGTTGCCGACGGCGTCCTCGCCTGCGTTGGGACTGGTCGCCTCGGCCTCACGGCGCTCGCATCCCGGGCACCCAATGCGTCAGAGCCATCGCTTCGATGCGCCGCATTGGCACTCGATCCCGAACTCTTTCGAGGGCTCGTGCTTGACCAGTTCGTCCCGCAGCCGTCCGGCGGAACCGAACTCGATCTCGAGGTGGGAGTCGCGCTCGCGGCATGTCTCACGCCAGAGGAACTGCTGGAACTCTCGGGCTAGAGCTCGCGCTGCGGCCCCGATCAGTAGCCGCGTTCGCGATCGACCACGGTCGGTGGCTCGTTACCCGCCTCGATGGCAACGATGCTTGCGTGCAACGTGCGGAAGAGACGGTCGGTGTAGTCACCCGACCAGCCCGACGTGTGCGGCGTGACAAACAGGTTGTCGACATCCCACCACGAGCTGTCTTCTGGCAGCGGCTCGGTTTCGAACACGTCGATGGTGGCGGCAGCGAGGTGCCCGCTTTCAAGTGACGCGACGACCGCGCCGACATCGGTCACGCCGCCTCGGCCCACATCAACAAACAGAGCGCCTTCTGCAAGGGCAGCCAGCTCGGGTGCTCCGATTTGGCCGGTTGTCTCTTCGGTGAGCGGTACGACGTTCACCAGTGCGTCAGCGCCCGCCATCACTTCGAGGCGCTGGTCTGGCGAGACCACTCTGGCGACGCCCTCCACCGGCTCACCCGATCGTCGGACACCAACGACCGTCATACCGAGATCGATGGCTCGTCGAGCGATGCTCTGGCCAATGGTGCCGAGCCCGTTGATGCACAAGGTCTTGCCTTCGAGCGGAGTTGATCGACGGATCTTCCACTTGTGCTCGGCTTGTTGATCGCGCAGCTGGGGAAAGCCGTAGTTCATGGTGAAGAGGGCGCCGATGGCGAACTCGGGCAGTTGTGGCTCGTGGCTGCCTTTGGCGTTCGCAACTCGGACGTTCTCCGGCAGCCCCTCGGCCGGCAGCAGCTTGTCGACTCCAGCCCCCATCCACTGGATCAACTCGAGCTTTGTCGCCTCGGCCCAGTGCTCGCGTGTCATGCCGAATCCGAACAGCACCTCGATCTCACCGATTACGTCGAGGAACGCTTCGTCGTCGGCGAGTGGGATGAACTTGCGACCCTCGAACAGCGCAAGGGTCTCTTCGGACGCGTGCCGAAGCATCACCTCGGGGTAGACGTGGATGCGTTCAAAGGTGGTCACGATGCGGTCCTTCGGTAACGGCCGGGTTCGACCTCTGTCACTTCGCCCCGCTCGACCATTCGAGCAATGTGTAACTCGGCCGTTCGGGCTTCGACCGACTCGAGGAAGGTGGTTTCGACATGCGGTCGATAGACGAATCGGTGGGCCACCATCTCATCGATCGTTCGTGGTTCGACGAGGTACTCGAGCATGGCTTGATGGCGCCGATCGATCACGGCGAGGAACGCCGTGCACATCTCGACGAAGGTGTCGCGGCTCGAGATGATGCCTTTGTGGTGATAGGTGACGTAGTGCTCGGCTTCTTCGGGTAGCACCTTGTGCAGGCTCTCCTCGAACTGGTCGAGGTCGCTCCACGCATCGCCGTAGTACGGGCCAAATCCGGTGAGGTCGATGTCGGACAAGAAGAAGATGCCGCCAGAGATGCGGAAGCCGCTGTGTCCTCGTGTGTGGCCGGGTAGGTGAACGGCTTCGACTGACACGCCCCCGCCGAGGTCGAACACGTCGCCATCAACGAAACCTTGTGCGTCGGGCCGGGGCATGTAGTTGAACTCGTCGAGGATCTGCTGCCCGAAGTCGATGCGGGGCTGACCCTCAAGGCCATACACGTCGAGCAACCCGTCGAGGCTGTGAGCGGCAGGCAGATCGTCATTGTGGATGTGCACTCGCGATTCGGTGAACAATCCGTTGCCGGGCATGTGGTCCTCGTGGCCGTGACTGTTGATCACGGCGTCAATACCGACCGGCGCGCCGCCCTTCTCGACGACGGTCACGGACGGGTCAATGAGCACCGTCTCGCTTGCGCCTTTCACCAACACCGAATTGCCAGACGGGTATGCCCCTTTTGACGCGCCCTGCAGCACGCTCACGGCATCGGTCAGTCTGATCTCGTCTTCACCCCAGTCGATCTGCACGCCGGGAGAATAGTGCGACCGGTCGTCAGTACGGCATCCTGAGGGGGTGAGTGACCTCATCTGGCGTGACGATCTTGAGCGCCTTCGCCCCCAGCTCCGCCGACCGCTGCTCCTGATGGCCTTCGAAGGGCTGTTCGATGCGGCCGAATCTGCGACGAGCGCGCTCGAGATCATCGCGGCCCGAAGCGAGTCGACCGTGGTCGCCGAGATCGACCCAGACGGCTTCTTCAACTTCCAAGAAACTCGGCCCCACGTGTCGATCAACGAAGAGGGGGTGCGCGAGCTCACCTGGCCCACCACCACCGTCACGGTGTGCCAAACCGAGAGCGATCGCGACCTGATCGTTGTGTCTGGCATCGAGCCGCACCTGCGGTGGCGGACCTTTGCCGATCAGATCGTCGACATCGCTCGCCGAACAGGTGCTGAGATGGTCGTGACTGTGGGATCGATGGTGTCGATGGTTCCTCACACCCGCCCCTTTGCCGTGACTGGCTCATCGTCAGACCGCGAGTTGGCCAAGCGACTGCATCTCGATCTGCCGAGCTATCAGGGGCCGACCGGTGTGATTGGGGTGATCAACGACCGGGTGCATGTCGCTGGCGTACCGATCATCTCGCTGCGCGTTGCCGTGCCTCACTACGTTCCTGCTCCGCCCAACCCGAAGGCGACTCGGGCGCTGTTGCGACGCATTCAGCAGACGACTCGGGTGAAGACCAACTACGAAGATCTCGACGGAGATGTGGTCGAGTGGCTGGCCCGAGTTGATTCGGCCGTGGCCGCCGACGATGAGATCCGCCAGTTCGTGACCCAGCTCGAAGAGCAGGTCGATTCGAACGAGGAGCTGCTTCCTTCCGGCGACGCGTTGGCTGGCGAGCTCGAAGCCTTCCTCCGAGAACGTGCCAGCAACGACGAGAGCTCCGCTGACGAGGGTTCCGACGACGACACCCCCGACCCCTCGTAGGGTCTCTCAGGGGTCAGGTCTCAAACGTTAACGGGAGCGGCGAGGTGGCGCTTTGGCGCCCAACGCCAAAGGCCCTTAGCGAACGAAGTGAGCGGCGGGGTTAGGTAGCGATGCGATGACGGCGTTGACGAAGAGTTCGATGTCGTCCGCTGTTGTGGCGAGGTTCCAGCAACCCATCCCATAGTCGCTGAGATACACCTCCCGAGTGAGGAGCTCTCGCTGGAGGTCGGCCATCACGCGGGCCTCGTCGCTGGAGTGTCTTGTGTCTCGGAAGTTGCTGATGGGGCGGTCGTTGGGGTGGATCCGAAACAGCGACCCTGCACCTGTCACCTGCCAGGCGACGTCTGCGTCGGCGAACCCGGCCCGCAACCCAGCACGGCACTGATCGCCGATGGCATTGAGCTGATCGAAGGCCGCCGTGTCGAGTTGTTCCATGCACGCCACGCCCGCCGTCATCGTGACCGGGTTGGCTGTGAAGGTGCCGCCCGATGGCACCGCGGCCCGAGCGTCACCTTGCTTGGCGAAGACGGTCATGACGTCGGCTCGTCCGCCAACCGCACCGACGGGGAACCCGCCCCCGATGATCTTGGCCATGGCCGTGATGTCCGGATCGATGCCGTGGAGCTGCTGGGCCCCGCCGTGAGCCAGCCGCAACGAGATCACTTCGTCGAGAATGACGAGGGCACCGACCTCGCGAGCTGCGCCTTGGATGGCAGCGATGAACTCCTGGTTGATCGCAGGCATGCCGACCCGGCTGGGCATCGGGTCGAACAGCACCGCCGCACATCGCTCACCGACATCCCGAATCACGGCCCACGCCGCCTCAGCATCGTTGAAGGGAATCACGGCGACCTCACCGTTGAGCGAGGCCGGAGTGCCCTCGGCATAGGCAACGGTGGTCGGGGCCTTGGCATCACCCCACGAATTTGGATGCGGATCGAGGCTTGCCTCGGCATGATCGTAGGTGCCGTGATAGCTCCCCTCGATCTTCACGATCAGCGGTCGACCGGTGAACGCCCTGGCGGCCTTGATGGCCCCCATCACTGCCTCGGTTCCCGAATTGCAGAACCTCACCTGCTCGATCGACGCAATGCGGTCGACCAACAGTTCGGCCAGCTCGATTTCGATGCTGGTGGCCATCGAATAGGCCGTCCCGCGGCCGAGTTGGGCCCGAACTGCTTTGTCGATGACGGGGTCGGCATGGCCGCAGATGATGGAGGTGAAGTTGTTGTTCGCATCGAGATAGCGGTTGCCGTCGATGTCGGTGATCCACGCACCTTCGCCTTCGGCGATGTAGATCGGATGCGGGCTGGTGAGTACGGTCGAGCGTGACGCACCGCCGGGGATCGAGCGTTGCGCCCGATCGAACAGCTCTGCTGAAAGCGAGTCTGCTGAATGCGAGGCTGATGACTGCGCCATCGTCGCAGTCTTCCAGAAGTTCGACCGCACACAAGAAGGGGAAAGAACATGGCAACTCCCGTCTCTCCATGGCGGATCGGTGTCGACGTCGGCGGCACGTTCACCGACCTCGTGCTGGTCGACGCTGAATCGACGACGTGGGTGGCGAAGGTGCCTTCGGTTCCCGCCGACCCCAGCGAGGGTGTTCTCGCGGCCGTCGATCGCCTCGCCGTTGATGTCGGCATGTCGACCGAGAGTGTTCTGGGCGGCTGTGCATTGTTTGTTCACGGTTCGACCGTTGCGACCAACACCATGCTCGAAGGCAAGGGAGCCAAGGTCGGCCTTGTTGCGACCGAGGGCTTTCGAGATGTGATCGAGATTCGCCGTGGATTGCGGAGCGACCAGTGGAACCACCGAGCGCCATACGCGCCGGTGCTGGTGCCGAGATCGCTCAGGCTGCCGATGGCGGGTCGGATCGACGCAGACGGCACCGAACATCAACCGCTCGATCTCGATCAGGTTGGTGACCTCGCCGCCACCTTCGCATCAGAGGGCGTCGAAGCAATCGCCGTTGCGTTCATGAACAGCTACGCCAACCCAGCGCACGAAGAGGCGGCCGCCGCCGCTCTCGCCGAAGCGTGGGGCGGCGACTGGGTCACCACCTCCTCTGCCGTCTCGCCACTGATGGGGGAGTACGAACGAACCTCCACTGCCGTGGTCAACGCAACGCTCATGCCTCGCATCGTGGGCTACCTCCAGACACTGCAGGCGGCATTGGGATCCCGAGGATTGACCCACCCGCTGTTGCTCGTGCAGTCGAACGGTGGCGCAGCATCGGTTGGGCAGCTGGCGGAGCGGCCGGTGAATCTCCTGCTGAGCGGACCGGCTGCCGCAGTCGGCGCACTCACTCTCTACAGCCATCTCGTTGACGCCAACGGTGTGCCGGCCGGGGATGAGGGAAACCTCATCTCGATGGAAATCGGCGGAACGTCATGCGACGTCTTGCTGATGGCCGATCGGCGGGTCGATACCAAAGATCACGTTGATGTCGCCGGCTACCACGTCTCGACCCCAGCGATCGACATCCACACCATCGGTGCCGGAGGCGGCACGATCGCCGGTGTCGATGACGCAGGTTTGTTGTTCGTCGGACCCGAAGGCGCCGGTGCCGACCCGGGGCCAGCGTGTTACGGGCGAGGCGGTACCGAACCGACGGTGACCGATGCCCACCTCGCGCTCGGGCGGCTGCGCCCGGGCAAGTCGGCTGGCGGCACGCTCGATCTCGACCTTGACGCCGCCATCGCCGCCATCCGCACGCACGTTGCCGAGCCCCTCGGGATGACGGTCGAGGCCGCAGCTGCCGGCATTGTCGAGCTCACCGAGCAACACCTCCTCAGCGCCGTCGAGCACATCTCGATCGAGCGTGGACACTCGCCCCGCCGCTTCACGCTTGTTGCCGCCGGCGGTGCCGGACCAATGCACGGAGCTGCGGTTGGTGCTGGGCTCGGATGCCCTCAGGTCTACGTGCCCCGCGATGCAGGAGCGTTGTGTGCAATCGGGATGTTGCACGCCGATGTGCGCCAAGACTTCAGCCTGGTGCTGGTCGGTTCGCTCGATGAGATCGGCGCCGACGCGATCCACGACGGGTTCGACCAGCTGCGGACTCGAGCCGAGGCCGCGATGGCTGATGTTGAGGCCGCAACTGAAGAGCTTTCGCATCGCTATGAGCTCGAGCTTCATCACCCCGGCCAGATCTGGAGCATTCGGGTGGAGGTGCCGGGCAGAGCCTTTGACCCTGTGGTCGCTCGTGCCGAGTTCGAGAAGGAATACCAACGGCTCTACGGCCACGTGCAGAACGACGGCACGATCATGGTCGCGTCGCTTCGGTTGATTGCTCGGGCCTCGACCGGCGCAGTGTCACAACCCAGTGTCGAGCCCGGCCCGGCCGATCTTGAGCCGATGGACAGGCGTTCTGTGTGGTTCCCCGAGCATGGCTGGATCGAGACCCCGGTCTACGACGGCCTGACGGTTGGTGCTGGCTCGGTCCTCGAAGGCCCCGCCCTCATTGAGGAGCTCACCACCACGGTCGTGGTACCGCCGGGCGACACGCTGTCGGTTGATGACACCGGCAACTTCATGATTCGCCTCGGCGTGGCGCCAAGCCTCACAGCCGCTGCCTCCGCCCTTGTCGACACAGCCCTCGACGACGCTGCGCTCGAAAGCGTGTCGACCGAACTCGACCCGATCACGTTGGCCCTCATGCAGAACCGGCTGGATCAGATCACCAAGCACATGGGTTGGGTGATGACTCGCACTGCCCGCAGCACCATCTTCAGCCAGAGCCACGACTTCAGCTGCTTCATTACGACACCGGACGGAACGCTCGTGGCCAATGCCGACGGAATCCCGATCCACACCGGCGGCGGTGGATTTGCGGTGCGAGCGCTGCTGGCCCGCTTCGAGGGGCGGATCCATCCCGACGACGTCTTCCTGTTGTCTGACCCCTACGTCGCCGGTGGTAACCACCTACCCGACTGGGTCATCGCTCGCCCGATCTTCGTCGGCGAGACGCTTGTTGGGTTCTGCTGCAATCGAGCCCACCAGAACGACATCGGCGGTGGTCTGGCTGGTACCTACAACCCCGAGGCGACAGAGATCTGGCAGGAGGGCATCCGGTTGCCAGTGCTGAAGCTCATTGAGGCCGGTCAAACGAGAGACGACTTGTGGGAGCTGCTCCTCATCAACTGCCGCACACCCGAGCTGCTCGACGGCGACCTTCTCGCCATGATTGGGTCAACCAGGATTGGCGGCGAGCGCGTGCAAGCGCTCGTGCACGAGCTCGGCGAGGCCAGCTACCTGCGATACCTCGACGGTGTGCTCGACCACGCCCATCGACGAATGTGTCTCGCGGTGTCCGCTCTGCCTGACGGTGTGTACCTGGGCGAGGATCACTCAGACAACGACTGCTTCGTCGAGACCGACGTGGCGGTGCGGGTCACCCTGACGGTGAAAGGCGACGAAGTCACCGTCGATTTCACGGGATCTGACCCGCAGATCGAGGGATTCAAAAACAGCTCCCTCGCCAACACCTACTCGTCGGTGTATCTCGGCATCTCATCGTTCTTCGACACGTCCATTCCGCGCAATGAAGGCACCTACCGTTCGGTCAAGATCGTGGCGCCAGAAGGTTCGATCGTGAACGCCTTGCCACCTGCGCCGATGACGATGAACACCGTGTATGTGGCGCACGAGATCGTGATAGCGGTGTGGCAGGCCTTGGCTCAAGCCGATCCGGAGCGGGCGTGTGCGGCGTGGTCAAAGACGATGCACGGACACGTGGCGGGCAAACGAGACGACGGCACCACCTGGGTGATGTACCACTGGCATGCGATGGGCACGCCGGGCGCCACCGCCGAACGAGATGGCTTCGCTCAGATGGGGCATCTCATCAGCCTCGGCGGGCTCGACATTCCCAACCTCGAGTTCCACGAGATGATGTTCGATGTCCGTTACCTGCAACATGAGATGCGGCTCGACAACGCAGGACCAGGGCAGCGTCGGGGCGGTACCGGAGTTCGCTATGTCGCCGATGTGCTCCAGCCCGCAACGTGGTCGTTCCGGGCCGAAGGACTCGGATCGGTGAGCGGGCACGGTGTGCGCGATGGGGGTGACGGAGGAGTCGGCAACGAGTGGATTGCGCCCGTCGACGGAGAGCGGTTCGTGCCGCCGAAGTACGGCGTGCAGAAGCTCGGCCCGGCCCGGATGATTGCTGAGACTCCCGGAGGTGGTGGTTGGGGCAATCCGTTCTTGCGGGACCCTGCGCTGGTGCTGCGTGATGTGCGCGACGAGGTTGTTTCCGTCGAGTCCGCAGCACGCGACTACGGCGTTGCCATTGCCGCCGACGGCCGGTCTGTCGACGCCCAACGAACCGCCGAACTCCGAGGTCGCTGATGGCTGACGCCCCAAAACTGAAGGACTTCTTCACCCGCGACGTCGTGCGTGAGATCGGTGAGCGACTCGCCACCCATCACACGTCGTTTGATGTCGACGAGTTCGCTGCGCTGGTCGACGGGGCAGCGGGGGAGGAGCAGTTCGACGAGTTGGCCTTCACTGCCCGCAGTCGTCGGATCGCCGCCAGCATCGACACCGTTGCCAAGCTCGAACCACCGGCTCTGTTCGATCTGCTCACCCGTTCTCTTCCGCCCGAGTTCGAGGGCACCGGCGAACCCATGAACGACGGGTTCGCTCTGTGGCCATACGGCGATGCCATCGCGACCCACGGCGCCGACTTTCCGACCGAGGCGCTTGAGGCATGTGTCGAACTCACGAAGCGTTTCACCGCCGAGTTTGCCATTCGTCCGGTGCTGGCAACGTCGGCCGACGCACTCGATGTTGTGGCCGGCTGGACAAGCCATCCGAACGAGCATGTGCGGCGTCTTGTCAGCGAGGGAACGCGGCCCCGACTGCCCTGGGCCTCCCGTCTCGATCTGCCGCTCGACAAGACCCTGGCGATGCTCAGCGACCTGCGGGCCGACCCGTCGCTCTATGTGCGCAGGTCGGTGGCAAACCACCTGAACGACCTGGCGAAGGATCAGCCCGACCGGATCATCGCCATGCTCACCGAGTGGCACAACGAGGGTGTCGAAGAGACAACATGGATCGTTCGCCACGCCCTGCGCAACCACTTGAAGAACGGAACACCAGGCGCGTTGGCCCTCTTTGGCTACCTGCCACCTGAGGTTGTGGTGTCCGACCTCACGGCGACGCCGAGCACGCTTGCAATCGGCGAGTCGGTCGAGTTCGGGTTTGGGTTGGACTCGACGGGAGCTGACAGCCAACTACTGATGGTCGATCTCGTGATGGGGTACGTGAAGGCCAACGGCAAGGCCTCGCCGAAGGTGTTTAAGTTTCGCGAGCTCGAGCTGGAGTCAGGCGCCACCGTGGCGTGCAACAAGTCGTTCGACATGGTCGTTCGCTCCACCCGCAAGCTGTACCCCGGCGAACACTCCCTGACTGTGCGAGTCAACGGCCAAGACCTCGCCTCCACCACCTTCACCCTCTCCTAACCCTCAGGGGTCAGGTACAAAACGTCACTCGGGGAGTTGTGAGCGTCAGCGAGCAACTCGGTTAGCGAACGCAGTGAGCGGCGGGGTCAGGTCTCAAACGTCAACAAGGCTCCCGGTTCTCCCGGGCCTGCGGTCGACGCACACCTCTGCTGCGGCGTCGCTTCGCTCCGAGTCCTCGCTTGAGGTGCACCTCGCCCTACGGCCCTCAGAAGTGAGCGAAGCGCAAGGAGTTAGGTAAAGGAGAGGAGGATGTTGGCGAGTTCTTCTGGAGCGAGGGCCGGGACCATGTGGTTGGTGGCGATCTCGTGGGCCTCCCATGCATCGGATGCCATGGCTCGGTGGTGGGCGGTCCAAAACGGCGAGGTATCAGACTCGGCTTCGTCAGCGGTCGCCTTGATGAATGTGCGGGTGAAGGGCCACTCTTCTAACGGTTTGCTGAGGGACACAGGGCTTGTCAGTGTCTTCAGTGGTTGACCGACGCGGCGTGCATCCGACCATGCATTCGCCTCCTCCGAGCCGAGGTCGCGGCCGATCGGTGGCACGTAGCCGTCGGTCGCAGCGGCCTGCATCGCTTCGCCGGCGGAGCCGAGAATGCCCACTGCAGATTCGCCGTCGGCTGGCACGAACGCATCGAGATAGACGAGGTGTGAGACCCGCTCGCCAATGTGGTCGAGGGCGCCGGTGATCACCATCCCGCCGTAGGAGAAGCCGAGCAGCACGATGTCGTGCAGGTCCTCGATTTCGATCGTCGCTACGAGGTCACGTACGTGAAGGTCGAGATCGATTTCAGGTGTTCGATGGTGAGCCCGATCGCCGATGCCGGTCAGGCTCGGCGTGTGGACCTCGTGCCCCGCTCCCCACAGAAGGGGTCGCACACCTCGAAACCCGTACGAGCCGCCGAATGCGCCATGGACCAGAACGAATGACGTTGCCATTCGGTCAGCTTCGCGCAACGCCCGCCACCGATGACATCCGGCGGTCGGCCTGAGAGGTCAATCGAATGACGGAATGGTGAGCTCGATCACCTCGGCATCGATACCGCACGATCCGCTGTCGGTGTTGAAGTAGGCCCGGGTGAAGTCCCGATTGACCACGGCATGGGTCTCGGTCCAGTAGTTGTCACCACAGTTGTAGGTGTGAGCCAGGTTGAGCACTCGCCCACCTTCGACCATCTCGACCGCCATCACTTTGTGGCACGTCCACGCCCCCGGATCCTTGCAGTTGTACGTCGACACGAGCACCCAGCCCGGCTTTCCAAACCCCTTGCCCGACACGTGGACGGATGTGTTTGCGCCGCCGTAGACCTCGAAGATGCGAGTGCGGTCGAGCGTGGCGAGATCGACCGACACGAGAAAGCCAGCGTCGGGCCCGCTACTGAAATCGATGTAGACGTATGCATCGTTGCCATTGGTGTCGAGCGCGATGTCGCTGTGGTCAGCCTTGTCGTTCACCCGTCGTCTGTTCGACAGTTCAGGGTCGTACACCAGCGTTCCGCCGCCGTAACCAGCGAGAACGTGGCTGCCCGTCGGCGACATGCTGACCCAATCGAGCAGGCCAAGCTGATCTTCGCTCACACCGTTGATGACGCCGAGGATCTCATCCCCGCCGAGGTCGTAGCTGACGATCCCGATTGGTGCTCCGCTGTCGTCGTAGACAATCCATGCGTATCGATTGCCGTCGATGCTCGGCGACCCTTCGGCTCGGTCGATCATGTAGGCCGAGCCCGGAAGCTGAGCTCGGAGTCGATCAGTCAGGTCGGCGATAGCCCTTGTGCGTCCGGTGACAACGTTGGTCTCGTACAGGCGCAGATCACCGACGTCGGCATTGTTGCCTCCGACGTAGCGAATCAGCTTCGGGTTCGTGGGATGCCATTGCGGCTCACCGTTCGGATGAATGTCGGTGACGCTCACGAGGTCGGTCGAGGCCCGGTCGTACACCCGATAGGTGGCCGTCCCGTGGTAGGTGAGGAAGTAGCTGCCGTCGGCATTTTCGGCTTGTCGTCGGCTGTAGGTGTTGCGGTCAAAGCGAGTGCCGGTGGCATCGGTGACTCGCCGCAGACTGGTGCCGTAGGCCGGGTCGGTCGTTACGACGTTCAGCGCGGGCCGCACCCAGTCGGACGACGGTGGCGTGTCGTCATACCCCCATACGAGCTCTGGATGATCGGGACTCGGTTCCTCGACGTCTTCTGCTGGGGATGCCGTTGCCGGCCGGGCCGCTGTGCCTGATGGCCCTAGCTGCATCCCGCCCGAAGGCGTGTCGCTGGGCTCAGCTCCAATGGGAGCGGCAACGGCAACGCCCGCGATCAATGCAACAAACAAACTCGCCAGCGCTGTGGGGACTTTCATGATCGTCACTCTCTGCCCGCAGGCCGGTCCGATTCGACCCGGCTCGCACGTAACACTCGGCAAGGCCCCCGCACGGGGGACAACGTCGCTCGCTTCACTCACCGACGAGGGCCGAAGGCCGAGGCACACCTCAAGCGAGGACTCGGAAGCGAAGCGGACGCCGCAGCAGAGGTGTGCGTCGACCGCAGGCCCGGGAGAACCGGGAGAACCGGGAGAACCGGGAGAACCGGGAGACGGGGGAGGCCTAAGGAGCTAGGTGAGGGAGGACGTCGGTGGCTTGTTGGCGGAGCCAGTGATCGGCCACGACCAAGAGCGCCATCGCCTCCACCATTGGCACAGCTCGTGGAAGGACGCACGGGTCATGGCGACCCTTGGCGGCCAACGTCGTTGCCTCACCGTCGACCGTGGTGGTCTTTTGCTCTGACGAGATCGTTGCCGTCGGCTTGAACGCCACTCGCCCGACGATGTCGTTGCCGCTGGTCATGCCACCCTGCACGCCGCCCGAGTTGTTGGTCGCCAGCACTGGAACGCCATCAGGACCAGGCTCGAACGGGTCATTGTGTTCCAGACCGGTGAGTCGCGTCCCGTTGAAACCGCTGCCGATCTCGAAACCCTTCGACGCGGGGAGCGAGATCATCGCCTTGGCGAGATCGGCGTCGATCTTGTCGAACACCGGCTCGCCGAGTCCGGCGGGAGCATTGCGGATCACAAACGTCACCACGCCACCGAGTGAGTCGCCGGCCTTGCGAGCCTTGTCGATGGCTTCGGTCATTCTGGCCGCGGCCGCCGGCTCGGGGCAGCGAGTCGGGTCGGCCTCGACAGCCTCGAGCGTCACTTCGCTCGGGTCGACGTCGGTATCGATGTCGTGCACCTGGCTCACCCAGGCCAGCACCTCGACGTCGAGCGCCGTGCGCAGGAGCTTCCGAGCGATCGCGGCCGCAGCGACACGGCCGATGGTCTCGCGGGCCGAAGCACGACCTCCGCCGCGATGATCTCGGATTCCGAACTTGGCCCGGTAGGTCCAGTCGGCGTGGCTGGGTCGGTAGACGTCACGCAGATGGTCGTAGGCGCCGGGGTTCTGGTCGGCGTTGCGCACCATCATGGCGAGCGTTGTACCCGTGGTGTGCCCCTCGAAGACACCGGAGAGAATCTCGACCTGATCCGACTCGTCGCGCTGGGTCACCAGCCGACTTTGGCCCGGTCGGCGACGATCGAGGTCGAACTGGATCTCGTCCCGAGTCAGCGCAAGCCGGGGCGGGCAGCCGTCGACGATCACGCCCACGGCTGGCCCGTGCGACTCTCCAAAGGTTGTGATGCGGAAGAGTTCACCAAACGAGCTCGTCACGGATGGAGAGGGTACTGGCTGTCACCCCTCTGCTCGGTGTGATTGTGAGCGTCGGGCCTTGTCCGTAGGGGATTTTGCTGCAAAGGAGGGTGAATCGCCCGGTGGGGGCCAGCCGGAGGGCGGGGGGTATCATGTTCGGAATGGAAGCGGCGTCCTCGGCCAGACTGCTCGTCTGGATTGATCAAGATCTCTGCACCGGCGACGGCATTTGCACCGATCATGCCCCCGAGGTCTTCCGCATTCTCGAAGACGGCATTGCCTATGTGGTCGAAGAAGGCCAAGTGCTGAACGACCCGGGCGGTTCCGGATCCCTCGCCGTCGTCGCTCCTCCCTCTGAAAAAGCAGTGATCGACTCAGCGGCAGAGTGCCCCGGCGAGTGCATCTTCATCGAGTTCGAAGAACTGCCCGAGCTCGACACGTCTCGCGCCCCGGCTGCCGAAGTCGGCCGCTGACCATTCTCAGTCGCCCAACGAACAGACACACACCGAATCGGCCGAGAAACACGGGCTGACGTATCGTTCGGCATGATTCACGTCGGCGTAACCCCACCGTGGGGCTTGTTCGAACGACCCTACGAAATCCAGAGGGCAGAGCTTGCGAGCATCGCCGACGGCGGTCTCAGCCATCTGTTCATCGCCGATCACGTCAGCTTTCGGGGCGGCGCCGGAAACGATGGTCTCGTCACGCTCGCTGCGCTGTCCGGCATCGAACCTCGCCTCGATCTGCAACTCGGAGTGATGCTGCTTGCGTTGCGGCACCCAATGGTCGCGGCCCGACAGATCGTGACCTTGGCCGGAGCCGCACCCGGCCGTCTGACCGTGGGCATCGGGGTCGGAGGCGAGGACCGCAGCGAGTTCGAAGTGTGCGGCATTGACCCGGCCACGAGAGGTCGTCGCACCGATGCCGCGCTCGAGATCGTGAGGCGACTGCTCGACGGTGAGGCGCTGACTTGGCACGACGAGTTCTACGACCTCGACGAGGCCCGGATCAAACCCTCGCCACAACCAGCTGTGCCGTTCCTTGTCGGTGGGCGAAGCGACGCTGCACTCCGCAGAGCCGGTCGGCTCGGCGATGGGTGGCTCGCAGCGTGGTGCTCGGCTCGGCGCTTGGCCGAAGGAATCGCCGAAGTGGAGCGAGTCGCCGACAGCGCCGATCGCATTGCGCCTCTGCCGTCGGCGTGGAACCACGGAATCCAGCTGTGGGTCGGTGTCGGCGACAACCCGCAAGACGCTCGAACCCATGTCGCCGACGGCATGCGCACCTTCTACAAGATGCCGTTTGAGCCGTTCGAGCGCTACACGCCGGTTGGCAACGCAAACGACATTGCCGAGTTCCTCCATCCGTACGTCGAAGCGGGTGCCACCACGTTCAATCTCACGCCCGTCGGCCCCGACCCAGTGGCTGAGGTCGAGGCGATGGCCGAGGTCGGCCGCTTGCTCCGAGCGGGTTGATTCCTCAGTTCTTCGCCGAGGCGGCGTGAGTTTTGGCGGGCCGGTACGATCGGGCTCCCGCTGCGAACAAGCGGCGGTGCCGCCGACAACATGGAGTGCCCTCATGGCTGAACAGACCAAGTACCTGCTCAACGAATCAGACATGCCGACCCAGTGGTACAACATCGTCCCGGATCTGCCGTCGGCCCCGCCGCCAGCGCTTCACCCCGGCACCCGCGAGCCTGCAGGGCCCGACGATTTCGCCCCGCTGTTTCCGATGGCGCTGATCATGCAGGAGGTCTCACAAGACTCCTACATCGACATTCCGGAAGAGGTGCAAGAGGTCTACAAGCTGTGGCGGCCATCGCCCTTGTTCCGGGCTCGCAGGCTCGAAAAGGCGCTCGATACGCCGGCGAAGATCTACTACAAGTACGAGGGCGTCAGCCCGGCCGGTTCCCACAAGCCGAACACCTCGGTCCCGCAGGCCTATTACAACAAGGCGGAAGGGGTTACGAAGCTCACGACTGAGACGGGCGCCGGTCAGTGGGGCACGGCCCTTGCCTTTGCCTGCGCGTTGTTCGACATGGAGTGCGAGGTCTGGCAGGTGCGGGCCAGCTACGACGCCAAGCCCTACCGCAAAGCCATGATCGAGACGTTCGGAGCCACGATTCATCCGAGCCCGTCTGAGGTCACTGAATATGGTCGAAAGCTTCTGGCTGACGATCCAGGCAACCCCGGCAGCCTCGGCATCGCTATCTCCGAAGCCGTCGAAATGGCTGCCCCGCACCCCGAGGTCCGGTATGCGCTCGGCTCGGTACTGAACCACGTGCTGATGCATCAGACCGTCATCGGCGAAGAGGCGATCAAGCAGATGGAGATGGCGGGCGACACCCCGGATGTCATTATTGGATGCACCGGCGGCGGGTCGAACTTTGCCGGTCTCACGTTCCCGTTCCTGCGGGAGAAGATGGCGGGCAAGATCAACCCCACCATTCGCGCCGTTGAGCCGGCAGCCTGCCCGTCGCTCACCAAGGGTGTCTATGCGTATGACTTTGGCGACACAGCGGGAATGACACCGCTGATGAAGATGCACACACTCGGCCACGACTTCATCCCCGACGAGATTCACGCCGGCGGCCTTCGCTACCACGGCATGTCACCCCTCATCAGCCACATCTACGAGCTCGGGTTGATCGAGGCAGAGTCAATTCATCAGACGGAGTGCTTCGACGCGGGTGTGCAGTTCGCCCGCAACGAGGGCATTGTCCCGGCTCCCGAGCCCACCCACGCCCTTGCCGGCACCGTCCGTGAGGCCCTGGCCGCCAAGGAGGCCGGCGAAGAGCGAGTCATCCTGACGGCCCTCTGCGGTCACGGACACCTCGACATGGCGGCCTACGACCGTTACTTCTCAGGCGACATGGTCGACTACGACTACCCCGAAGAGAAGGTGCGTGACGCCCTCACCCGCCTTCCCCAAGACCTGTAGAGCAGTTCCGATCACGTGCAGACTCGGGACGCTGATGGGCGAAGGTCCATCGGTGCCCGGTTCTGTCTGCTCGGCCGGTACAAACTGTTGCTATGAGTGACCCGGATCTCGGTGACGAGGCTGACATCGTCACGGTCGGCGCGGACGATGTCGCCGGCTTGCTCGACGACGACTCGACCGAATCCACCGACCCCGCTCCCGAGACTGCAGGTGTCGACACCGAGATCCTTGATGTTGTCGACGATGTCGACGGGGTCGATGTTGCGACCAGCGCCGACGAGGGCAGCGTTGACGAGAGCTTCGCCGAAGTCGACGAGATCGGGGCGGACGAAACGATTGCCCGGTCACCGTTGGCTGCGCCTGCAGAGGACGATGGGGACCCCGCCGCTGCCGACGACGAAGTGCTCATTGGCGCAGCAGCCGGGGCGACCGGCTCGTCGAATCCAAGCGACCGTGAGCGGTCCCGCCGGTCCTTTGCCTGGCTCTACCTGGTTGTCCTGTTCGCCGTGGCTGGCGCGATCGTGATCGCCGCGATCACCCGTGGTGAAGACGAAGCCATCGAGTTCGCAGTCCCTGAAGACGTCCCTGAAGAGACAGTGCCCGATCTCACTGCCGTCGATCTCGAGTTCGTGATCGATGGCGACACCGTCACGCTGCTCGGCGCCGTGCCGGACGAAGAGACTCGAGCTGTCCTCGTCGACTCTGCGAGAGGTCGTTACGCCAACGTGGTTGATCAGCTCGTGGTCGATCCTGATGTCACGGTCGACGGAGGTCGTCTGCACGTATCGGGCACAGCCTTCGAGGGCGACGAGGATGGTCCCGGTTTGCAGGCCGACGCTGCCGCATCGCTCGGTCTCGAGGCGGGTGACTACAACGTCGAGGTCATCGCACTCGACAAGACACCGGTCGAGGCGCAAGTCCGAATCTCGACCGACAACGTCGCGCTGAGCGGCGCCTTCCCCGACCAAGCGTCGCTCGATGAGTTTGAGGCCGCAGCAGTGACGCAATTCGGCGCTGCGTTCACCGACACGTCGGGGCTCAGCGTCGACTCAGAGACGACACTGACCAACTCGACGATCACCATCGCGGGCACGATCGACAGCGCGGACTTCAGAGCTCGGCGAATGGAGGAGAACCTGCGGGTCTTCTTTGGCGCCAGCACGATCAACAGCTCGGGTGTTGTGTTCGACACGTCGCCGCCGGCGTTGGCCCGGGTCGAGGAGCGCTTGCGGGCGCAGGTGGCAGCGAGCCCCATTCAGTTCGACTCAGGCAGCGCCGAGATCCTGCCCGAGAGCGACGCGATTCTGCAGAGTCTCGCCTCTGCCCTCATCGCCACCCCAGGTGTGCCGGTCGAGATCGTCGGCCACACCGACAACACCGGAGACGCCGGCACCAACCAGCTCCTTTCCGAGGACCGAGCTGAGGCTGTGGTTGAACGACTCATCGCCCTCGGAGTCGAAGAGTCGAGGCTGACCTTCACCGGTGTCGGTCCGAACGAACCCATCGCCGACAACGACACAGACGAGGGCAAGGCGGCCAACCGTCGGATCGAGTTCGAACTCGAAGGAGCCGAAGAGCCTCCCGAAGAGGAAACAGGCGAAGAGGGCGAAGACGGCGAGGGTGAAGAAGGCGACGAGACCGACGAGGAGACCGACGGATGAAGATCGCACGCTTCCGGACAGATGACGGGACAATCCACCTGGGCGCCGTCGTCGATGCAACCGTTGTGGCGCTCAGCGGACTCGCTGACGCGATCACATCGTCGGCCGACGTTGTCGCCGCGGCGATGCTCGAGCCCGCCGCTCGCGACGCAGCCCTCGATGAGTCATCGAGTTGGTCGCTCGATGCCGTCACCCTCTTGGCTCCGGTTCCGTCGCCCCCGAAGTTTCTCGCCATCGGCCTGAACTATGTCGATCACATCGAAGAAGGGGGCCGACCGATTCCCGAGCACCCGATCTTCTTCAACAAGCAGCGAACCTGCGTGAACGACCCGTTCGGCGATGTGCCGATTCCCCCCGAGTCACCGGATCATGTCGACTACGAGGGTGAACTCGGGCTCGTCATCGGCAGGGAGAGTCGACGAGTCTCTGCGGCAGATGCCCCGTCGATCGTTGCTGGCTACATGGCGATCAACGATGTGTCGGTTCGGGACTGGCAGCGTCGTGCGCCAACCATGACGCTGGGCAAGAGTTGGGATGGCCATGGGCCGACTGGACCCTGGCTCGTCACCACCGACGAACTGTCCGATCCTCACGGTCTGCGAATGCAGACCTTTGTCAACGATGAGCTTCGACAAGACACCACCACCGACAAGATGGTGTTCGACTGCTGGAACCAGATCGAGACGCTGAGCACGGTGTGCACCCTTGAGGTTGGCGACATTCTCGCCACCGGCACCAGCAGCGGTGTCGCCGCCTACTTCGACCCGCCAAAGTTCCTCCACGACGGCGATGTCGTCCGTATCGAGATCGAGAACGTCGGCACCATCGAAAACAAGTTCGTCACCGAGACGCTGTAAGCGAGCACATTCCCCGAACTGGAGTGCCCCACCGGCTGAAACGCCGGTATACGCCTCCAGAACGCCCACCCCATCTCGAACTGGAGTGCCCCACCGGCGAAACAGTCGGTACAGGCCTCCAGAACGGGCGGAGATCAGCCGTTGGCAGCGGCGACCGCTTCGGTTCCGAACGCTCGCAGACGGTCGAGGCCACCCGGGCCGGCAAAGAAGAACGCCGGCACCATGGCTCGCCCGACACCCAGCTCGTTGAAGATCTCGACGCCTGCGGCGGGGTCCTTGATGTGTGTCGCGAAGAGCGCACTGACCTCAACGGCGTCGGGGGCCCGGTCGTGGTTTTCGCACTCGACCCGAAGGGCCTCGATCAGAGACTTGAGCTTGGTCGGGTCGGTCTCTCCCGGGAAGTAACCATCAGCGAGTCGTGCGGCACGTCGAATGGCCACCTCGGTGTCGCCACCGACCAGAATTGGAACGTCTGACCCCTGCACCGGCAACGGCGTGCAGCTCAAAGGATCGAAGTCAACAAACTCGCCGTGGTACTCCACGTGTTGGCCCGACCAGATGGTTCGCAACGCCTCGACATACTCATCGTTGCGTCGACCTCGCCGCTCCCACGGAACACCAAGGGCCTCGAACTCTTCCTTCAACCAGCCGACCCCGATGCCGAGTTCGACTCGACCGTTGCTGAGGTGGTCGAGAGTGGCGATCTCTTTGGCCAACACGAGTGGGTTGCGCTGCGGCAGAATCAGAATGCAGGTTCCCAGACGGAGCGTCGGTGCCGCAGCCGCTACATAGGCGAGCCAGATGAGCGGGTCCGGAATGGGCGTGTTCTCGTCGGCTGGCACCTTGCCATCTGGTGTGTAGGGATACTTCGACTCGATCTTCGACGGGAAGATCACATGCTCGCCGCCCCACACGGATTCGAAGCCAACCTCCTCGGCGACCTTTGCGACCTCGAGGGCCGACTGGGGATCGGTGCCGATGCTGCTTGCAAATGCCAGTCCGAACTTCATCGGCCCAGAGGATCACACTTTGCGTAAGCGCGCATAGGCCCACATGTCTTTCGGTTGGCCAGCAACTCGTTCCCAGCTCTTGAGGATGGCCTCTCGTTCGAAGCCGCTGCGCTCAGCGGTCTTCTGCGAAGGTACGTTCCACGGTTCGATGAACAGACTGATGCGGTCGATGTCGAGCTGCTCGAACGCCCAGGCGCTGAGCAGCTCGAGAGCAGCGGAAGCAGCGCCCTGCTTGCGTCCGCTCGGCGCAACCCAGTAGCCGATCTCTACGCGGCCCTTCCTCAGGTGTGAGATCCACAGTCCCATCTGGCCGACAGCCCGCTCTGCCTCCCGATCGACGATCGCCAGCGACCAACCTTCACCAGATGACAGCCGGAAATTCTGACGATCGATGAAGGCGATCGCCTCGAGGTCGGAGTAGCTGTCGGGGACTGTGGTGATCGTCGGGATGAAGTCGTCAGCTGACGCTTCTTCGATCAGCGGCAGGTCATCGCGCTGAAAGGGGCGGAGCCCGAACCGATCTGCGTGAATGACCACATCGGGCAGCGGCTCACCAAACACAGCATCGATGGTCATTTCCCAAGTCTCCCGCGTTCTGGAGGCCTCCACCGACTGTTTTGCCGGTGGGGCACTCCAGTTCAGGGAGGGTGTGCGTTCTGGAGGCGTGTGCCGGCGTTTCAGCCGGTGGGGCACTCCAGTTCGGGGTGAGCGGGGGGAGACGGCGGGGTCAGCCGGTGGTGGTGGTTGACTCGCCGTCGGGGTCGTCTGACTCTGGGTCGGCGTCCGGGTCGACGGTGGTGGTGGTCACGAGCTGGCGTTGGGTGAAGAAGACGTTGACCTCGAACTCCTCGCCGTTGACCTCATGCAGCGAGTCCACAAGCTCGGTGATCTCGGGCTCGGCGAGGCCGATGAACTCGATCAAGGCTCGCTCGCCATCGAAATCGAAGCTCTCCAGCACCAACGAGCTGTCGGCGGCGGCAAACGCCTCTACCTCGCTACGCATCTGCAACGCCAGAACTTCCTGTGGCGTTGGTGTCGTGACGCCCGGGGTGACGACCTGACGTTCAATCCAGTTCAGCCGCACGGCGAGCACTTGCTCGAGCGCCGCATCGAGGCGTTCCTCAAGATCGGTCAGGGATGGCGGTTCACCCACGCCCGCGGCATCAACTCGCACCACGTTGTCGATGATCAAGATCTTGTCGAGCTCGTAGTCGAGGCCTTCACCGTTTTCGTCGAGCCACATCGTGACGACCTGCTCGACTTCTGAAGCGAGGATCTGTTCGTCGGTCAATGCGGTCGTTGTTGTCGCCTCGGTCGTTGTGGTGAGCGCTCGTTCGATGCGATCCCAGCGCACCGAAACGGCGATGCCCTCACCAAAAGCACTCTGCAATCGATCAACGACCAACTCTTGATCGATCGGTGACTCGAAGCTTCTGACCTCGACGAGGATGCGGCCCTCATCAAGACGATCGAGATCGACCTCGCGATCTTCGTCGATGTCTCCCAACCAGGCATCGACAATGTCGTTTGCCTCGATCTGGCGGTTGGTTGCTTCGACAGCAGTTTGTGAGGCCCGATAGAGCGGGAGCGCGATCGCCACCACGAGGGCGATCACGATGATCTTCGACAAGAGCAGCCGCTTGCCCTGGGAGGCCAGGCGCCGTGGCGGCACGAACCCGGTCAGGATGAACACGATGACGCTGGCCGAGATGATCGCGGCGAGGTTGGTCATGTAGAGCAGGAGGGCGCCTCGGGCGTAGCTCTGGTTGCCCGCTTCGAGCGCGATGCCAACGGTGCCGAGCGGAGGCACGAGAGCAACAGCGACAGCGACGCCCGGAAGCGCAGCCGATGCATCTTTTCGGACCGTGGCGTATGAACCGGCCGCTCCAGCGCCAAGCGCCACAACCAGGTCGCGAATGTCTGGCTTGGTGCGAGACACGACCTCGTTCGGTAGCGGACCATCCGGCACGAAGAACCGGGCCAGCACGTAGCTGAGCCCGATACACCACGCCGTTGCGAGCAGCACCTTGCCGAGGAATCTGAACGACTTGCGGAACAGCGCCATTGACATGCACGCAGCAGTAGCCAGCACTGGACCCATCAACGGCGCGAGCAGCATGGCGCCGATCACAACGGCCGCTGAGTTGGCCGACAAGCCCATGACGGCGACGATCACCGACAGCGTCAGCATCACGGTGAACCGGAACGCCCAGTGCTCGGTGCGACTGATTGCGAGGTCAGAAAGGACTCGGCGCCGTTCCTCGGGTTCGAGGTGGTTATGCCACCACGCCCGCCCCGGAAGCGGCTTCAGCGGGTCGGATGAGCCTGTTGATGGCGATCCGACGTCCCCCGCGTCAGGTTCTTTCTCGGTCACCGCCATGAACTAACTGTAGAGAGCAGTTACCCGAGAGATGCGTACCACCCCGCCAGAACGTCGAACGCGAGCTTTCGCTCGCCTTCCTCACTGACGAGGCCTTTCCGGTTGTACCCATCCTGGATGCCAGGGAGTACGCGGAGCGGTGTGCGGAAGTCCTTCAGAATCCAGGGCGACAGACCGGCGCAATCCTCGGTTCTCGCAATCATCTCGATCTGAGCTCGGTAGACGGCAGCCTGAAACTCTTCGGTCCAGATCTCGTTCTCGTCGCCGTGATGGCCATATTTCGCACCCGCGCCGAGTTCGCTGAAGATGATCGGCTTGCCGAATTCAGACGTCCAGGTTGTCTCGGCCATCGATTCTCGTGATGCGTAGTACCAACCCATGTATTGGTTGACGCCAATGACGTCGACGTGTTCGCCAAGAGGGTCGTCGATGTGGACGGCCGGATCGTTGCTCGGCAACGTGAGCAGCGCAGCTGTGGTGAGCCGGGTGGGATCGAGTTCGCGGAAGCGGGTGAGGATGGATCCAATGAAGGCCTGGCGTTCCGGCCCTGGCAACGTCTCGTTTGCGGCGGACCACAGCACGACGCTGGCCCGGCTGCGATCTCGACGAACCAGCTCGGCGGCTTGCTCGAGCGCATTCTGGGTTGTGTCGGGATTGTCGAACTCGATGCCCCAGTACACCGGTAGCTCACCCCACACGAGCAGGCCGCGGCGATCGGCCTCGGCCACCATCGCCTCGTCGTGTTGGTAGTGGCCGAGCCGCACGAAGTTGGCATTCAGATCGGAGGCCCAGCCCAGAAGCGTCTCGGCATCTTCGGCACCGGCGGCCCGACGTCCACCACTCGGCGCCTCGGCGTGGAGCGAGATGCCCTTCAGGTAGATCGGTTCGCCGTTGAGCACGATCTTGTTGCCGTCGGTGGCGATCGTGCGTAGGCCGACGTCGGCCCCGAGTTGATCAACCACATCGCCGGAGCGGGTGAGCGTCCAGGTGACGGGGTGCAGCGTTGGGTTGTTGGGGCTCCACCGTTCGAGCGCTGCCACTTCGTCGTGAGCGACGGTGACCGCATGCTCCGCTCCGGTGAGCGCCTCTTCAACCACGGTGTCGCCCGCGACGGTGATGGTGAGGTGGAGGTTCGTCGTGTCGCCATCTACCTCGACACCGCCAACAAGCGAGCCATCAGCTGCCATGGTGAGCCATGCGTCGATGAGCGCGGTTGCGGGGACGGTGACGAGATCAACAGAGCGATGGATGCCGCCGAAGTTCCACCAGTCAGAGCGCATCGCCGGGATGCGTTGCGGTTCGCGCCGGTTGTCGACCTGCACAACGAGTGAGTGAGTGCCGACACCGAGCCGACCTGTCACCTCAACGGAAAACGGCCCAAAGCCGCCGACGTGGGTTGCAAGCTCCTCACCATCGAGAAAGACCCGTGACGTGTGGTTGACCGCACCGAAGTGCAAGAACTGCCGCTCGTCCTCGGCCGCAACCTGCGATGCGCTCACCTCGACCAAGCGGCGATACCAGACAGCACCCTCGTAGTAGAGGAGCTCCGGGTGCTGGGTGTTCCAGTCGCCCGGCACCTGCAGCTCGAGCGAGGTGTCGAAGTCGTACTCGACGCGATCAGCGGGATGTCTCGGCTTGAAATCGCGATAGAAGCCTTGCTTGTTGCGTTCACCGAGGATGTTGATCAAGCCCGTGTCGTACGGGTCGAGAATGGCGCGCCATGTGCCGTCGAGCGAGTGGACTTGACCAGCGGCTCGGCGGCCAGCCAGGTTCGTGAGGCGGCTGATGCCCTGACTCTTGGTGGCTTGGCTCCACGACGTGTCCATCATGGAGAGCGACGTTACGGCTGGCCTCAGGCAGTGTCGAGTTTGCGGAAGCCCTCGGCGAGTCGACCCTTCGGCAGCCCGGCTTGTTCAGCAATCGACTCGCCCCACTCCCGCATCATTACGGGGATGCGCTCGGGGGTTTGCATCTGGCTCTCGTGGCACAACAGCGCTTCGATCTTGGCGTCGAAGGTGTCGGTGATGTCGACGAACTGATCGGCGTCTGGGCCACCGACGATCCACACCTCTGGCACCGTGTGAGGCTCGAGGCCCTGGTCGGTGAAGAGATCGGGGTGGGCGAACTCGTTGCGACTGTCCGGGTAGACCGCGCACATCACCGCCTCGCCAGTCGCGGTGTGATCAGGGTGGCTGCCGTAGATGCGCTCGAAGTTGCGGACTGGCGACTGGGTGACCACGCGGTCGGGCCGAACGATGCGAATGACCCTGCTGAGCTGTTTTCGCAGCTCGAGCGTCACCTCAACTGCGCCATCAGGAAAGCCCAACCAGTGCAGCTCGGTGACACCCACAACCTTTGCTGCGGCTGTCTGCTCTTCCCGGCGAATCTCCGCCATTCGCTCGCGAGAGATCGTGTTGTCGGACCCACCGGCTTGGCCGTCGGTGACGAGGCAGTAGACAACGTTGTGCCCTTGGGCTGTCAACGCTGCGGTCGTGCCGGCGCAGCCAAAGTCGAGATCGTCGGGGTGAGCGGCGATGCAGAGCACGGTCTGGGGGCCTTCTTCAGACTGTGGGCCCTCTTCAGAGAGCGCGGCCTCGGACGACGATTCGGTCATGGGCCCACGCTAGCGAGCGGAGTTGGGCCACACTGAACCGATGGGAACGATGAGTGCTGAGGACCGTCAGGCCTATTTGGCAAAGCCCCACGTCGGAGTGATGGCCATCGAGTCGCCGGGCCGTGGCCCCCTCGCGGTACCGATTTGGTACGCCTACGAACCTGGCGGAGACGTCACGATCCTGACGCACCCCGAGTCGATGAAAGCCAAGCTGCTCGACGACGCTGGGCGGTTCAGTCTGTGCGTGCAGACCGAGACGCTGCCGTACAAATACGTCATGGTGGAGGGCCCTGTGATCGAGCGCCGTAGCTGCGATGTCGAGGCAGACGCACGCCCGATGGCTCACCGCTATCTCGGTCAGGACATGGGCGACGACTACATCGGCAGTGGCGAAGACAGCTCGAGCGTGGTCTACGTGATGCGTCCGGAACGCTGGTACTCGGTCGATTACGGCATCGAGTAGGGCCCGAGTTGACCCAAGACGAACGAAAAACGGCCCCAAAACGGGCTGAACGCCCCTGGTTGTTGGTGCCAATCTCCGGCACACTGATTTCGTGACGTCCGTCACTGCACCTCGCCGACCGGCGAATCCGATCCTCGAGCTTCGATCTCCCGTTGAATTTTGGGCGTTTGTGGCTTCGAATCCGCTGCTCCGGCTCGCGCCGAAGGGCAGCGGTCGACCCGTGCTGGTGTTACCGGGATTCACCGCGACCGACGTGAGCACGATGCCGCTCCGCACGGTGTTGCGTCAGCTCAAGCATGAGCCCGTCGGCTGGGGTCTCGGACGCAATATGGGACCGACCACCGAGAAGCTGGTGGGTGTTCGGGAGCTGCTCGAACAGATGGTGGACGATGCGGGTGGGCCGGTACCGATCGTGGGTTGGTCGCTCGGTGGCGTGTACGCCCGGCTCGTGGCCCAGGAGCACCCCGATCTGGTCGAACAGGTGATCAGCCTTGGCAGCCCGTTCAACTTTGGCGCCCGGGAGCAAAGCACGCTGACACCGCTGTGGGATTACCTGGCGAGTCGGACCGAGTTCGTGCGCGATGCCGACAACGTCGATCTCGATCAGATCCCCGTGCCCTCGACCTCGGTCTTCACCCGGTCAGACGGCGTGGTGGCGTGGCGAAGCTGCGTGCAATCAGAGGGCCCGTTTGCCGAGAACGTCGAAGTGCGGGGCAGCCATATGGGCCTCGGCGTCAACGTGTCAGTTGCGATCGTGCTTGCCGATCGGCTGGCCAACGGTGCCAACAACTGGGAGCCTTTCACCCCCCGAACCCGAATCAACTGGCTCTTCCCCCGACAACGCACCACCTCGTAGGGGTTACACACACAACGTCACGACAGCAGGCAAGGCGGACATGAAACAACTGACCGGACTCGACTCCACCTTCTTGACCATGGAGAGTTCGACGACGGTCGGGCACGTGACGGGTGTGCTGGTCCTCGACACGTCGACATCTCCCGAGCCGTGGACGTTTGAACGCTTTCGCCGTCACTTGTTGTCGCGCATTCCGCTGCTCACGCCCTTCACTCAGCAGCTCGTGGAGGTGCCGCTCGGGCTCGATCGCCCGTATTGGATTGACGCACCCAACTTCGACCTCGACTACCACCTTCGTCACGTTGCCGTGCCCGGTGACGAGAGCGAGGTCGCCTTTGCCGAACTGGTTGCTCGCATTCATGCTCGCCCTCTCGACCGCAGCCGACCTCTCTGGGAGTGCTACGTCGTCGACGGGTTGCCCGACAACAAGTCCGGGCTGATCACCAAGGTGCACCACGCCGCGATCGATGGCATTTCAGGCCAGGAGCTGCTTGCTTGCCTTGTTGATCTTGAAGCCGACGCGCCGGTGCCAGACGAAGTTGACGAGTGGGTGTCGCCGGCGGCGAAGACTCCCGACGATGTGATGGCTCGAGCCATGCTCTCGTTGGCGACCTCCCCGTATCGCATGGTGAAGGCAGGCATCACGATCGGTCGGTCGTTACCGATCCTCGGGCAGCTGCTCGAGGCGGTCGACACAACAGGCAAGCAGGGTCGGTCTGACTCGTTCGTCGACTCGGTGGCCAATCGAGTGTCAGCCCCCTCGACGCCCTTCAACAAAACCATTGGCCCACACCGCCGTTGGGCCTACGTGTCGGTACCACTCGATGATGTGAAGGCGATCAAGAACGAGCTCGGTCTCACGGTGAACGACGTGGTGCTTGGCTTGGTCAGCGGTGTGCTTCGTCGTTGGCTCGAAGAGAACGGTGGCATTCCGGAGCGTTCGTTGTCGGCCATGGTGCCGCTCTCGGTGCGCAAGGAGGGCTCAGAGTCGTTTGGCAATCACATCTCGGGCACGGTCGCAACGCTGGCCAGCAACTTGGATGATCCGCTCGAGCGGCTCCAGGTGATTCACGAGGGCATGGCCGTGGCCAAACAGTCCCAAGATGCGATGCCGGCCGAGATTCTGACCGACATCACCCAGGTGGCACCGCCAGCGGTGGCGGCGCTCGCCTCTCGCTTGATTGC
>CALJSB010000045.1 GCA_937976305.1 uncultured Acidimicrobiales bacterium
CTTCGGTCACCCAATCGAAGTTGATGTTGAAATAGCGAGGCTCGCCCTGCCACACCGGCAGCTGATAGGCATCGGCGACGGCGCGCAATTCGGCTTCGGTCTCGAACTCGTCTTGGCCATGGCCGGTTTCGGGCGAAATGAAATCGAGCCACGGCTCGCCCGCATAGTTGAGCTGGTCGAAGTGACTCGTCGGCGTGTGATAGGTGATGTCGAGCGTCGAGCCAGCATCACGAACACCGGCAGCCATGTTGCGCCACACCTGAATATTCGCCTCGGTGTTGTTCGTTCCGGCATCGCCACCAAACACCCACATGCTGACCGCCGGGTGGCTGCCGAACGCCTCAACCATCTGCACGCCATATGCATAGGAGTTGTTAGTGTCGATCGTTCCACGCACGAGATCAGACGTTGGGTTGCCAGTATCGGATCCGCCGCCGGGCAGGTACAGGTTCTGCCACGCCACCACGAGGCCGACCTTTTGCCCGTGGCGCTGCGCTGCATCGAGAATCTGGTTGACGTGGCTGATGTACTCACCCGTCAGCACCACATTGCCGGTGTCATCACGAGTAGCAACAGTGCCCCCGCCGTTGAACGGGTGAGCATAAGTTGCCGGAGCGTGATGGATAACCCCCGCCCACGCACCGGTAAAGCCATAGGCGTCGAGCGTCTGGAAGTATTGATCGGCTTCGGCCGGGCTTGCAAGCACGAGCATTTGCCATGCCGTGTCGTAGACGGGAATGTTGGTCTGGGGCCGAGCGCTGTTCGCCGGTTCGGTTGCGAGCCCGATCGAACCCGAGAGCTCGTCTGCCGACTGTGCTTCAGCCAGTGGAGCAGTAGCCGTGTCCTCAGAAGTGCTGGGCTGAGTCGCTGTGCCGCCGCCGAGGTCGTCCGCTACCGGAGATGGCGGTGCCTCAACAACTGGTGCCTCAACAATTGTGGACTCATCGCCGGAAAGTTGCGTGCTCGTGAACCAGAACGCGACGGCGAGCAGTGCAAGAGAAATTGCGACAAAACGCTGCCTCACAAATCACCATCCGGGGGGGAAGTTTCGCACCAAGGCTCACTCGGCGAGTAGATAGCTTTCCATAGGGACCACTACCCAAAGTGGCTATCGGTCGATTTTAGTTGCGTTAAACAACGCTGACCGGTCAGCGCGGCAGGAACGAGCCCGTGACCGGCGTGAGGTGCCCGAGCTGACGGCTATGTGGGCCACACCGGGTACCGACCGCGTGATCATCGAACAGACACGTTGCCTGACCAAGCGATGTTGCGAGACCCGGATCGTCATAGCGCGGAACCGGCGGAGGCGTTGGCGCAGCGGTCGTCGGAACCGGAGCAGCCGTCGTTGGCGTTGGAGCGGGCGCTGGCGCCTGCCCACGGAACACATTGATTACCGCACGCTCACCCGCACCAAACGACGCCGAAATGTTGTGCCTGTCGCACGGCGTCGAATCGCCGAAGCCGCCGCACCAGTTCCATCGTCCGGCGTCGCCATAGACATAGCCAGCTGCGCCAGCGTTGCGGGCAGCGATTGCGTCGGCCTCAACATCGGCGACCTGTGGGTTGCGGAAACGTTCGACGACCCAATCGAAATTGAGGTTGAAATAGCGAGGCTCGCCCTGCCACACCGGCAACTGGTAGGCCTCGCCCACCTCGATGAGCTGCTCTTGAATCTCGGCCGGGGTCGTATTGTGGCCGGTCTCGGGCGAAATGAAGTCGAGCCATTCCTCACCGGCATAATTCAACTGGTCGAAGAAGGCACTTGGCGTGTGATAGGTAATGTCGATCGTCGAGCCAGCATCGCGAACGCCGTCGGCCATGTTGCGCCACACCTGAATGTTCGCCTCGGTGTTGTTCGAACCAGCGTCGCCACCGAACACCCACGCGCTCACGGCCGGATGATCTCCGAACGCTTCGACGATCTGCACGCCGTAGTTGTAGGAGTTCGCGGTCGTGAGGCGACCTCGAACCGTGTTTGAGACCGGATGACCATCGTCTGACCTGCCGCCGGGAAGGTACAGGTTCTGCCACGCAGCAACGACGCCGATCTTCATGCCGTAACGGTCTGCAGCATCGAGGATCTCGCGCACGTGCGCAATGTATTCGGGCGTAAAGACTATGTTGCCCTGCGCATCGAAGTTCGCAACGGTCCCGCCGCCGAAGAACGGATGGGCGATCGTTGCCGGCGAATGGTGCGCAAGCGCCGACCATGCACCGGTGAATCCGAAGTCACGAAGCGTACGGAAGTATTCGTCGGCGTCGGCGGGGTCGGCGAGAACAAACATCTGCCACGCCGTGTCATAAACCGGAATCGACGTCGGCGCCGTCGGTGCAATGTATTGCGATGTCGACGATTGGCTCGAGATGTTGGTTGCACCGACGCTCGTCGCTGCGAGGAGCACTGCGAGCAGGACTGCGAATTTCTTGATCACGTTGAAGATTTCCTCGGGGGAGACGTCCCGCAGGCTAAGTCTGCCACTCCGGACCGAAAGTGCGAAATGAGCCGTATGAAATGTTCGCCGGGATAGGCACACTGAATGTGTGGCCGACCAACACGTAGGTGGCCGTGAGGATCATCCAATGGCAAGCGACCATTCTGAGCCTGTATCTATTAGCGGCCCAATCCGTCATGGGTTGATCGTGTCGAGCACGTTCCCGGCGTTCTTGTTGATGGCGTTGTTCTTTGCGTTCCGGTGGGTGCTGATTAGCGGTGAGCGGGCCGGGTCGTTTCGCTCGACCGCCTTGTTGTTCGCTGCGGTCGGTGTGGTCCTTGGCGTGATCAACATCGCGATACGACGTCACCTGCACGCCCGGGCGGACGACACACGTCCCGAGTAGCAGCTTCTGCGCAGTGAGCTCGCGTCACCAAATCACTGTGACCTCGGCACACCAAATCGCTGTGCGGTAGCGCGGCCGAGACGCGAACGAGCGCACACTGCGATGTGCAGTGTGCGCTCGTCTCGATGTGTCTGCGCCTGCCTTAGGCGCTCGGGCGATTACTCGGTAACCGATTATTCGATGTCTTTGCGCCGAACTCCCGCAGCGATACCGAATCGCATCTGCAGCGTTCCGAGGCCGAGCAGCACGATGCCGAGCAACGCGAGCACGATCGAGTTCGCTCCGGTGAACGCAAGGGCTGGAGGGTTGGAGGTCACGGGCGGCACCGGACGAGCAACGGTAATTCCTGCGTCGATGTTCGTCGTCACCTGGCCAGCGGTCACGGTGATCCGCACGGTTCTCGATGTTGCCGAGAAGTCCGAGTCGGTCAGGTCGCTTCCGAGGTTACTCGATGTCAAGGTCGTCCCCGGAGGAGGAATGATCTCGAGCAGGTAGTCACCTGGCGGAATGTTTTCGAAGCGGTAGATGCCGTTTTCGTCGGTCGTTGTCGTATCGACGATCACACAGTTGAGATCTTTCAAGTTGACGGTGACACCTTCGACTGGGCCATCGGTCGTATCGAGCTGACCGTCGATATCGCCATCTTGGAAGACCTGACCTTCGACCGAACCAAGCTCGGGATCTGGCCCTGGTTCTGGTTCGGGATCTGGCTCTGGCTCTGGTTCCGGATCGGGGTCTGGCTCTGGCTCAGGCTCAGGCTCAGGGTCCGGCTCTGGATCTGGGTCCGGCTCTGGCGCTGCGACCACCTCGGCGAAGTCATTGTCGAGCGAGCTCTCGCCAGCGCCAAGCAGGATCGACGAGATCACGTCGTTGACCGACGGATCGCCGCCGGTGGTTCCCGGCGTGTCGGCGCCATCGTCGAACCCAGCAGGCTGACTCTCGATCACGGTGTACTCGCCAGCGAGCAGGTCGGGGAAGACATAATCACCGTTTGCATCGGTCGTCGTCAC
>CALJSB010000046.1 GCA_937976305.1 uncultured Acidimicrobiales bacterium
CGAGCAGTAGATGACGCCGGGGTTGGTCGAAGTGATCTCGTCGTAGTCGAGGCCGAGGCGTTTCATCACCCCTGGCCGGAAGTTCTCGACCACAACCTCGACATGGTCGGCCAGCTTGCGGGCCAACGCCCGCCCGTCGTCGGTCGTCAGGTCGATCGAGATGCATCGCTTGCCGGCGTTTTGTTGGGCGAAGTAGACCGGAACGCCGCCGATCCGCGGATGGGCTCGCCGAGTAGTGTCTCCGATTGGTGGTTCGAGCTTGATCACCTCGGCCCCGAGGTCGGCAAGCGCCTTGGTGCCGCTCGGGCCCGACACCACGCGAGTGAAATCAAGAACACGGATGCCGTCGAGTGGTCGGGCCATGGGCACGTTGCTAGTGGACCGGGGCGAAGGTCAACAAGCTCACAACCGACGTGTTCGGGCCGATGACGACGACAGAACCCACGGGAGAGGGATCAATGATCAATCGCCGGAATACCACCACCACCGCTCTATTTGCTGCCCTTTTCGTGCTTGCAGCGACGATGTCGCCGGCCGGGGCCTGCGGCGGATTCTTCTGTCAGCAGCTGCCTGTTGACCAGGTGGGAGAGCGAATTGTGTTCACCGTCAACGACGACGACACCGTGAGTTCGCTCATCGAGATCTCGTACTTTGGCGAGGCCGACGACTTCTCGTGGATTCTGCCGATCGCCGAGCCGATCGCAGCCGATGATGTCGCCGTCCCCGACGAAGGTGAACTCGTCTTTGACGAGTTGCACCGCCTCACCGATGTCTCGATCGTTGCTCCCGACCCCAGCAAGTGCGTCATCGAGTTTCTTGAGGAAGACTTTGCCTTCCGCACCACAGACTCAGATGATGCGATGGAAGACGGCGGCGTTGAAGTCTTTGCCTCTGGCGAAGTCGGTCCGTTTGGCTTTGATGTGATCGGGGCTGAGAATCCGGCTGCGCTGACCGACTGGCTCCGGGACAACAACTACAACGTCGATTCGTCGATGGAACCCTTGATCGATCTGTATGTCGAGGAAGAGTTCTCGTTCATCGCTATGCGTTTGCTCGACGGTGAGACGGCAGAGTCGATCCAGCCCGTCGAGATCACCTACCCGGGCACCACGCCGATGATCCCCCTACGGCTCACCGCCGTTGCCGCCCAGCCGGCCATGCCGATCTACGTGTGGATCTTTGGCGATCACCAATCGGTTCCAGAGAACTTCGAGCACTTCGAGATCAAGACCGAGGAACTCACGTTTTCACCGTTTGGCTTCAATGACTACAACCAGTTGATCGGTACACGGGCTGATGCCGTTGGCGGCCGTGGTTTCATCACCGAGTTCGCCGGACCATCTGACAGCCTGGCCTTCGCTGATCCCTATTTGGTTCAGAAGGCCGATGAGCAGCCCTACATGACCCGTTTGACCACCGTGATCGATCCGGAAGAGATGAAGGTCGACCCGACGTTCGTATTCGACGAAGGCGCGGAAGATGTGTCAAACGTGCGAAACGCGCGCTCGATCGATGGCCTCTACGACTGTGAGCGTGAGCTCGCTGCAGCCGGCAGCTTTGGTCCTTCTGACGCCCTCGATGCCGAAGTGATCAACGCTCAACTTCGGGCCGGCACGTTTGAGGGGTACGACAACCTCAGCGATGACGCCCGTATGGATCGTGGCCGCAGCTTCGACGACACCGACACCGACACCGATACCGATACCGACACAGACGTCGCTGACGAGGTCGCCCTCGCCGACGACAGCAATGACCGCGGTCTGTCCGCAGGGCTTGCCGCCCTCCTCGGCGGCTTGGGTTTGCTGCTCTTGGTGGGTGTGGCCTTTGGTGCGTATGCCTTCGGCCGTCGTGACACCGCTTAGGTCGCAACACTGCCTGAGTCGAACCGCCGACCGACATCCATCGGTCGCTCACGCTTACCCGTTTTGCTCGTTGAGCTCGTGGTTCGTAGCGTCGGCCCATGGACATCGGCGCGCATCTTCCACAACTCGGCCGAGGGGCAACTCGCTCGGCCCTCATGGAGTTCTTGACCGAGGCCGAAGCACTCGGCGTGCACTCAGGCTGGGTCAGCGATCACATCGCTTGGCCCGCCGACATCGCGGCCAACTACCCGTACTCCGACGACGGGTCGTTCCCTGCGCCCAACGACATGGCGTGGCTCGATCCGATCGGCACGCTGCTCTTTGCTGCCGCCTGCACCGAAAGGATGTTGCTAGGGCAGACGGTGCTCATCATGGGGTACCGGCCGCCAGTCCAGACAGCGAAGCTGATGGCCACCCTCGACCAGCTCTCAAACGGCCGCGCCATCCTCGGCGCTGGTGTTGGGTGGATGAAAGAAGAATTCGAGGTGCTCGGGATGCCCTTCGACAATCGCGGGAAGCGAGCCGACGAGCAGCTCGAGATCTTCGACGCCCTCTTCACCGACGACACGCCGAGCTACGACGGCACGTACTACTCGTTCCCTGAGATCAAGTTCGAGCCCAAACCGGTGCAAGCGAAGATGCCGGTGTGGATTGGAGGGTCGTCCGACCCTGCCTTCCGTCGCGTCGTGAGGTTTGGCGACTGCTATCACGCAGCCTTTCAATCCATCGACACGGTGGCCCGCGACTGGGCACGCATCCAGGAGCTGATGGCGGAGGCTGGGCGTGACCCGTCCGAGGTGACGCTGTCGATCCGCCTTTATCTCGACCCGGCCGGCTCAATGAAGCCAGAGTTGTCGGTGGCCGGCTCAGCCGACCAGATGGCAGACACCGTTGGTCAGTGGGCCGACATCGGGGCCGAGCACCTCCTGGTCGACATCACCGCACCCGGCGGCCCAGCGGGCCGGCTCGACGCCCTCCGCACCTTCATGACCGACGTCGCCACCTAACCCACAGCCGTCACCCGTTCGCACACCCCCGCTCGTTCTGGAGGCTGGAGCGCACGAAAACGACGGCTACGGCCTCCAGTTCGGGAAAAAGGGGTTAGCGCTGGGCGGCGGCTTCGACGATCCAGCCGAAGATGGGGTCGTCTGGACGCGTCACCATCATCTCGGGATGCCACTGCACGGCGACGACGCGCCCGTCGGTCGACTCGATCCCCTCGACCACTCCGTCATCGGCAGTTGCCGTGACTCGAAGGTCTCGGCCGAGCTCCTGCACCGTTTGGTGATGAAGGCTGTTGACGACACGATCGGCGCCATACAGCTGGGCAAGGCGGGAGTCCGATTCGAAGGTCACCGCGTGGGCCTCGGTTGTTGGCGCCTCGTTGAAGCGGGCATGGGGCGGCACGTCTTGGTTGAGCGTGCCGCCACGATGCACGTTGACCATCTGCAGTCCGCGACAGATGCCGAGGACGGGCAGAGAGCGGGTGTCGGCTTCGGTGAGCAGCGCAAGCTCGAACTCGTCTCGGGCCGGCTCTGGTGGGAAGTCGTTCGTCTCGGGCTCGGCCCCGAACTTGAGCGGGTCGATGTCGGCACCGCCACTCAGCAGCACGCCGTCGAGGCGATCAGCGACATCTGCTGGGTTGAGGCCCATCGGCAGGTGAACGGGAATGCCTCCGGCTTCGAGAATGCCGCGGGCGTAGTCGGCGAAGTACAGATCGAGTTCAAGATGGTGCAACACCTCGGGCATCCCAACGATGTCGCTGCCCCGCTTTTGTCGACCACTTAGTCCGATGAGGGGACGAGTCATTCGATCTCCAGAAGTTGATCTTGGTGTCGCCGAGGCTACTCGGATGATTCGTCGGCCGAGAACGGCCGAAGCCGTGGAATCCAGCACGACACCTCTCGGCAGTAGTGCCGAAACGACTCCTCGAATCGGGCTTCGAGATCCGCCTCTTCTGAAGGCCTGATGGCGATGTTCCAGAGCAAGCCGCCCGCAACGACGTAGAGCAGCACGATGGGCGATCCAAACCACAGGCCGGTCGCTGCCCCCTGGACCAAACCAGCGACGGCCATCGGATTCCGCACCCAGCGATACGGACCCGCCACCACCAGCTTCCGAGGTGCATCGGTGGGCAGGGGAGTGCCTTCGCCGATGCGAGCCATGGTGTAGCCCGAGGTCAGGCCGAGGCTGCCGAAGATGACAAAGATGATCACGGCGGCAGGCCGATTCGGCGAGAACGTCGGCAGGTCCGCCCGGTCTTCGAAGGTCGACACGATCCAGGGGAGCACCACGAGAAAGGTGGTCCAGAACACCGCCGTCTGGGCCAGGGTCTTGCCGTAGTTCCGGGCAAAGCCGCCACGGGCGGCAGGCCGATAGAGCCACTGCGTGTCAGGGATCTTCATGAGGTCGTTGCCCTGACGCCGAAGGCCATGATCGAGGTGAGCGCCAACGACGGGATCATGAACGCCAGCCCGAGCCAGTGCCCGATCGGATCGTCGAGCCAGCTCACCGATACCAACGTCGCATACGCGACGACGCCGGTGAGTGCCCACAGGAGGGGACTGGCCCACTGGCTCCGGCGCAGCATGGCAAGGCCGGTCGCCACGGATCCTCCACCGAACAGCACGAGGTCGGCGATCATCAAGGTCCGCGCCGCTTCCCACCCTTCGGGCACAAACCAGCCGCGGACTCGTTCAGAACTGAGCAGCCCGATCCACCACAGGATTCCGCCGATGCCCTGAGCGATCAGGTAGGCGGGGCCGAGTTTGTTGGCAAAGGCGAACATGGTCAGGCCGCCGGAAGCTCGACGGTGAAGCGAGCGCCACCGAGCGTCGACGTCTCGACGCTGATGGTGCCGTGGTGTTGTTCAGCGAGTTCGCGAGCGATGGCAAGCCCGAGGCCCGCTCCACCCGTGGCGCGTGACCGAGAGTCGTCAAGGCGAGCGAATCGTTCGAAGATCAACGCTCGTTGCTCAGCGGCAATGCCGGGACCGTTGTCGTCGACGATCAGGCGAACAACTTCGGAACGGTCGTCGGCATCGAGTGTCACACCGATCGTGCCGTCGCCGTAGCGGGCGGCGTTCTCGAGCAGGTTCGTGATGATTCGGTTGATCGCATCTGCATCTGCGGAAATGCGACTGGGCTGGATGTTCTTGGTGACGTTGAGGCCAGCGTGGCGGGCCTCCACCATGTTGACCGCCGCCCGCACCAGATCGTCGAGGTCCACATCAGCTCGAGCCGGCGCGCCTCCTTGGCGTTTGGCCAACACCAGCAGGTCGTCGATGAGGCGGGAGGCTCTTTCAAGCTCGTTCACGCTGTCGTCGAGCAGGCTCGGTTCGGCATCGTCGGATCGCGTCGCCTGCTTGCTCGCTTCAATCTCCAGTGCAGCCTTGACCCCCGTGATCGGGCTCCTGAGTTCGTGAGCAGCGTCGGCGACAAAGCGCTGGTTTGCGCCAAGGGACGATGCCAGTCGGTCGATCGTTTGGTTCATCGAGGTACCGAGGCGTCCGAGCTCGTCGGTCGTCTGTGGAACCGGAACTCGTCGTTCGAGATCCGATTCGGTGATGAGATCGAGCTGCTGTCGCATCGACTCAACTGGCTTCAGTGAGCGGCCCACAAGCCACCGGGTGGCGAACCAGCCAATGGCGATTGCCGCAAGAATGGGGAGAACGAACCAGACGAGCCGCCTGGTCCAGAACGGCACGAACGCAACCCGCCGAGCCCCGACAATGGCCGTGTCGCAAACGATCGGGTCAGTGCACCTCACACCGCTGATGACCCACGTGCCCTCGTCATCGTCGAGCTCCAGACCGACGGCTGCGTCTTCGTCGTTGGTGAACGACCAGACCTCTTCAAACAAAACGAGTTCTAGTTCTTCATCAACATCGCCAGTGACGTTGATGACCTCGGCGTTCTCGTCGAAGAAGAGCGCGAACTGCTCATCGCTCTCAATCCCGGTTGGTTGCTCGTCTGTCGTGTCGGACTCTGCAAGAAGAAATGATGCGAGAGCAACGTCGTCGGTCAGTTCCAGGTTGGCGCCTTGCCACTGTTGATACGTCACGGACACGGCGGCGATCGCGCTGAGCGCGCCAAGGGCGACGGCAACGGGAAGACCGAGTTGTGATCGGAGCGAGCGGGACATCAGCCGCCGCTGGCATTGAGGCGATAGCCAATGCCGCGAATGGTCTCGATGGCGGCGCGGTCGTATGGCTCGTCGATCTTGCGACGGAGGTAGCCGATGTACACCTGCACCACGCTGGCGTCGAGCTCATCGTCTGACCACACGTGCTCAATCAGATCTTGCTTGCTCACAGGTTCCCCTGCCCGGTGCATCAGGTAGCGAAGCAGGCTGAACTCGCGGGGCGTCAGATCGATCAGGTCGTCACCGCGATGACACGTGCGAGTCGACGGGTCGAGCACGAGATCGCCTGCATGCAACACGGGAGGGCGTTCTGTTGGCCCGCGACGGATGAGAGCTCGCAGCCTCGCTAGGAGCACCACGAACGAAAACGGCTTGGTGAGGTAATCGTCTGCCCCGGTATCGAGTCCCTCCGCTTGATCGAACTCGCCACCCTTGGCTGTGAGCATCATGATCGGGGTGGTGATGCCCTGCTGGCGCAGCTCACGGCACACCACGTAGCCGTTCATATTGGGCAGCATCAGATCGAGAATGATGGCGTCATAGCTCATCTCGGTCGCACGCCAAAGACCATCGTCGCCGGTCTCAGACACATCGACGGCGTAGCCCTCGGCCTCGAGGCCCTCTCGCAGGGCTCGGGCAATCAGCGTCTCGTCCTCGACGATCAGAACTCGCATGTTGGTGTCAATGATCTCACCGGGCTCGGCAAACGGCGAGGACGCCTTCTTGGCGTTCTCTTAGGAAGTCTTTGGTTTCTCTTGGGAGCACCTCGTCATGGTGATTCCCAGCTCGACAAACACCTCGGGCATCCACATCACTCCCACATGAAGGACCAGGACCATGAACCGCCTCCCCGAGCCACCTCAGCTTCCCAACAAGGCCTGCGCTGCGCATTCGCCAGACGCTGAGTCGCCGCCCATGACGACCCACGCGATTGAGACCGACATGGGTGGTAGGGGCGGCTCTCGTCGCCTCATCGGCGCTTCTGTGGTTGCCGCTGTCGTTGGGGCTGCCGCCATCGGCGCCCCTGCGGCACTCGGATCGGCCGACAACGGTGTTGCGGCCCCGACTGATCGAGCCATGACCGTCGCGACCGAGGTCGACCTCGGCGCCGTGACCCTCGACGAGCTCGGTGACGAACTGGACGAACTCGGCCTCGAACTGCGGATCACTCCTCAGTCACAGCTGCAGTCGAAGCTCGACGATGCTTTCGACGATGATGATGACAGCGACGTCCAGCCAGAGAGCACTCACGACGACGATGACCCGCACCATGACGAGGCCCACGATCACGACGAGTTTGCTGATGAAGAGCCACTGGGCGCGTTCCCGGTCGACGGCGACTCGATCGACCTTTCGTCAGCTGAGACTCCCGAGATTGCAGAACAGGCGCAGGCCCTCTGGGATCGCTATGTCCAACTGATCCCCGCTGATCAGCGCGAGATGATCGCAGCATTCGAACTCGTGCCAGAAGAGTTCGGTGGCGCCTACGTCTATCCGACCGAAGAGGACCCAACGCAGTGGGTGCTCGGTCTCGGGCTGGGCCTCGGCGATGACCTCGACTTTGTCATCGTTCATGAGTACGCCCACCTGTTGTCGTTGCAGGCATCGCAGGTTCCACCCAGTTCAGACGCTGACGGATGCGAGACCTACTTCACCGGAGAAGGCTGCGCCATCGATGGGTCGCTGATGGACGAGTTCGTCGAGCGCTTCTGGAGCGAAGAACAGCAGAGCACTGTTCGTGAGCTGTTCGAGAACGAAGACTGGGACGGCCTCGATGACTTCTACTCAGACAACGCCGAGGATTTCGTCACCGACTACGCCATCACGAACCCCGCGGAAGATTTCGCCGACACGTTCGCCACGTTCGTGACCGAAGACGAGCCCGACAACCTTGGCAGTGACGATCTCACCATTGCGGAGCAGAAGATCGAGTGGCTCTGGTCGCTCGCTGACATGGTCGAGCTGCGAGAAGAAATCCGGGCAAACAGGTAGGCACTCGTCGAGACGACTACTCAGCTTGGTTCGATCACCTCATCGAGGAACCAATCGACGAGAGCATGACAATTCGAGATGCTGGCTGCTTCGTGCTTCTGCACATCGGCCAGCATCTCTTCGCGTTGTACGCCATTCTCGGTCAGGTAGTCGTCGGGAGCGTGAGCGAGGAAACCACTGACGTGGGCCACATCGACCTCAGGGTGAAACTGGGTGCCGACGGTGGTGCCGATCCGAAAGAGTTGGACGGCGTTCTCGGTCTTGGCCAGCACGTCGGCACCTGGGGGAGGTGTGAATCGATCGTGATGCCACTCGAGCCATGGCCCAGCACCGACGGGATTTTCTTGCCCTTCGACGGGCTCGATCTCAAACCACCCGATCTCGGTGACCGGTGCCTTTTCGACTGATCCACCGAGAGCATCAGCAAGAAGCTGACCCCCAAAACAAACGCCGAGGATTGGAGTGCCCGCCTCGTGGGCGCTCCGCAAGATCTCGAGTTCGGTGTGGACCCACGAGTCGATCTCGTCCTTCTCGGTGAGTGAACGCACCGACCCCATCGGGACGATCATGTCGTAGTCACCAACCTCGGGAAATGGGTTGGCGACGTTTGGCTGATCGAAGTCCTCGGTAATGACGTGGGTGTCGACCGTCCAGCCCCGCTCGACGAGCCGGTGCTCGATCTGACACGCGGGCCCATCCGGTTCGTGGGCGAAGACGAGTGCCCGCGGTTTCGTGGCAGCGCCGTCGTTGCCGGCTGAGCCGTTGTTTGCGGCTGGTCGGTCTTGGTCGCTGCTCATAGGTCGAACCATATGTGCGCTTGGCCCGTGCCTGCGACCGCCTCGTACTCACCGAACTGCGTGCCGGTGGCTTCGCACGCAGCTCCGCCCAGGGCCCCGATCATCGTCAGGTAGTGGCCGAAGCGGCCCTCGGGGCCGTGTTGTTTGAACTCGGGGGTGAACTCAAGAACGCCCGCATGGTCGCCGGCCAGCATCATCGCGATCATCTTGCGATCGGCGGCGCAGGCTTCAGGCGTTCTGATGTGAAGGTCGGGGTCGGCCCCTTCGTGATCGCGAAATTCCTTGAGCGGCCAGAATCGATGGCTCAGGCCACCGCTGGCGAGAACCACCACTCGCCGATCAACCTGAGCAACGGCCTCGGCGAGGAGTTGGCCAAACAGCAAGAAGTCGTCGGCGTCCGCCGTTTGACAGATGCTTGCCGACACCCAACGCGATGCAGACTCAACTGGGCCCTGCAGAAAAGGCAGGAGGTTGATCGTGGGGTAGTGAATGGGCAGGTGGGGGTCGTCGATGGCGCCGATCCAGCTGTCGTCTCGATCGTTGGCGGTCGCAGCCCATGCGTCGGCGAGCTGTCGATCACCTCGAATGTCGTAGGGAACCTGCCGCATACCTCGTGGTAGTTCCTCAGACGTGTAGAGCCCGCTGCGTTGGTCGTGTGACGCGACGATGTGTTCGGTGGTGGTGTACCAGTGCGTGTCGATCACCACGACGGTGTCGGGTGCGAGCGGTGCCAGCTTGTCGGCTCGCAGCTGGTGCAGGCCGGCAAAGAGGGTGGTGTCTTCTCCATCGTTGAGACTGCGGCGAATCTCCTCGGAGAGCATCAGAGTCGGGACGTGTGACACCAGCGCGGCGCCGACGATCTCACCCATCAGACGTGCTCGCTGTCGCGAATGACCCGAACGGGCAGATGCTTCATGCCGGCGATGAAGTTTGAGCGGAGATACTCGACCTCGCCGTTCGGTTCGAATCGGTCGATCCGTTTCATCAGCTCTTCAAACACCAGTCGAACCTCCATCCGGGCCAGCCAAGCACCAAGGCACAGGTGTGGACCGTTCCGGCCAAAGGCCATGTGGTCATTCTTGTCTCGGGCCAGATCGAAGCGCCACGGGTTGGGAAATGCGTCTGCGTCGTGGTTGGCCGAGTTGAACCAGATCACGACTTTGTCGCCCGCCTTGATGGTTTTTCCTCGCATCTCGACGTCTCGGGTGGCCGTTCGGCGAAAGTGCATCGTGACGGCACTGGTCCGCAAGATCTCTTCGACCGCCGTTTCGGTCAGTGTCGGGTCGGCCTTCCACGCCTCCCACAGGGTCGGATGGTTCATCATGGTCCACACGCCGTGCGTCATTGTGTAGCGCGTCGTGTCGTTGCCGGCAGCGACGAGCAGCGTGAAGAAGTTGTTGAACTCGAGGTCGGTCAGCGGCTCACCGTCTGAAGTCGGTTCGAGCAATTGGCTGATGATGTCGCCACTGGGGCAGGTTCGTCGCTCGGCTGCTTGCTCCTGAGCGAACTGAAAGATCTCGATCGCCGCCGGGCTGCGGAACGGCACCATTCGGAACTGCTCGGTGTCGGTGAGATCGACCGGGAAGTCGGTGAACTCCGGATCTGTGTTACCGAGTAGAGCGTCGCCCCAGCGGACCAGACGATGACCGTCGTCGTCGGAGGTGCCGAGGAGACGTCCGAGCATGCGCATCGGAAGCTGCTCGGCGATCGCGGTGACAAAGTCGAACTCGTCGTTGGTGAGGGCTTGGTCGATCACCTCGGCTGCGAGAGCTCGAATGGCGTCTTCAAACCCCTCGACGGTGCGGCGGGTGAACCCTTTGCTCACGAGACGGCGAAGCCGGGTGTGATCGGGAGGGTCGAACTCCATCATCGTGCGGCGAGCCTCGGTCTGTTCGGCGTCCATCTCTTCGAGGCGGATGCCTTTGACCGACGTGAAGGTGTCGACGTCGCGGCTCACCGCGAGAGCGTCGTCGTAGCGAAGGATCGACCAGAAACCCGAGCCGTCGGTTTCGTCGGTCCAGAACACCGGCTCTGTTTGGCGGAGTCGCTCGAAGGTGGCGTGGGGAACACCAGTTGTGTAGGCGTCGTGGCTCGTGATGTCGGCATTGTCTGGGCCGAGATCAGGCAGGTAGTTGTCGACGTAGGTACTCATGCGTTGTCGCCGGCTTCGTGAGCGGATCCGTGTTCGGTGGAGAGAGGGTTGTCGGCGGCCCAGAGGGTTGTCCCGCCGTGCATCGAGTTTCCGACTTGGCGGTAGAAGCCGCCGATGATCTCGAGCGGTTCGAGTCGAGTGAGCTCTTCGGTTGGCGATTCGAAGAGGTCAAGCTCGGCGGTGCCCTCGTAGACCGGACCAAGCTCGACGTCGAACCCTCGCATGGTGACGAGTTCGTCGAGCGAATCTCGACCGTCCATCTCGATGGCGGGCATCTGCCGGGTGTGGACCATGGGGTGACCGTTGACGAACCCGGCCGAGTCAGTGGTGCCGGTGATGGTGAAGCGAGCGTCGGCCAGGCGTCGACCGAAGGTGCTGAGGGTGGCCCCGAATCGCCCGCCCGGTTCGAGCCGAGGCCCGGCCCTGCCGATCGTGATCGGGCGGGTCATCCAGATCTCACTCATCTTCTTGGGGTAACCCTGGATATGGCCCCGAGCCATGGCGAAGTCTTTGTCGACCCAGATGTAGGCCGCACGGCTGTAGGTGTTGCCCTCGTACGTGCAGCGGATGACAACGAACACCTCCTTGTACTGCGCCCGCGCCGGGTCGAGCAGCTCATCGAAGTTGTCGCTACAGCTCTGCCAGTCAGCCCAGATGATGGCGACCGCTCCCGGATCGTCGTCGGCTAGCTCGAGCGGAGCAGGCAGGAGTTCAGCGACGTTTGCCGGATCGGTTCGAAACTCAACCGTGAGCATCTCACCCGAGTAGTGCCAAGGCGGGTCGGGCAGAATCGAACCAGCGCCCGTTGGCGTGCGGGGATACATCAGGCCCCGTAGTTCTGGAGGGTCGAGTTCCGGCATGCGGCGATCCTAAACGTTCGGTACCAAACGACTCAAACAGAGTGATCGTTTGTTCCCAAACGACTTGTGCCGTACCCTCTCGGGAAATCGTACTCGGGGAGATAAACATGCGAATCAAACAGCTCTTGGCCCTCCTGTTCGCGTTTGCCCTTGTGGCTGCCGCCTGTGGTGGTGATGACACCTCTGCTGATGATTCAGACGGTGGCGACACCGAATCGTCCGAAGGAAGCGACAGTGAAGATGGTGGCGACGGTGACGAAGGTGGTTCATCATCGAGTGGCCCGGCCGTCGACATCGATGCTGTGCTTGCGGTCGATCTCGAGAACTGCGAAGCGCCGCCAACCGGAGACCCGATCAGGGTCGGTATGGCCATGGACTTCTCTGACGTTGTCGGGTTCGTCGACATTCCCGGTTCGCAGCTCGTTCCGCACTTCGCCGACTTGATCAACTGCGCCGGCGGTGTGAATGGTTCACCGGTCGAGGTCCGCGTTCAAGAGGTCGGCGACGATGCCGCACTTGCGGCCTCCGAGCTCCTCGATTGGGGAGCCCACTTCCTGATCGGCCCACCGTTTGCCGACTTTGCGCTGCCGATCCTGCAAACGACCGAGGGCAACGTGCCGCTGTTCATCGCAGCGTCGACCGAGCCATCGCTGTCTGACGCCGAGAACAATTCCTACCTCGTGTCGTTTGACGATGCTGGCCAGGCATCGGCTGCTGCCGACTACGCCATCTCGCAGGGCATCACTCGAGCCTTTGTCTTCACCGAGGGTGCGGGTGTTCCGTACACGGGCGTCAACCCCGATGAGTTCATCGCCGCGTTCGAAGCTGGCGGCGGCGAGATCATTGCCGAGCTCAGCTACGTCTGGGCCGCCGACACTGACTTCTCGGCGCAGGTCGAAGAGCTCAGCGGTCTCCTTGAAGGCAATGAAGCGTTCTTCTCTGCAGCTCTTGGTTTCCAGGTCACGGCGCTGAAGGGTCAGCTCGAGGCTGCTGGTTTCGACGGCATCACCTACATGGGCACAGACGCACTCGATGCCACTGGCATCCAAGTTGAAGACAACGCCGATGGCGTGATTCACACGCCGCACATCTTCATCGAACCAGGCGACCGCAACGACCTGCTGCTCACGAGTTACACCGACACCAACGGCGAGGAGCTCGGCAGCCGAGGCTTCATGGGACTCTACGTCGACTCGATGCTGCTCGGTCTCCAGGGCATCCAAGACTGCGGCTGCACCGATAGCGAAGCCATCGGAGAAGCGGTGCGAGCCATCGAAGGATTCGACGGGTTCAGCGGCGAGATCACCTACGCCGGCACCAACGGAACGCCGCCAAAGGCCGTCCCGATCGTGCAGGTCGAGGGCGGAGCAGACGTCCTGCTCTCCAAGTAAGTGCTGCTTGAGGTTGACAACCTCACGACCCAATACGGCTCGATTGCGGCCCTCCGATCGGTCAGCCTGACGGTTGCCGAAGGTGAACTCATCGGGCTCATTGGTCCGAATGGGGCTGGAAAAACGACGTTGCTGAACACGGTGGCTGGGTTGCTCGAGCCAGCCACCGGGTCAGTGCGTTTCAAAGGCGAAGACGTCACGGGGCGCGCTCCCGACGCCATGCTTCGTGCCGGTGTCGCCCTCGTGCCCGAGCATCGGCGGATTTTCGTCGATCTCACCGTTGTCGAGAATTTGCGAATCGGTGGTGTCACGGTTCCGGCCAAGGAGCGCGAGCCGCTGCTCGACGAAATGGCCGAGCTGTTTCCGGTCCTTCGCGACAAGTGGACAACCCAAGCGGGCTTCCTGTCCGGCGGTGAAGCACAGCAGCTCGCGATCGCCCGTGCGTTGATGTCTCGGCCGCAGCTGTTGATGATGGACGAGCCGTCGCTTGGGTTGGCGCCGATCCTCGTCGACGTGGTGTTCGACCTGATCGTCAAGCTGCGAGATCAAGGTCGCACGCTCGTGGTGGTCGAACAGAATGCGGCTCGGATGCTCGAGGTCGCCGACCGGGCCTACGTCCTACGCTCGGGCGAGCTCGTGGTCGAAGGGACCGGTGCCGAACTCGGGGCCCGAGACGATTTGTTCAAGACCTTTGTCGCCGGTGGTGATGCCTGATGACCAGCTTGTTGCAGAACCTGATTGATGGGTTGGGCCAGGGCAGCATCTATGCGCTGCTGGCGCTCGGCGTCGCCGTGATCTTCGGTGTGATGCACCTACTGAACTTCGCTCACGGTGAGCTGATCACTGTGAGCGGCTACGCAGCCGTTGCTGCGTTCGGCTCAAACTTGTCGTGGTGGCTTGTTGCCCCGTTGATCATCGTGGTGTCGATTGTGACGTCGCTTGTGATCGAGCGGGTTGCGTTCAGTCGAGTGAGGGGAGCGTCAGAGTTCACCCAGCTCCTCACGTCGTTCGGCATTCACATCATCGTGTCTGCGGTGCTCATCATGTCTGTTGGAGCGTCGGTCAAGACCTTCGCCGAACCGCCGTGGATCTTCGACCGCATCGATGTCGGACCCCTCAGCCTCGAGAAGTTCGACCTGCTCGTGATCGCCGTGACCGCCGTGACGCTGGCCGCGACCACGTGGCTGCTGCAGCGCACCACGTTTGGACTTTCGCTACGAGCTGCGGCCGCTGATTTCGACACCGCCCGCCTCATGGGTGTCGACTCTGATCGGGTGATTCGCGGCGCCTTCGCTCTGTCTGGCGCCTTGGCTGGCGTTGCCGGCATCTTCTGGCTGATGCGGGCTGGCAATACTGATCCCTCAGCCGGCATCGACCCCATGCTCAAAGGTGTCTTGGCTGCCCTCATCGGAGGTCTCGGAAGCCTCCGGGGAGCGGTGCTCGGCGGACTCGCGTTGGGGGTTGCTGAGGTGCTGTTGCGTTCTCAGCTGCCCAGCTCGGTCGCCGTGCTGACCGATGCGGTGGTGTTCGGACTCATTGCCTTCCTGTTCATCTTCCGGCCGCAGGGCCTCATCACCGTGCAGCATGCGGAGCGGGTGTGAAAGCCCGGGTCTTTCCGCTCGCCGGCGCGGCCCTGCTGTTCGTCGGCATCGTTGGTGTTGGCCTGCTGTTCGAGACAATCCAGGGCGGATCGGCTGCTGAACGCCTTGTCACTGCCATGTTCATCAACGCCATCATCGTGGTCGGCATCCAGATCTACATCGGCAACACCGGGGTGTTCTCGTTTGGCCACATCGGCTTTGCCGCCATCGCCGGCTACGCATTCGCCCTCTTTGCCATCGACCCCTCAGACAAAGCTGGGCGCATCGCCGACGCACCGTTTGGCTTGGCCGACGTGTCGGCGTCCGTGCCGGTTGCTGTTCTCATCGCCGTCGTTGTTTCGGTCGTCATCGCCGCAATCGTCGGCATCGGCTTGGCCCGCAGCGGAGCACAGTCGGGCGCCATTGCCGCCACGGTCATCACCCTCGCCTTGCTCTTCGTCACTCACGAGGTGGCCAGGAGCTGGAGCGATGTCACCGGAGGCGAGCGAGCAGGCCTGACCTTTGGTATCGGCGAGACGCTCGATGGGCGAGTTGCTGTGTACGGGGCCCTCTTTGCCTCGCTGGCGATTGCCTTGCTGTTCGCCCGCAGCGGTTCGGGCCGATTGGCGAAGGCAGGCCGAGAAGATGCGCTCGCCGCTCGGGCCATGGGTATCGATCCGCGGGTGCAACAGACCATTGCCCTGCTGTTGTCCGTGGCGGTTGTCGCCGTTGGCGCATCACTTCGTGTCTACGAGGTCGGATCGATTCAGCCTGGCCAGTTCTTCTTCGATTACACGCTGCTCACGTTGGTGATGCTCGTCGTCGGGGGTCGCAACAGCGTCACTGGTGCCGTGGTGGGTGTCGTGACGATCACGTTCGTGCGCGAGCTCGCCCGGCGTCTTGGCTCCGAGGGCTTCGAAGTGTTCGGGCTCGGTCTCGACGGCGTGCCGCTCGACTGGGTGTTCCGAGAGGGTCTGCCTCGGGTTGTTCTCGGGCTCGCCATGGTTGGCTTCATGATCTGGCGCTCAAAGGGCATGCTCGACGACTGGGAGCTCGACGAGTGGCTTCGCCGCCGCTTCACCAGTGACCAAGAGGCCCCGATGCCGGCCGAGGCCCACAGCGGCACAGCCGCGAGCAATCAGTTGGTGGCTCGCGACGTGATCGTCGACTTCGGTGGCTTCCGGGCCCTCAACGGAGCCGAGATGGCGGCGTCGAGTGGCGAGGTCGTTGGTCTGATCGGGCCGAATGGCGCCGGAAAGACCACCTTGGTCAACGTGATCACCGGCATGGTGCCGCCCACGAGCGGTGTCGTTGCGCTTGATGGCCAACAAGGCGAGATCGATCTCACGAGTGCGGCGCCCTACAAGGTGGCCCGAGCCGGTCTGGTCCGCACCTTTCAGAACTTGCGGCTTTTCTCGTCGTTGACGGTGCTGGAAAACGTTGAAGTCAGCAAGCTCGTGGCCGAGAGCCACCGCCCGAGCGAACGCGACGTCGGTGCCGAAGAACTCGTTGCCGCGGCTGGCTTGTGGGAGCACCGCGATCGTCGGGCCTCAGAGCTCGACTACGGAAACTCTCGCCGGCTCGAGCTGGCCCGGGCGGCCGCGATGAATCCCGATTTCTTGTTGCTCGATGAGCCCACAAGCGGCATGAGCGATTCGGAGTCGCTCAACATGGTCGAACACGTTCGAGGCATGGCCGAACTCGTCGGAGCTGGCGTGGTTGTGATCGACCACGACCTGCAGTTCATCGTCGGCATCTGCGATCGTGTCTACTGCCTCGATCAAGGCTCGGTGATTGCCGAGGGCACACCCGATGAGATCCAAGCCGACCCAGCGGTACAAGCGGCGTATCTGGGCTCGGCGGCCAATACATGAGATGTTTGCAACACAAGAAAGGTGAAACTCTGTGGCTGATTCAACGATGACACTCGAGTCGTTCCGCTCCCTCACGAGGGAAAACGACATTCACACCATTGAGGTGGCGGCCCCTGATTCCCAGGGCCACCTGCGGGGGAAGCGGGTGCCCGTCGAGCGCTTTTTCTCGACCACCGTCGACGATGGTGTTCACATCGCAGACGCCATGTTTGTGTTCGACATGCAGAACGATCTGCCCGACAACGAGTTCGTCAACATGGACTCGGGCTACCTCGACTGCCACCTCGTTCCCGATATCGGCTCTGGCCGAATTCTCACCCACCGTCCTGGGTACGCCATGGTCTTCGCCGACGCGTTCGACAAGGCTGGTAACCCTCACCCGTTGGCCCCTCGCTCGGTGTTGGCGGCCCAGTTGGCCAAGGCGACAGAAGCGGGCCTGGCTCCGGTTGTTGCCACCGAGCTCGAGTTCTACCTCTGCACGCCTGACTGGGAGCCTGTGCAACAGCACATCCAGTACAGCTCGATCACCGATGCGCTCGAACTCGAACCCGTCTTGGCCGACATGCGGGCGGCCCTGATCGGCGCCGGCATCGAAGTTGAATCATCCAACGCCGAGTACGGGCCCGGCCAGATCGAGATCAACACCGGCCCAGCCGACGCCATGCGAACGGCCGACAACACGGTGTTGTTCAAGAGCATCGTGAAGCAGGTGGCCCTGCAGCACGGCCTGCGAGCCACCTTCATGCCAAAGCCGTGGACCGAACAGTCGGGTTCTGGCATGCACGTCCACACCAGCCTCACCGTCGACGGCGGCAACGGGTTTGCTTCCTCCGATGGCCAACCGAACGAGTTGATGGGCAAGTGGCTCGGCGGGCTGATGGAGCACGCAGCAGCGCTCACGTTTCTCGGAGCGCCAACATCGAATGGGCCAAAGCGCATCCGTCCCTACACGTTTGCCCCCACCCACATTCACTGGGGCCTCGACAACCGAACGGTGATGGCCCGTTGCATCGTCGAGTCGGGATCGTCTGCGAACCGCGTCGAGTTCCGCCCGGCTGGCGCCGACGCCAACCCCTATCTGTTGATCGGCGGCCTGCTCGGGGCCGGCATGGACGGCATTTCCCGAGAGCTTGCTCCGCCGATGATGTGCGAGGGCGACATGTATACGAACCCGGGCGACAACGAAGCGTTGCCGACGGATCTCACGGGCTGTATCGCGGCCTATGACGGCAGCCCCTTGGCCGGCTTGCTCGGCGACATGTTCTCGACCAGCTACGTGAGCATCGCCCAGGCCGAGGTTGCACTTGCCGCCGAGAACTCAGCCGACCCCGATGAGGTGAACGACTGGGAGCGGGCCCGTTTCATGGAGCACTGCTGATGGCCGTACGGGTGCAGGTGAACGCCGAGGTGTGCATGGGTATCGGCCAGTGCGAGATGCTCGAACCCGACGTCTTCGAACTGGACGACGATGGGATCGCCCACGTTGCTGAGGGTGCGACCGTCACCGAAGAGCGAGCGCAGGAGCTGATCGCTCGCTGCCCGAGCGGGGCGATCACGATCGCCAGCCCGTGACCGATCTCGCCGATCCAGGGCTCTACTCGGCCGGCATTCCGCACTCGGTATTCGCCGACCTGCGGTCTCAGCCTGGCCTGCACCGCAACGAGGGCCCGGTTGATTTCTGGTCAGTCACTCGGCTCGCCGACTTGGTTGAGGTGTCGCGAGATACGGCGACGTACTCGTCTGAGGTCGGTCACATTCAGATCTACGACATCGACGAAGATGCCCTCGACGCTCGGGCATCGATGATCGATCTCGACCCTCCCGTGCACACCGTCTTGCGACGTCTGGTGAGCTCGGCCTTCACCCCTCGCCACGTGCAGGGCTACCGGCAGGCCATCCGCGATCGTGTCATCGCTTGCCTCGATCGGCTCGAAGCAGCACGTGGTGGTGACTGGGTCGATCTCGTCGCGGCGCCGATCCCCATTGGTGTGATCTGCGACCTCATGGGCGTGCCCGAAGCCGATCATGGCTACATGATCGAACTGTCTGATCACCTGGTGGCCGGAACGTCATCTGAGCCGCTGAGCCCCGACGCCTATGGCAACACCACCGAGCTGCGGCTCTTGCCGTTCAACAGTCCGGCGGCCCATGGCATCTCCGAATACGCACGGCAGCTGGGCGACAAACGTCGAGCCCAACCAGCCGACGATCTGATCTCTGAACTCATCGCAGCAGAGGTCGATGGCGAGCGCCTGACCGACGAACAGTTCGCGAACTTCTTTCGGCTCATGATCTTTGCCGGGAACGAGACGACACGGTCGGCGATGGCCCACCTCGCTCTGCACCTCACGCAGTTTCCCGCCGAGTTTGATCGAGTTCGACACGATGGTGAGCTGTTGGCCGGCGCGGCTGAAGAAGTCATCCGCTACTCGTCGCCGATTCTGTACTTCCGTCGAACGGCCACGCGAGAGGTCGAGCTTTCGGGAACGACGATTGCCGCCGGCGAGAAAGTGGTGATGTGGTACGCCGCCGCCAACTTCGACGACGCCACATTCGATGAACCGCTGCGGTTTGACGTCGGCCGTCCGAAACAGCCGGCGAACGTGGCCTTTGGCGGGGGAGGAGCCCACTTCTGTCTGGGTGCTTCGCTCGCCCGACTCGAGCTCGAGATCTTGATCGACGAGATTCTCGAGCGGGGTCTGCGTCTCGAACTCGACGGTGAGCCGACGTACGTCGATTCAAACTTCGTCAACGGCATCGAACACCTTCCGGTTCGGGTCATGTGACCTCGATCTGGTACAGCTGTAACGGCGCCAAACACGCAAAGGGGACCCATCCATGTGGGAGCTAACCAACGAACAGAAGGCCCTCCAGGCCCGAGCCCGCGAGCTGGCACAAGGTGAGATCGCGCCCCGAGCAGCGAAGATCGATGAGAGCGAGCAATACCCCTGGGACAACGTGGCGTTGCTGCAGGAGGCCGGCTTCACCGGCATGACCGTTCCGCCCGAGCTCGGCGGGAAGGGACACTCGTTTCTCGACGCCATCCTGGTTGTCGAAGAGATGGCCAAGGTGTGTGGTGTCACCGGCCGCATCTCAGTCGAGGCCAACATGGGCGCCATCTCCGCGATCCTCGCCTACGGCACGGACACCCAGAAGAAGATGGCCGCCGAAATGGTGCTGGCGGGCGACAAGCCGGCCATCTGCATCACCGAGCCCGAGGCGGGGTCGGCGGCGTCAGAGATGACCACACGAGCCGATCGCAAAGGCGACTCGTTCGTGCTCAACGGCAAGAAGCACTGGATCACCGGTGGCACCGTCAGCCGTTTGCATCTCATCTTTGCCCGCGTGTTCGACGAGGAGGGCAACGAGGAAGGCATCGGCGGGTTCCTGGCCATTCGTGACGAGACGCCGGGCCTCACCTTTGGCCTGCGGGAGCCAACGATGGGCCTGCGGGGCATTCCCGAGATGGAAGTGATCTTCGACAACATGGAGGTCGGGCCCGACATGGTTGTGCTGCCTCCCAGCGGGTTCAAGCGGGGCTTCGGCGACCTCATGAACGCGTACAACAGCCAGCGCGTCGGGGCCGGCACCGTGGCGCTTGGCATCGCCGCCGGGGCCTACGAACTCGCCCTCGAGTTTGCGGGAGAGCGGGAGCAATTCGGTCGGCCCATTGCTGAGTTCCAAGGTCTCCAGTGGATGCTGGCCGACATGTCCGTGCAGCTCGAAGCCGCTCGTAGCCTCACCTATCGAGCGGCCTGCTCGCAGGGTCCGAACAACAGTCCGTTCCCCGACCCCGCCATGGCCGCGCAAGCCAAGATCTTCACCGCTGAGGCATCGATCAAGGTGGTGAGCGATGCCCTTCAGGTGTTTGGAGCCGCCGGGTACTCGCGACGCAACCCGCTCGAGCGCATGTATCGAGATGTGCGCATGTTCACGATTGGTGGTGGCACCGCCCAGATCCTGCGCACGGTTGTTGCCACCCGAATTCTCGATCGCAAGCTTCCGCAAACGCGCGACGGTTTCACCCGGCTGGCAGAACGGTCTGGCTCTTAGCCTTCGTGGCGGGTGATGATCCGGCGGAGTAGCTCTGCTGCCATCCGCTTTTCATCCGTGTCGAGGTCCGCGCTCATCTCGGCCTCGAATGCGTTGAAGTTGGGAAAGACGTCTTCGATTGTGGTGAGGCCCTCGTCGGTGAGCGACACGGTGACACGGCGTCGGTCGTTCGCCATGCGCTCTCGTTCGACCAGCCCTCGTTGCTCGAGCGTTGACACCATGCCGGTGAGCGTGCCCTTGGCGAGATCGCATTCGGCGGCGAGGTTGGCGGTCTCCATCTCGCCCCAGATCCACAGCACCCACAGAATCGTGAAGCCACCCCACGACAGGTTGTAGTCGGCAAGCACTTCGCGCTCGGCTCGTCGCCGAATCGTGGCAGCTGCTCGGTAGATGTTCGAGATGACGTGCAGCGAGTCGAAATCGAATGGGTGGTCTCCGAGGCGGGCGCGGATATCTCGCTCGTTGGCCAGCATTTCGTCGGTTTGTTGGTTCGAATCCGCCATATCGTTCGGTTCCAAACTATCGCTCGGCAACGCTACTGTCAGAACCATGACCGAGACCCGCCGCATTCTGCTCGATGGTTATCCGCTTGTGGTCGAGCGTCGGGGCGACGAACTCGTTGCGCCCGATGGCCGGTCGGTGCCGATCACTGAGGCGACGCACCTCGCACCGAGTGATCCAACCAAAATCATCTGCGTCCACCTCAACTACGTAAGCCGTGTCGACGAGTTCATGACCCGCCTGCCAGCTGCGCCCACCTACTTCCAGAAACCGGTAACCGCCCTGTGCGGTCACGGCGCCGATGTGGTGAGGCCGGACGGTTGCAAGTGGCTCAACTACGAGGGCGAGATCGCGATCGTGATCGGCAAGATCTGCCGCAACATCACGCCCGAGGAAGCCGGTGGCTACATCGCCGGCTATTCGGTGGCGAACGACTACGGGTTGCACGACTTTCGCGACACCGATGCTGGGTCGATGCTGCGGGTCAAGGGCAGCGACACGCTCTGCCCTGTCGGTCCGGCCCTTGTCACCGACTGGGACTACCACAACAAGCAGATTCGCACCATCGTCAACGGCGAGGTGCGTCAGGACGGCAACACCGACGAGATGGAGTGGGACATGCACTACCTCGTCGCCGACATCGCCCGGTCGATCACGCTCGTGCCTGGCGACATCTTGCTCTCGGGAACCCCCGCCAACTCCCGCACCGTCTACCCGGGCGATGTTGTGACGGTTGAAGTCGAGGGTCTCGGCGCGTTGACCAACACGATTGTGGCCGGGCCATCGCCGGTGGCCAGTGGGTTCGGTGCTCAGCCAACCGAATCCGAAGAGGTGCTGTCGACGGCGCAGGGCGGTGACTGGGAGTTTCGGGGTATTCGGGCGCCGCAGTCGAAGCACTACAAGAGCAAGCTCGATGACGAGTCTGCGGATGACTGATAGCTGGCCGGCTCGGGCGGACGTTGGCGGCGTTTCGATTGCGACCGGTCACCTGATAGGTGGTGAGTGGGTCGGCTCTCCCGACACGTTCGACACTCGCTCACCGCTCGACTGGGATGCTGGGCCTCTTGCTCAGATCGCCCGCGGCAATGAAGAAACTGCGGCCACTGCGGTAGCAGCAGCCGTCGATGGGTTCGCGGTCTGGGGCGCAATGAGCGTCGCCGATCGGGCCGACGCCATGCACCGGCTTGCTGATCTCATCGAGGGACGCACGGAAGACATTGCTGTCGCCGAGTCGCTCGACATGGGATTCCTCGAGAACTCGATGCGGGAGCGTCTCGTCGGACGGGGCGCCCTCAACTTCCGCACCTATGCCGATCTCATCGTCACCCACGAGGAGCGGGTGTGGGATGCGAAGTCGATGTACAACGCGGTGCAGCGGATGCCTGCCGGTCCCACCGTGGTGATCACACCGTGGAACGCCCCGTTCATGCTCAGCACCTGGAAGCTGGCCCCAGCCCTGGCCGCTGGCAACTCCGTGATTCACAAGCCAGCCGAGTGGTCGCCGCTGACCGCATCGATCCTGGCCGAGCTCACCGTTGAGGCCGGCTTTCCGCCCGGTGCCTACAACCTGGTGCAGGGCATCGGCGAAGAGGTCGGCGCCGCGCTGGTGGCTGACGATCGTCTGCGTCGCATCACCTTTACCGGTTCGCCAGAGACAGCGAGGCACATCGGAGTCGCGGCGGCCAAGAACATCGTGCCCTTCACGGCCGAACTCGGCGGCAAGGGCCCACTGGTCGTGTTTGCCGACGCCGACCTCGACGCCGCAGCCAAAAAGGCAGCGTGGCAGGTCGACGACTCAGGCCAGGTGTGCCTGGCTGGCACCCGCCTCTTGGTCGACGCGTCGATCTACGACGAGTTTCTCGAGCGCTTTCATCATCACACCGACGAGCTCGTGCTCGGCGACAGCCGCAACCCCAACACCGACATTGCGCCGTGCGTCCACCCCGATCACCGCGATCGCATCGACGGGTTCGTGAAGCGCGCCAGAGAGAACGGCGACGAGATCTTGCGGGGCGGGCATCCGGTTGAGGGAAGCCTGCACTACGAGCCAACCCTGATTGCGCCGAAGTCAAACGACTCCGAGGTCGTGCAGTCCGAGATCTTCGGGCCAGTCCTCACGATTCAGACGTTCGCGAGTGAAGCGGAGGCCGTCGAACTCGCCAACTCGACTGAGTACGGTCTTTCGGCGATCGTCTACACGACGAGTCGAGAGCGAGCCGAGCGAGTGGGCCGGGCGATCCGGGCCGGACTCGTGTGGGTCAACACGTTCCTCGTGCGAGACCTCACCGCTCCCTTTGGTGGCTGTGGCATCTCGGGCATCGGCCGAGAGGGTGGCGACCACGCCCTCGAGTTTCACAGCGATCTCAAGACGCTGATGATCCTCGACGATTCGACCACCTGAGCGCTGCCCCGTTCCCCAGTCGACCCCGTCGCTGCGCCCCCTGCCGAAGTTGCGTGCATGGGACCCGCTGGGCCTGGCAGGGTGCACGCAACGTCGTCGCCTCTCCTCCTCCCCGCCGAACTTGCGTGCAGGAGAACCGCAGGGCCTGGCAGGGTGCACGCAACGTCGTCGAGAAGAACATGTGGCTCAGTCCCAGGTGCCGAATTGGAAGGCCCGTTCGGGTACCGATCGCCAGGCTTCGAGCACTGTGGCCTCTCCGCTGACGACCTCAACCCCGTCGTAGGGGCGCCCCCACAGGGCAAGCAAGAGGTCGACCGGCCGGCCTCGGAGGCTGACGTTGTCATCGGCTGCGGCCCCGACGTCGAGCGAGAGACCAAGCGCGTCGAGGGTGACACTGCCCGGCACCTCACCGGCAGCCTTCGCCATTGCTGGGAGGAAGTACTCGAAGGAGTAGCTGAGCGCGTCGACCGCCGCATCGTCGCTCATCGCATGGTCGTGACCCAGCGCAGCTTCGACGTCGAGCCGGTGGATCCCGAGCTCGGCGGCGGCGTGTACGGCCCACAGCCGCCGGGTGCCGTGCCCACCCGTCATCGAGAAGAAGGCCTCGGCGTCAGGGTCATCGACGAGACAATTGAGAGCTTGGTGCGCGAAGACGCCCAAGGCGGCGGCATCGGTTCCTTCCGGCACTGTGTCGGCCACGGCGTAGCCACGGTTGCGTGACTCCGGATCGTCTGGCGTCGCCTCGATCATGGCCTTCCAGGCAATGGCCACTCGTCCGACGTGTGATGCAGCGTTGTAGACGGTCCAACCCGGACAATTGGGCACGGGCTGGGATTGTTCTTCGGGCGACCGGCCGCAGATGTAGTCGATGGCGGACTTGGCCGTGTCGACCCGTTCCTGATGGGTAAGCATGAAATCAGATCCCCTTTCGCCGTCGTTGCGTGCATTGAACCTGCCTCTGATGGAGGGGTGCACGCAAGTTCGAGGGAGGGCTGCCACACTGCGGCTATGGCAGATCGTGATATCGAAAAGAACGTTCCCGTCTCGCAGTTCGTTGACACATTGCGACGTCTGGCCGACGCCATGGAGGCGGGCGAGTCATTCCGCATTCAGGTGGCCAACAAGCGTTTCACCGTGCCGGCTGACGCCGAGATCATCATCGAGCACGAGGTCGAAGACGGCGACGAAGAGCTCTCGTTCGAGCTCCAGTGGTCGGCCTCCGACGACGACTGACGCCCCGTCGTACCGTCATCACCGCATCCACCGCACAGCCTCCAGAACCGGGTTTTGAGGGCTATTTGGTGATGCTGGAGCTATTTGGTGATGAAGCCCTGGCCCTCGAGGTAGGGCCGCATGTGGGGTCGGCTCTCCTTGCCGAGGAGGGCTGACATGTCTTCGCTCCAGGCTCGCTCGACCTTCCCGCCGGTCCGCTCCTTGTAGTACTCCCGCATCTGGGCGTCGTAGGCGGCGATGCCGTCGCGATCGTTCGCCTCGTCGTAGGTGTCGTCCTTGAGCGTGACCGACATGGGGAGGCGGGGCTTGATGGCCGGATCCTGATCGGGCCAGCCGAGGCACAGGCCAAACAGCGGCAAGACCTGGTCGGGAAGCTCGAGCAACTCAGTCATCTTGGCTGGATCGTTGCGGATGCCGCCGATGTAGCAGATGCCGAGGCCGACCGATTCGGCCGCGGCGACGGTGCTCTGGGCGGCGAGCGAACAATCGCTGACGGCGATGATGAAGTGCTCAGTCATGCCGTCGGTGAAGGTGCCGCCACCCATCTCGCACGCCACGGCGGAACGATGCAGGTCGGCGCACCAAACGAAGAAGGCGCCGGCTGTTTCGACGTAGGTCTGCCCGCCGGCCAGTTCGGCGATGGCCGCACGCTTTTCTGGGTTGCGGACCCGAATGACCGTGGCGCCCTGGAGGTTCGATGAGGTGGCCGTGGCCAGGCCAGCGCCGATGAGGTTCTGGATCAGATCCTCATCGATTGGCTCGTCCTTGAACTTGCGAATCGAGCGATGGCTTTTGAGCAGGTTGATGACATCCACGTCGAGAACCTACCGACCCGCGTCGACCGTGGCCCAATAGTGGTGCTTCACTGTGGCGATGCCCTGTGCCCCGCGTCGATCCGTCGCCCTTCTTCTCGCTCTCGTTTTCGTCGCCGCAAGCTGTTCGTCGGATGGCGACGACACCAGCGCGGCCGAGTCGACCGACACCACGGCCGCGGCCGATACCACGGAAGCTCCCGAGACGGCTGAAGCCGACGACAGCGCAGAGGCCACAGAAGCGGCCGAGACGACCGACGAATCCGAAACAGACGAGGAAGCTGACACGACCGAGGCCCCGGCCGTCGGCGAGGGTTGCCAAGTCGACACCGGGATTGGTCGCATCTCATCGGAGGCGGGCGGGCCGATTCAGGGTGCTCAGGTCTATGTGCCGACAACGTTCGATGGCACCCTCTTGCCGGTTGTCATCAACTGGCACGGTCTCGGGTCGGATGGTCCCCAGCAGGCGCTCTTCACCGACTACGAAGCGTTGGCCGAGCGCGAGGGCTTCATTGCCGTGCACCCCACCGGAACGCCCGGCCCTGGCGACAATCGCAACTCGTGGGAGCTCATTCAGCTCGACATTCCGAATCGCGACGACATCGCCTTTGCCAACGACCTGATCGACCAGCTCATCGCCGACTTCTGCGTTGACGAAAGCCGGGTCTACTCAACTGGCATGTCGAACGGTGGCTTCTTCACCAGTCGACTCCTGTGCGACATGGCCGACCGGATCGCCGCCGGCGTGTCGGTAGCCGGGCTCTCGCACCCCGACGAGTGCGACCCGAGCCGGGCCGTTCCGTTCATGGCGTTTCATGGCACGGCCGATTTGGTCGTGCCCTTTGCGGGCGGTGAGTCCTCGCTCCTCGAGGGCGAGGCGACGGAAGATTTCACCGAGTTCTTCGCGCAGGTGATGCCAGATGAGTTCTCTGAATTTGCTGCCGATTTCGGCTGCGAGCTCGAACCAGAGGTGAGCGAGATCGGGGTCGAGACGATCCGCTATGACTACCTCGGGTGCGACGATGACGTTCCGCTGATCTTCTACGAGGTGACCGAGGGCGGCCACACCTGGCCCAGCTCACCCTTGGGCCCGCTCCTGCTCGACACGCTCGGCTACACAACCACCGACGTCGACGCCACCGCCGACGGCTGGGCCTTCATGAGCCAGTTCTCCCTCACCCCGTGACCCCTCAGGGGTCAGGTCTGAAACGTCAACGCCGGCATGGCACGCGGCGAAGCCGATGGGCGGACCCATCGGCTTCGGCCATGTTGTTGGTGCTCGCTAGCGGAACGTTTGGCTCAGTCGAGCGTGAAACCACCGATGCCGGGCGTGGGCACTGTGAGCTGTGGAACATCGAGAGGCGAGGCGCCCCCGATGCTGTCAGGCAGCTCGATGTTGCTGGTGTCGAGTTCTGGCAGCGTCTCTGCCGGGATCACGATCGGTGCGTCCGACATGTCGACCTCGACAGCTTGTGAGATCTCGACGGTCCGGAACTCGGCCCGGGCCACAGCCCCTGCGGTGCATCCACCATCATCGGCACGGCTCGTGCCGTAGACATCGGCAGTCGGGCAAACAGCGTCGGATCCGATTCCCAGGCCCCAGAGCGGGCTGCGCTCGCTCACGACGTATTCGCTGTAGACCCAGGGGTTGGATGACGCGACGTACGCCGGAATGCCCGTAGCGGTCGCAACACGGGTGCCGTGGAATTCGTCAACTCGGCACACGCTGTTGGGCTGATCGACGTAGTTGCCGGGCTTGAACTTGAACGACGTGCCGTGCGGTGATGCACAGTCTGCTGGTCGCTGCGTGGTCTCGCCTGGTCGGCTGTATGTGTTGCCCACGAATGCGTTGGCTCGCAGGGTCAGGTTCCAAGGATTGTCCATCCAAATGCCACCCGACTCGCTCGGCCCGGCCCACGGCGTGTCGTTGTTGCGGGTCACGTTGTCGGCGATGGTCGTGTAGTCGATGGTTGCGATCGCAGCCTCGATGTTCAGGCCGCTGCCGCCGATGATGGCCTCATTGTGAGCGACCATCGTGTTGTTGACCGTGAGGGTTGTGTCGCCGTTACCCCTGACCGCCACACCAGCGCCGCTGATGCCGGTGTTTTCGACGATCTGGGAGCTTTCGATGGCGAGGTTCTGGTTCGTATAGATACCGCCGCCTGCGCCACGTGTGGCGTGGTTGCTTTCGATGGTTGAGTAGCTCACGTACATCGCTGAGTTGTGTTCATCATCTCGCTCGAAGTCGATGCCGCCTCCTCTGACGGCAGACCCTCCGGAAACGTGTGAATCGTTGATCCAAAGCGAGGTGTCTCGCACTCGAATGTTGCCTCCGGTCTGCTCGCCGGCGGGATTGCTCTGCGCGTTGCCGTACCGAATGTTGAGGCCGCCCAGCAGCACGAGATCGCCTGGCGAGTTGATGTCGAACACCCGATGGGACTCGGTGGCAAGAATGGTTGACCTTCCGTTGTGGAGGCCGAAGATTCCCATGGGAGTGGTGATGTCCAGTTCGCCCAGGTTCAGCTCGTAGGACCACATGAAGTCCTTGAGGCCGATGCGCCCTCCACCCGTCGCATTCAGTTCCTCGACGGCCGCTCGCAACGTGCAGTGACTCTGCCCGTCGACGATCGCAGCGCACTCGCCGTCGCCGGGGTTGGCGTCGTGAGCATCGAAGCCGGCGTTCGGGACGAAGTCGTAGCCCGGCCGGGTTCCCGGCTCAATCACGAGGCGAGTTTCAAAAGCGTTTGAATCGCCGGTTTGGCTTGGTCCGGTGAATGCCGTGGCCATGATGTCGTAGGTGCCTGGGCCCCAGTCTGAGGGTTCCCAGGAGTCCGCGTTGTTGCGGGTGATCAGATAGGGGTGTTCTTCTTCTTCGGACTCAAGCACGCCGTTGACGGTCCAGCGGACAGAGTCGGCATCTGGGCTGTCGAGTTCGATCGACCACTCTTCGGGGAGTTCGTTTTCGTAGATGGTGTAAGAACCTTCGTAGACGAATTCCTCCCAACGATTGCTGATGATCCGCAGGCTGACGATGTCAGGGTCTGGATCGGGTTGGGCTGATGCAGGAGTCGCCACGATGGCGACTGGTGCGATGATGGCTGCTGCTGCAGCGATGGCTTTCAGTTGGCGCTTCATGTCGCCGCTCCTTGGGTCGTTGGTTGATGACCTCCTCATCGTCGATCCAGACGGCCAGACGCTCCGTCGGCCTGCCGACACAACCCACGTGACGTTCGGCTCGTCCTCGAAAACTTCCGTTCTGGAGGCCGGAGAGCACCTTTCGGTGCCCAGCGGCCTCCAGAACCGCGGCCGGGCTGCTGAGCTCGGGGAATTGCAAGACGTTCTATGCCGGGCGCTAAGGCCAGGGTTGGCCCTTTCGGCCCGTGTCGCTGGGGACGGATCCTCAACTGTTCACTGGCGTTGGCGTGGCAACATGGGAGGAATGCCCATCGAGCGGATTGGCCGCTACGACGTCGAAGGAGTCCTCGGCGCTGGCGGTTTTGCCACGGTGTACCGAGCCGCCGATCCGCGCCTCGACGCCACTGTCGCCATCAAGGTGCTCGCCGAGAACTGGTCGGTTGACCCCGATGTGCGTCGCCGCTTCCGCAACGAGGCTGTCTTGCTGCGCCGGCTGCAGTCCCAGGGATCGGTGCCGGGTCTCATCGAAGTGCACGACATCGACGAGACCGAAGATGGGCGACCGTTCTTCGTGATGGGCTTCGCCGATCGCGGAACGTTGCGCAACCGGTTGGGTGAGACGGCGTGGGATGCCGAGCACGTTATTCCCGTGATCGATGCGCTGGCGGCTGCAGTGGGCGCTATTCACGCCGCCGGTGTTGTCCACCGAGATCTCAAGCCATCGAACCTGCTGATGCGCACCGATCGAGGTGTCTCACGACAAGACAACGACGGCCTGTTGCGATCGGGCGAACGCCTCGTGGTTGGCGATCTCGGTTTGGCGAAGGACCTCAACCTCGATTCCACAGCACTCAGCGTCGCCGGTGGCACGGCCCGCTACTCGGCTCCCGAACAGCTTGATCCGGCCGGGCGGGTCGACCATCGGGCCGACATCTACGCCGCCACCGTTCTGGTCAGCGAGCTATTGCGGGGCCCGGCGGCCGCACCCAAGGAGCTCGCTCCAGAGGTGATGGCAGTGCTCTCCAAGGGGTATGCGGATCGGGCCGACGATAGATACGACTCGATCGACGAGTGGCGCGAAGCATTGCGTGAGGCGCTTGGTGCGCCGAGCCGGGCTCGCAGAACGAGCGATGCCTCACAGGCACCCGCAGCCCCACCGGTTGCACCTACGGCACCGCAGCGCCCGACGTCGCCGGCTGCAGCAGCGCACCAAACACCGCCGACCGTGGTCGTGCCCGATCAGCCGGTGCCGACGCCACCACCCACGCCCGTTCACGATTCAGGACCGTCACCATCGCCGGTTCCCGACAGCGTCACCGGCAAGCGATCGAAGGTGCCGATCTTTGCTCTGGCCGCGCTGATTGTGATCGGATTCAGCGGGTTTGGCCTCACGCGTCTGTTGGGAGGATCGTCGTCGATCATTGGCCCCGACACGATCGAGGTCGGCGAGATGGTTCGGTATCGCGCCGACGCTCCGGCCGACGCCCTCGTCGAGTGGACTGACTGGACCGGCGCCACCATCTCTGAGCAGGACCTGCAAGTTCAGGCCCGGTTGCCTGGTTCGCTCAGCTTCTCGCTGTCGATCGATGGTGGTGGCCCAGAAACCAAATCGATTCGTGTCGTCGAATCACCTGATGGCCCTTCGATCATCGGCCCCGCGGAGATTCCGCTGGGCCAGACGACGCAGTTCTTTGCGTCATCGGCGGCTGCAGACACGTTCCACTTCTGGATCGATGAGGATGGCAACGAAGTCAACGATGACGTTTTTGCCGTGACGCCTCAGCTCACCGGGTCGATCACGATTTCACTTGTGTCGGTTGGCGCCGATGGGATCGAGCGAGGCACCCGCATGATCGTCGAGGTTTCCGGATGAACAACCGCACAAGGCTGCAACTCCAGAACGCCGACGCCGACGCCCGTTCGGCATTGCTCGACCAGCTCGCCACAACTGCAGCCGCGGGCTCACATGAGGCAGCAGCCGACCTTGCCTGGGCCGTGCGCACGTTCCGGTTGGCTCACCCTGCCATCAGGCAGTACCTGATTTCTGAGCACGACGTCTCGGCTGCAGAAGGTGCGGTGATGGTGGCGGTGGCTTTGCGCATCGATTCGTTCCGAGCCGAGTCGAAGTTCACCACCTGGCTGCATCGGGTGGCGTCGAACGAGGCCAAGATGCTCATTCGGGGCGAAGCCCGCCACAGCGATCGAGCTGAAGCGGGCGACTCGGTCGACTTTGCAGAGGACTTCGTTGCCAGGGTTTCTTCGATGGTGGTCGATCGGGCCGTGATCCGGGAAGAGATCGAACAGCTCCCAGAAGATCGTCGGCAAGCGCTGTTGCTCCGAGAAGACGATGGCCTGACCTACGAAGAGATCGCCACCCGCCTCGACGTGCCACTCAGCACAGCCAAGACCTGGGTTCGGCGAGCCCGTCTCGAGCTCGCCGAACGTCTTTCTGAACGCCTTGGTCACCGCGACCCGGCCTGACCCGAGATCGCCGGCCGGGGATCACTCGCCGGGGAGAGCCCAGATGTCGACCTGCCAGGTGTTGTAGACCTCTTCGAAGGTCTCGCCGAGCAGCGTGAGCTCAGTTGCTTCAGCGGGCAGGAGGTAGACCGCCTGACCGGCAACCGTGGCGCCCTCATTGATCTCTTCGGTCTCGAGGGCTTCGGGTGTCGAGACCCTGCCGTCGATCGAAAGACGGAAGAACTCGGGGTCGAAGCCCCGCTCCGCCGAAGATGTACAGGGACTGCTCCCGACGTTTTCGGTGGTGCTCGTGATGTCGTAGGTCACGACGAGGTAGCGCTCGCCCACTCGAGCCCGATGGATCTTGTTGTCGTGGCTCGAGTCGATCGTGACTTCAGCGGTGAGGACGTCGAGGTCGTAGGTGATCTCGCAGCCTTCCCAAATGCTGTCGCCCCGCACCCCGAGGGTTGCGGGTGGGTCGAGTACGAGCACGGTTTCAAGTGCTGGTGCCTCACCGACCAGGGGAAGGACGAGTGGGATCTGATCTCCCACTTTCACCGAAATGCTCCAACCGTCGAGGCTCGTGATCTGCTCGGGTGTCGCGAACACGATGAAGCCAGACTTGTTTTCCTGTCCATCAAATTCGAGCTGAAACAGGTTCTCGCCGAAGCTGTCGATGAGTTCTTCGCCATTCATCGTCAAGCCGTCCGGACTGGTGAGGAAGAAGTCGTCCTGGTCGTAGTTCGTGCGAATGTTGGACTGGGTTTCACCGTTGACGCCGACGATGAGCCAGAACTCGTTGTCACCGACTTCGGCGTCTGACGTGAGCCAGTCGTAGGCGTCGGCATTGGTTGACGTGATCTCTCCGACGGTCCATTCAACCTGGGCGTAGAGACCTGAAGCGCTGCCCTCACCAAGGACGACTCGATTGAGGCCTGGCTCAACGGTTGGAGCTGGAGCAGGGGTGGTATCTGTGGCTGCGTCGTCAGACGTTCCGCTGGCGATCGTGGTTGGCGTTGCCGTTTCACCAGCGTCGGTGGCCACGCCGGCGGCTTGCATGTCCATGCCCATGGCGATCATGCCCTGGAACGATGCGCTTGACGTGAACTCGCTGTCTGGGCAGGTTGCGCCGAGGAAGGCGGACACCTGCAGGTGCTGGCCGTTGGCCCATGCGGCCTCGGCGATCGATGAGTCGGCTCCGGTTGCTTGGAGCTGGGTCGCATCGGCGATGGCTTGGAAGTACGACGTCGCAAACTCAGGTGCGTCGCTCGGAATCAGTTCCATGGTGGCTGCTGCTGCGGCTGCTTGATCGGGGGCTGGCGAGCCGGTCTGAATGTTGGCGCCGAGGTCGGCGACCGAATCGCAGAAGCTGCGAGCAACCCCGGCACTGTCGGCGTCGGCCGCAAGCCCATCGTCGGTGCTTGAGCCGCACGCCGAGGCGATCAAGCCAAGTGCGGCGAGGCTCATGAGTACCTTGCGGCGTGGTGTTCGAAGAGTTGAGCGTTGCATCGGGGCATTCCTTTGTGGAGATCGGTGCACATGAGATGCAGCAACGAGCCGTGGAAGTTTCACGGTTCCCAATCTTTTTCGGCAGATTCGCCCGCTGAGGTTAATGGCGACGCGTAGACGGCCCCGACCGGGCGCCCAGAGTTCAGAACTCTGCGAGCCGCTCTGCAGTGTCGGTGATGGGGTAGTCGTGGCCGTACTCGTAGGCCAGGCCCTCGTGGAGCCCGAGCCGATCCGATGCGTCGTAGAGATCTTTGTAGGCCGCCAGTGAGCCGGTGCTGTTTGCCACAATCTGCTCAGCCAGTCCGGCCACTTCAGCATCGAGGTCGGCCGCTGGGACTGCTCGGCAGGCCATCCCCATTTGTTGGGCTTCAACGCCGGTGAAGGTTCGGGCGGTAAACGACAGCTCGCGGGCCTTTGCCGGCCCGACGGCGCGGGGGAGTCGTTGCGACATGCCCCACGTCGGCCTGAGGGCGAACTTGGCGTGGGTGTCGCCGAGCTTTGCTTCGTTCGCAACCACCATCAGGTCGCACGCAAGTGCGATCTCGAGCGCTCCGGTGAAGCAGAACCCGTTGACCTTGGCAATGCTGACCGTCGGCATGGTGGAGAGGCGGTGAGTGAGGCGGCGGGCCGGTTCGTCGAGCGATGTGCCCACGACGCCGTTCGCTGGTGAGGTCTGGCCGAGGGCCTTCAAGTCGACCCCTGCGCTGAACGCTCTGCCGGTGCCCGTGAGCACGACGATGCGTTGCTCGGGGTCCGCGTCGGCAGCGGCAACCGCCTCGTCGAGCGCCTCGAGCATCGTTGGCGTGATGGCATTGAGTGCGTCGGGCCGGTTGAAGGTGATGGTGGTGACTCCGTTGGCGGAGTCGACGAGCAGTTCGGCTTCTTCAGACATGCCCTGTGTCTAGTCGAGCGGGCCGACGGAGCCTCACTCGCCGGGCAGCGTCGGAAGATCGATCTGCCACGTGCCAAAGACGTCGCTGTCTTCGGTGCCTAGCAGGCTGAGCTCGGTGGCATCTGCGGAGATGACGTAGGTGACGACGTAGGCAACTGTCGCACCCGGGTCGACAACGCGGAGGTCGCCGAAGTCGGTCGGGCCTTGCCGTCGGCCGTCTGCGCTGAGCCGCAGGTTGGGTTGTTCGAAGCTAGCTCCGATCTCATCGCACAGGTCATCGATCGACTCGTCAGTGATGTTTGTGACGTCGACTTCGACGGTGAGGAATCGCTCGCCGGCTCGAGAGCGGAAAAGTCGGTTTTGATAGGCCGTCTCGACACTGACGACGGCAGAGATGACGTCGACGTCGAACACCGTGACACAACCGAGATTGTCGTTGTAGACGTTGTCTCCCGTCGTCGATGCGCCATCGACAGGCCCGAGCACAATCGGCTCGACGGGTGGGATCGATTCTCCCGTGAGCGGAACGAATGCCGGAAGTTCCTCGCCGACAAGAATCTGGAGCTGCCAACCTTCGAGGTCGGTGACGAACTCGGGAGTTTCGAACAGCGCAAACGTGCTTTGGTTCTCGATGCCGTTGAAGTTCAGGGAGAACTCGGCCTCGCCGAAACTGTCGGAGAACTGATCGGCGGTGAACCGCTGCCCATCGGGGCTGATGACAGAGAACAGTCCGGACGCGTAGCTCGTCTGGATGTTGGCCTGGGTCTCGCCGAGGATCTCGATCACGAGCCAGTTCTGGTTGCCGACGCTCGGAGCCGCATCGAAGATCTCATCAATCGTGGCGTTCGTGGCGAAGGCGGGTCCGGCGACGAACTCGGTCATGTTGTAGACCGTCCGGGTACCGGGGTCGCCAAGCTCGACGGTGTTGAGACCTGTTGCTGTTTCGTCGCCACCGCTTGTTGTGGTGGCGGGTGCCGTGGTGCCTGTGGCGTCGTCGGCCGAACCACTGGCAATCGTGGTTGCCGTTGCCGACCCGCCGACGCCATCGCTCTGCATGGTCTGGCCCATGGCGACCATGCCTTGGAAGGTGGGCACCGATGCGTATTCATCGCCTGGGCATTCGCCGCCGAGGAAGGTGGCTACCTGTAGGTGCTCTCCGTTAGCCCATGCGGCTTCGGCTGCGCTGGCATCGGCACCGTCAGCCGACTGGCCTGTAGCTGCGGCGATGGCGTCGAAGTACGACCTTGCGAACCCGGGAGCATCTGCGGGCATCAGCTCGACCGCAGCAGCCGCGGCTGACGCTTGTTCGGCGGCTGGAGCACTGTTCTGGATGCTGGCCCCTAGATCGGCGACGGCCTCACAGAAGCTTCGGGCGACGCCTGCACTGTCGGCTTCGGCTGTGACCTGGTCAGTTGAGGAACCACCACATGCACTCGCAAGCAGGGCGATGCCGGCAACGATCGTCAAGAGTCGGCTGGTTTGGGGGTTTGATTGGGAGACCATGTGCTGCGTCCTTTCGCTACATCATTGGATCTGATGCAGCGACACCACTGCCAAGTTTCACTATCGGCACTTGTCCCGAAAAAGCGATGTCGGACGATACCAGTGGTCACGAACATGAGCTGCAGCGCGCCGTGACATCGGCAGGTTTCCGCGCGAATCTTGGCGGTGGTGAAGACTTGATGAGACCGCTTGACGATGCTGGTGAGCCCGTGCTGCTCGATGGCGGGACCACGCCGGACGTTGCGGTCACCGAAAGCGGCGCGCTCACGGAAGGCAGCACCATCAAGCGAACCAGCACGGTCGTGGTGCCGGGGCATCGGTCATTGGTAACTCGCGCTGCGGCGATCATCGTCGCCGGCATTGGTTGGTGGGCGCTCGGAGGTCCGATGCCCTGGACGTTTCTGGCCGATCGATCGAACGAACTCGAGGCCAGCCCCTACTGGTCAGATTCGTCGACGGGGGTTCGGGTGGTCGATGTGAGTGGCCTCGTTGCCGAGCCAGACCTGACGGAGCCAAGCGCCAGTGCTTACCAAATCATCGACATCGGCACGCTGCCATCCAACTTCGTGGTGCGAAGCGAGTTTCTCCTTGCTGAGCGTCAAGCGGTGGTCGAAGAACCGGCGACCTACCGGCAGGACATTCATGCGGTGACACCGTCGGGGAGCCACGTGTTCTTCGAGGTACGCAGCCAAGCCGGGGCCGGGGCGCTCGATTTTTCGTCAGGCCTTCCACTCATTGGTGAGGATTGGCAGTCTGAGACGATTCGCGGCGTCGAGGGCAGCGTCAATGGCGGGGATGCTGAGTGGTTCGAGCCGGGTGTGGGGTTGGTCAGAATCAGGTCTGACGAGTCGCTGGCTGCCGTTCTCGATATGGCCGAAGCCCTGGTCTTCGTGCAGGACAACGAGGTGCCGGTGCGCAATCGACGTCGCGCGACCTCGTATGAGTCGACCGCTGCGACCGTGCTTTCTGGGCCAGATGGAGGTTGGACCTTCGACGCGGCCGAAGTGCTGGTTGTCGGAGGTGTGCCGGGCTCGACTGGCCGTTTGCCATTCACCGCTGCCGACGAAGCTGTGGCGTTTGTTGTCGTTGCCGGCGACGAAGCTGCCGTTGCCGGGGTCGCTCCAGCGTCGATCACCTCGTTTCGGATTTTGACCATTGGAGGTGAGACAACGCAGATCCCAACAGTGGCGTCACCAACGAACGCCGACAATGCTCTGTTTGCCTTCGGCCTGACGCCGGGCTTGGAAGCAGCTCGTGTCGAGCTGCTCAATGACACAGGACAGATCGCCGACTCGTTTACGTTGCCCACGGCGTTCTACGAGCAGGCGAGGGGCTCGGTGAGTCTCGATTGATGGTTCGAATGGCACGGTTGTCGAACGCGGTGACCGGCTCTAGGGTTGAAGATCCACTTCGACGCGGGGTGGAGCAGCCAGGTAGCTCGTCGGGCTCATAACCCGAAGGTCGCAGGTTCAAATCCTGCCCCCGCCACCACAAAAGCCCTGGTCACAGCGTTGCTGAGGCCAGGGCTTCGTCGTTGACGGGCCATTCTTCTAACGGATCTTCTAACGGACGATCCGGCACGGGGCGGCATTCGCCGGCCTTTGCGGCGGGTTTCGTGCGCAAGGACACGTCACAAGGGGGACGCCAGACGGACCGACAGCCGGGACTGGATGTCGCCCCGAAGCGTCAGAAGCGCCAGCCCTCGGTGCGGATGACATCCAGCGCACTCATGCAGTCGACTCCCCGTTCACCGCAGACGTAAGGGATCCGCGGTTTCGAGGCCGAACCACCCTGTTCTTGTGTGACGACCGGGAAGTCCCGCAAAGCCGCTAGGGCGATGACGAACGGGTCAGCCTTCCCTCGTCCTGTGCCGGTCTTGGTGAGGTGTGGATGATCGACAAGTACGGCTCGGGCTTCCAACATCATTGCTCGTGTCGTCGGTACGACCATCGCCTCGGCTCTTGCTTTCACCCAGGCGAGCAGCTCGTCGTCCTGTTTGCCGAGCTCCTCCAGTACCTCCTCGGGTACCAAGAGCCGGCCGTCGGTCGCCAGGGCGTCCATCTCCTCCCAGACGCGCGGAAACAGGTCTGGTGGATAGGTGCGAACCCATGCGCCGATGAGGGCGCTGGTATCGAAGACGTAGCTCATGGCCCCGCGCCAGCTTCTCGTTCGAGAGCCGCCACGTGCTTCAACTTCAAGCCGAGCAGGGTTGACAATGACGATGGTGAGATCTGGTCACGGTGGTACGCATCGAGAACAAGCCGAACATACGGCTTGCCTCTGTCACGGATTGCCATCCGATGCGGGGGTGGCCCACCGGGCTTTGATCTGCGGCGCGCCCGCTCTTCCTCACGTAGTGCCTCGTAGGCCGCCACGTACTCCTGGCGTCGACCAAGGTAGAACTCCCAACTAGCCCTTCCCAATGTGACCATTCGGCGCAGGACCGCTTCACGGCTGACCCCGTATCGGTGGGACAGCTGAATCAGGACATCCTCATCCCATTCGCGCTCACCCGGAGGTCCGACGACGTCATTGTCGAGAAGAGAATCCCGTGGCATCAGAATTGCTCCGGCAACGGCGTTGCACCATCTCTCGATTCGCCTGGCGGTGCCAGTGTCTGGCTCCAGCAGATCGCACAGACCACCCTCACGTAGTGTCAGATGGGCGAACTCATGGGCGAGCGTGAATACTTGGCCTCGCGGTGAATCGAGGGCGTTAAGTACAACGGCGGGGATACCTCCACTGCCAAGCGAGAAGCCTCGCATCTCTCGGAGCGGAACCTCGCTTGTTCGCAGGACGAGCGCCCCCAGCGACTCCACGGCTTCTACCCAACCCTTGAGCGCGTCTTCGGGTTGCCGCCAGGCGAACTGAGTCGGCAGGTCAATGCCCAGAGCGCTCCGTGCTACAGCGCCAGCCGACTCCGGGTCTGTGGATACGTCGAGCGCCGGGATGGCGATCTCAAACTCATCGCCGTCCTCGAGAAGTTCGGCGGTCGTTTCTTGCTGGAGGAGAGCCCGTCGGTAGACCTTGTGGAGCGAGCGGCTCCAGGTGTGGTCCGGATCGTCCGGGAGTTTGCGGAAGTCCCTTAGCGCATCGAAGTCCGTCGGTGGCTCGGGTAGGAAGAAGATCGCAAGGGGGCGCTGGTAGAGCTTCGCTAGCGAACGGAGCTTTGCGACTGTCGGCTCTTCCTCTCCTGATTCCCAGCCCTCAACCCGCTCGGGTGTCACTCCAGCTCGACGCGCAGCTTCCTCAGTGGACACGCCGATGCTGAGGCGGGCCCACTTCAAGACGGATGGGGTAATCGGTGCGAGGTCTGTAGCCATGAGTTGCCCTAGGAATCCAGGCTACGACACTGGTCTGACAGTGACGTGATCGATGGATTTCCGCTCCTCACTCGCCGAACACCGCGGCGCCGAAGGTGGCCGCCGCCTCGGCCTGCATGCCGGGCATGACGTGTTGGTAGACGGTCATCGTGAAGGCGATGCTGCTGTGGCCGAGGCGTTCGCTGACGACCTTCGGGTGAACGTTCTGCTGGAGCAGGATTGTGGCGTGGGTATGGCGCAGGTCGTGCAGCCGGATCCTCGGTAGCTCGGACTGGTCCATGAACCGCTGGAAGGTCTGGCTGATGAGGTCGGGGTGGACTGGCGAGCCGTCGGGTCGGGCGAACACGAAGCCGTCGTCGTCTCGCTGACCGGTGGCCATTCGCTGCCGCAACCACCGACTACTCCGCACCAATCAGGGGCTCTCCATCCGCAACCGCGACCAATGGACAATCGACGCCGTGCACCGCGACGGCTCCCTCACCGTCCACGGCCAAAGCGGCACAGTGAAACTCCCCGCTGACTACGTCGCCGAACACGTGCAGCTGGGCTACGCCCAAACCAGTCACGCCGCCCAAGGTCGAACCGTAGACCGATCCATCCTCCTGCTCGACGGACCCACCGACAGCCGAGGCATCTACGTCCCCATGACTCGCGGTCGCCACCACAACGACGCCTACATCGTCACCAACGGAGAAGACACCGCAGTCGAGATCTTCGCCAACTCCATCGCCAGCAACTGGATCGACCGACCCGCCGTCGTCCGCCAAGCCGAACTCGCCGCGCCAACACCCGACATCGACGTGCGGCGTCGGCCCGGAACTTTGCCCGGCTGCGAACTACGCAACCTCTTCGACCAACGCGCCGAACTGTCAGCGACGCTCACCCAGCTTGACTACGACCTCCCGCACCTCAGCGACGACTACAACCGGACCCTCGAAAAGCGCACGCAACTAGATGTAGATCCCATTGAGGTTGTTCAGCGTTCGTCTTCTTGGTGAAGGCGACTGATGGGTGTCTTGTGGCCGAGAGCGCTGTGCAGCCGTTGATGGTTGTAACGCCAAACCCATGGACCAAGCGCCTGGTGGCGTTG
>CALJSB010000047.1 GCA_937976305.1 uncultured Acidimicrobiales bacterium
GTGCGAAACACCCGCTCGCGGTAGTGGCGGAGCTCGTCGATGCTTTCCTTGATGTCGTCGAGTGCTCGGTGGGCCACGGCTTTGCGGGGCGCCTCGGTGAGCACCTCGGGATACCAGCGACGAGACAACTCCTTGATCGTCGACACATCGACCGATCGGTAGTGAAGGAAGTTCTCGATCTCGGGCAGGTAGGCGTCGAGGAAGCGTCGGTCCATGCCGATCGAGTTGCCACACAACGGCACCGTGCGCGCTTCGAGATGCTCCTTGAGAAAGTCGAGTGTCTGGCTTCCGGCATCTTCGAGGCTGATGGTCGACGCCTTGATTTGTTCGAGCAGACCCGACTTGGTGTGCATCTCGACGACGATTGGTTCCATCACTGCGAGTTGCTCATCGGTGGCTTGAATGACGAGCTCGGGGCCCTCGGCAACGATGTTCAATTCGTCGTCGGTGATGAGGGTTGCGATCTCGACGATCACGTTGTTTGCCGGTTCGAGGCCGGTCATTTCCAAGTCCATCCAGGCGAGCACGGGCTCAGAGTAGCTCCAGTGTCTGTCGCTAGGCTCGCCCGGTGACTCCGAACGGATCCGTCGACGTGCCCATCCAACGGCTCGACCCCGATCTCGATCTACCGCAGCGGCAACGAGCGGGTGATGCAGCGGCGGATTTGCCGGCCAGGATCAGTCATGTCTTTGCTCCGGGTGAGCGGGCGATGATTCCGACGGGTTTCGCCATCGCTGTTCCCGAAGGCATGTGTGCGCTCGTGCTTCCTCGCTCAGGATTGGCGGCCAAACACGGGCTGACGGTGGCAAACGCTCCGGGGCTCATCGATTCGGGCTACCGAGGCGAGATCGTCGCCATCCTCGTGAACCACGGCACCGAACCCGTGTCGATTGAGCGGGGCCAGCGCATCGCACAGTTGCTGGTGATGCCGGTGCCAACGCTGGGGTTTGTCGAAGTCGATGAACTCCCGAGTGCGCCAGACGATCGCGGCGGCGCCGGCTTTGGCTCGAGCGGCTAGTTCAGCGCACGATGACGAGACGTATCTGAGCGTCGGTTACCGCGGCGGGGATCAACAGCGGCTCGAGCTGGCTGGAGAGGGCTGGTGCATCGAAGTTGGTGGCGTCCGGGTTGGTGAGCTCGAGCACGAACTCCTCGTCGTTCCATCGTGCGAGCAGCGTGACCGTGCCTGCACCAGCGAGTGCTTCGATCGAGACACTCACGGCGAGGCGAAGGCTCTCGACCTGAGCAACATCGATACCGAGCCGAAGAGCGATACCGGCAACGGCAACGCGACCTACCGCAGCGAAGTCGGCTTTGGCCGGAAACGCCACGCGCGCATGTTCATCGCCGACCTCAGACATCGCTACCACTATTCCACGTCGTCATTCCGCTGGGGTGCTCTCCCGCACGACCTCGGTTGCCTCGCGGTCGATCCGGATCCCACGGAATGACGGATGCCAGAGCAGGCTGTCGTCATCCCAAATGCTGTATTCGACCTCAACCACCGTCGTGGGCTCAACCCAGTGCGGCGTCTTGTCGAGTTGCGGCACAGCAGTGAACGGACATTCGGCTTTCGGAGCGAACGCTGCCGCCAGTTTCGTGCGGGTGTCGTCTCGGAGCCCTGAACCGACCGACCCGGCGAAATGAAGATCGGTGGTCGGCGATTCGGGTGAACCGCCGTACACCCCGACGAGCAGGCTCCCAATGGTGCCGTCGAGGCTTCCGCTGCCGCCGAGCCAACCCCCGACAACAAACTCCTGCCGACTTCGAAGTTTGACCTTGACCCAACTGGGTGAGCGGCGGCCCGGCTGGTAGGTACTGCGGGCTCTTTTGCACACAATGCCTTCGAGCTCGTGCGCCCGTGCGAGCTGCAGTAAACCCTCGGCATCGTCGCTGTGCTGGGGCACTCGCCAGGAGGGGCCGTCTTCGAGTACCTGATCGAGAAGGCGGCGACGGTCGATGAGCGGGATGTCGAACAGTTCGGAGCCGTCGAGGGAGAGCAGGTCGAACCCGAGAAAGACGATGGGGAACTCAGTCAGTTGCTGTGCAGTCGGCTGGCTGACATGGATTCGGTGCTGCAGCTGATGGAAGCTCGGCCGAGTGCCCTCGAACACCGCGACCTCACCATCGAAGACTGCGTCGAGACCGACAGCATCGCCCAAGGCGGCGAGCTCGGGAAAGTGCGATGTGACATCGCGACCGGATCCCGACCACAGCGTGACCGCTCCGTCCCGAACGGCAACCTGCATCCGCATGCCGTCCCACTTCAATTCGGCCAGCCAGTCTGAACCGGATGGGATCGACCCCGATGTTGCCTTCATAGGCGGAACAAACACCTGTCGATTGGGAGGTGAAGCGTCCGCCACGGCCCCTATTCTGGCGCACTCTCAACGAAAACTCTGCGAAAGCTTGTCTCCCTACCGACCAGTAGGTAGGTTACCGTCATGGTCTTGAACAACGACGTTGCCTTTCTCGACGATCTTCACCCCGTCGCAGAAGAACTTCTTGAGCGTCACATCAACACGGTGAAGGAATGGCACCCCCACACGCTCGTCCCATGGAGCCGGGGCCGCGACTTCGAAGACGACTACGAGTGGTCGCCAGACGAGGCCAACCTTCCTGCCGAAGTTCGCAGCGCGCTCTTCGTCAACCTGCTGACCGAGGACAACCTGCCGTATTACTTCCGTGACATCGAGCGCATGTTTGGTGCCGATGGCGCCTGGGGCGAATGGGTTCGCCGCTGGACGGCCGAAGAGGGACGTCACGCGACGGTCATTCGTGACTACCTCACGGTGAGCCGATCGATCGACCCGGTCGAACTCGAGCGTGGGCGGATGGCCCAGATGTCCGGCGGCGAGGTGCCCGAGCCACCGACCGCTGCAGATGGGATGTGCTACGTCACACTCCAAGAGCTCGCCACGCGCATCTCACACCGAAACACCGGGCGGGCGCTCGAACCCCACGATCGCGTCGGCTACGACATCATGCGCCGTGTGGCGATCGACGAGAACCACCACTTTTTGTTCTATCGCGACATCACCAAGGCCGGATTCGATCGCGACCCGTCGCAGATGATGGCTGCCCTCGAGCGGCAGGTCACCGGCTTTGCGATGCCGGGTACGGGTATCCCTGATTTCGCCGCCCATTCGAAGCTGATTGCCAGCGCCGGCATCTACGACTTCGTGAATCACTACGAAGGCATCCTTCAGCCGGTCGTGCTCGGGTCGTGGGACGTCGCCAACATCGAGGGTCTCGACGGCGACGGGGCTCAAGCTCAAGAACGCTTGATGGCCTACATCGAAAAGACGGGCCGAGTCGCTGAGCGGATGAAGGAACGTCGAGCGTCGAAGACGGCCGAATCAGAGCTCGTGGCGAGCAGCTGACAACCTCTGTCAAAACACAACTTTGGTCAGGGCTGAGCGTCGGTCGCGTCCGGCCCGAAACTGGTTTCGATCTCATCGAGCCAGAGTGCGCACTCGTCGTCGCTGATCCGGTCGAGTGAGTAGAGGGCATTCCAGCCAAACCGGCACGTTGGGTGACAGTGACGACACAGCTCACGATGAAGCATGACACGCCCGTTGTTGCCCTGGACCATGTTGACTCGGGCCGATGACCCGTGGGTCGTCACGGCATCCACGCGATGAATGTTGCGGCGCCGGCCCGTTGTGTCGAGTCCGACCCCTGGTCGGACTACCCGATCAAACCAGCCAATCATGCGAGCCGGTGGACCACCGAACCATGTTGGGTAGACCAGCACGAGCTGATCGCAGGCCTCGAGTGCCGCCACATGGTCGCTCAGAGCCTCCCGCCCAACTGCAGGGTCACGCGACTCCTCGATGGTCGGCATCGGGTCGAAGTCGAGTTCGTCGAGGTCCAACAGCGTCACCTGATCGCCTCGTTCTTCGAGGCCGGACAGCACCCGTGCAAGCGCCGTTCGAATCAGCGATGTCGGCTTTGGGTGCGTCGCAACGACGAGGACGCGGTGCATCACAGCCCCGCAAATGTGGTTCGGACCGCGCCGACGAAAGCGTCTTCCTCGGCTGGGGTGGCGGTTGAGCGGTCATAGAGCGAGAGCCACGTGGTTTTGCAGCGCCGACGGCACATCGAGCGGATCGACCGGGTCACCACGCGACGCGCCGGGTCACCGAACGTGAGTCGGTGGCGCCGTGGGTGCTCCGAAGTCGTGACGACGGCGAGGTGAGCCACGTTGAGGTTTGGGCCCAGGAGATTGGTTCGGGGGCTGAAGACAAAGCCCACCTCGGGGAGCAGTGTCCGTTCGACCCAACCTTTCAACGGTGCTGGCACTGACCAGCCCGACGGAAACACAAAGGCCAAGCCATCTGCGGCTTTGACCAGCTCGATGTGTTTCGCCACCATCGGGTCGGGATGGTCAAGGCCGATCTGGTCGTAGTTGACATGCTCGTCACCTGTCATGCACGGATTGAAGCCCTCGGCGATCAGGTCGATCTCGTCGACGTCGTGACCACTCGCTTGCAACGATTCGACGAGCGCGTCGCCTCCACGGGCTTCAACAGACGATGGGTCGAGGATCGAGCGGACGACGAGCCAGCGCACGAGTCGCACCGTACTCGCCGCTGTGGTTGCTCGCCGAAGCAGACGTCCAGGCGCGGTCCTGCTAGGCATGAGCCATGGCTGACGAGCAACCAACCACTACCGCAAGCGAGGCCGGCTCTGACGACACGCCGCTTGATGCGCTCGGCACCTTGGCGATGCAGACCGTTTCCATCGATGACCAGCTCGATCATCTGGAGCTGTACACGTCTCGAGGCTTGCTGTCGTTGCTCTGGCACGGCCCCGCCGATGCGTCGACCGTGGTCGTGTGCGTTGGGGGAGCGATGGGTGGCCTGCTCGGACCCGATGGCGGGCTCTATCACCGGCTCGGTGTCGGCCTCGCCGAACTCGGCATCGGTGTGATGCGGGTCAGCTATCGCCGGCCGAACGATCTCGCACTGTGTGTGCACGACACGCTCGCGGCCATGGAACTTGCGGCGAGGCACGGCGCCCTGCGCTTCCTACCCATGGGACATTCGTTCGGTGGCGCCGTGGCGATTCAGGCTGCGTGTCACCTCGATGCTCAGTCAGCACCGGGTGTTGTCACGTTCGCAACACAATCAGCAGGGTGCGAGATGGCCGATCGACTCCACGATCGAGACCTCTTGTTTGTACACGGCACGAACGACTCGATCCTGCCCCACCAGGCGAGTGAGATGGTGCGTATGTTGGCGGGCACCGGTGAACTCTGGTTGCTCCCGGGAGCTGATCATCTGCTGGCTCCGGCCGGCGACGAGATCTACCAGCGAATGCTCACCCACGTGCCGTCGGTCCTGTCCGGCGCTCCCCAGGACGGTGCTGCTCAGGACGAGACGAACGAAACCTCATAGATCGTGTCCCAGAGCTTTCCCGTCAGCAGATAGTTGCCGGTGGCTGCGTCGTAGGCGATGCCGTTCAGTGCGAAGTTGAGGTCGCCGCTCGGCGCGTTGGCGGGCCGCAGCGACGAGGCATCGATGACCGCATCGACCGCACCTGTCGAGAGGTCGATCGCCACAATCACATCGAGCCCCCAGATGTTGGCCAGCACCTGGTCGCCTACACACTCGAGCTCATTGAGCGCAGTGATGGGGTTTTGGTTTGCATCGAGGATTGTGAGAACGCCCATGATCTCGAAGGTGTCTGGCGAGCGGAGCGTGAGCTCATTTGAGCCGTTCGACATGACGAACTGATCATCGGTGGTGCACAGACCCCAGCCCTCTCCGTCATAGGAGTTGGACCCGAGCTCAGCCAGCTCATCACCGTCGGCAAGGATGAGGCGACCGGCCTTCCACGTGAGTTGGTAGACGGTGCCCTCGTACATGGTGATGCCTTCGCCGAACTCTTCGTCAGCGAGTGGGGTGCTGGTGAGCACGTCGCCGCTCTGTGGGTCGACCCAGCGCCGCTCGCTCTCACCGAAGAGGCCGGTCGACTCGAGCAAGCGACCATCGTGCAGTTCGAGCCCCTGGGTGAAGGCGGTGGGGTCGTGCGGTCGCTCTGAAATGATCTGAACCGTGTAGTCGCCGACCAATCTGGTTGGTTCGGCCGTTGCGGCAGCTGTTCCGTCTTCAGCACGTGAGGTCGTGTCCGCGCTCGTGGTGTCGGTCGGGTCGCTGCCCTGATCAGTGCTGGTCTCGTCAGTGTTGGTCTGATCAGGGCTGGTCTCGTCGGTGCTTTCAGGCGCAGTGGTTGCCGGCGTTGATCCCGCTGGCTCGTCGGAGCTCAACGATGTGCACGCAGCCGCGCCCAGCACAACGATCAGGAGGCCTGGTGCGAATCGTCGCCATCGCCAAGCAGAGCCGATCACGAATCGGTGAAGCTGACTTCGTAGAGCACGTCCCAATTCTTGCCGGTGACATAGAACGTCTCGGTCGCGGGGTCGTAGGCAATTCCGTTGAGGACTTCTTCTTCGCCGAGGGGGCCCTCCGGAACCAGCGCTGACAAGTCAGCAACACCGGTGACATCACCGGTGGTTCCGTCGATGCGAACGATCTCATTGGTGAGCCACACGTTGGCCCACACATCACCGTCGACGCACTCGAGCTCGTTGAGCATGTCGATGGGTGCGCCGTCGCGAGTGACATCGATCGATTCGATCTGCGTGAAGCTCATTGGATCGCGGGTGGTGAGCGTTGCTGACCCGTCGCTCATCACCAGCCGCTCGCCGTCGTGGCAGAGCCCCCAACCCTCTCCGGCGTAGTTGAAACGATCGAACTCCTCGAGTGTCACGCTGTCGCTCAGAATGGCCACGCCTTCCCGCCACGTGAGCTGAAGGAGTGTTGTGTCGTCGACGGCGGCCAATCCGGAGCCAAAAAGCGATTGGTCGAGCGCAACGGTGGTCGAGACCTCGCCGCTTGTGAGTACGACGCGCCGGCGGGACGACTCGCCGTACAGCCCGGTGCTTTCGAACAGCACACCATCGATGACCATGAGGCCCTGCGTGAAGGCGGCACTGTCGTGCGGGTAGGTGTTGAGGAGCTCCACCTGGAGCGCAACCGGTTCCGTTGGCCCGGGAGTGCCATCAGGCTCGTCAGGCTCGTCGGGCTCTGCAGGCTCGTCGGGCTCTGCAGGCTCGTCAGCGACGTCGGGCTCTGCAGGCTCGTTTGTGTCCTGATCGCCCGTGTCTTGGTCGGTGCTGTCTTCGGTGGTGCTGTCCGGCTCGGGAGTCGTCGTGGTGGCGGGCTCGTCGTCAGTGTTCTCGCCAGACCCTTCCGGGTCGTCTGACTCGATCTCGATTTGAGACGACGGGGTTTCTGGCTGGGTCAGATCGAAGTCATCGACTTGTCCGCAACTCGCGATGCTGACAGCAAGAGCCCCCAGGATCGCAACACTGCGGGAGTGTCTCATCCCAGGAGGCGTGCCTTCGCTGCCTTGCTTCGCTCGAGCAGGGCCGCTGGAATCATCGACTCGATGCCAGAGCCGCCGCCACTGTCTCCGCCGGCGGCAACGTCGGCCGCAGGTGCGGCTGCGGCATTGGCCGCCTCTTCAGCAGCACGAGCTTCAGCCTCAACTCGTTCATGCCAGGCTGCGAGCATGTCGGGACGCACGAGATCCTGATGGTCGACGTGTCCGAGCAGTGAGCCGTCTTCGAATCGCACCCAGTAGCGAAGCCATGGAGAACCGCCCGAAACGTCGCTGAGACCGTTGATCAGCTTGACCTTGCCGACGGTCCCCTCGGGAGCGCCACGCAGATCGCGGGTGGTCAGCACTTTTTCACCCTTGCGAAACGGTGTGTCGAGTTGGATGGTTTTCTTCGGCACGTTTGGCTCCGGCACGTTTGGCGGACTTCGGGGCGGTTGTCGACGTGGATCAGATGCTGACCCGTGGTGTGTCTATTTTGTCGGCCGCAGAATGAATGTGGTGATGAAACGTCACCATGATCTCACGTGCCCCCGGTGGGATTCGAACCCACGACCAATGGATTAAAAGTCCACTGCGCTAACCAGGCTGCGCCACAGGGGCGCCCCAGAGGCTAGTGGCGTGTCTCTTCTTTGCGCGTACCGAGTTACTGGCTGTGTTCTTGCCGGTCTTCTTGCCTGTGTTGTGGTGTGGTCACCACATCACGCTCTGGGGTGACAACATGGCAGAAGTGACTCGCTTCATTCCCCGATCGATCAGCCGGCCTGGCCTGCTGGGCATCGCGTTGGTGAGCACCGTGCTGCTGAGTGCGTGTGCCGAGATCGGCGAACCCGACCTTGGTGTCGGCTCCGCAACCCCGACCGCGACGAGTGACGGAGCAGCCGAGCCCGAGCTCGACCAAGAGGACGACACCGAAGCGACCGAAGAGGATGTCGAGGCCACCCCGTTGCCGGTGTTCTCGCCCCCGAGGCCCGATGGGTACGTTCCTTCTCTCGCCGTTGTTGGCACGACGAGTGCAGTGATCATCGACGAGATCAGCCAGCTTGATCTGACCCAAGACCCAGATCAGAGCGCGACCACAGAAGCGGATGTCGTCGAGGGCCAGCCGACGAATGAGACGCTTTTTCTGACCGGCGACGCAGTTCCCGACCGTCTCGTCGACGACTTCTTCGGCGGCCTCGTGATCGAAGACGTGCGGCCCGACGAGGAGGGTGTCGACGCTCGGACCGTCACGTGGCTCCGGCCAGCCGATCCGACGGGCACGGTGTTGGCAACTGGCGTCGGACTGCTTGATGTCGGATTCATCGATTCGACGCTCGAGGCCCATGTGTTGGTCGACGTTGATGGCTCGAGCGTCGATCGGATCAAGTTGGTGGACGGTGAACGAGCACCGTTCGCTTCGCTCGCAGAGGGTCAGACTCTCGTTGATCTCTCCGCCAGCGAGGGCCTACATGCCGTCATCTTCTCTGATGCTGAGTGCGGCGATTTGGTGTTCTGGAATTCGAGCGGCGAACCCGTCGACATCGGGGGCCCGGTGCCGCCCACGTGTGAGGTGGCTCGGCGACCTGCATACGGCGCCGTCGACCTCAGCCCGGACGCAACGCTGGTTGCCTACACCGCGTTGACGTACCGAAGCGATGGTGTTGTGGCAACGACTGACGTGATCGTCCGCGAGCTCGGGAGCGGCGCTGTCGTGTTCACCATCCCGGTCGGCGCCGTGGGTCAAGAGGTTCGAGCGCTCTCGTTCGATGGCACCCGCCTCGCATTCATTCGCGAAGAGACCGACCTGACCGAGGTCGTGGTGTTGAACACCATCGATTCGGTCGAGACCATCGTGCCGGTCGCGCTCACACCTGTTGACGCCGTCTTTGCACGCCAGCCTCTGGTCGTCGGTCGTGGGGGAGCACCCGATGCCGAACAGGAGCCGGCCGACGAGTGATCGGGGCGGGTACGGTGGGGACGTGATGCAACCCACCACTGGTGCAACCGACTCGAACCCGCCGCATGCGAATCCAGCCGCTCCAACACAGGTCGCCCCAACACAGGCTGTGCCGACGCAGGTCCTGCCGTCGATGCGCGATCTTGACGGGCTCGAGGCGGAGCTGAACCGAATCGACTCGACACTGGCCGAGCTCGATGCGACCAACGATCAATCAACCGCTGGCGCCTGACCCTCCTCTGATTTCGCAATCAAGTAGCCACGAGCCCGCTCGGTACGTGGATAGCGGGTGACGAGATCCCAGAATGCGGTCCCGTGATCTGGCTCGGTCAGGTGGGCCAACTCGTGCACGATCACGTAGTCAATGACCCACAGCGGGAACGTTGCCATTCGATCGCTCAGCCTCACGGTGCCGTCTGAAGGCGTACAGGATCCCCAGCGTTGAGCCTGGTTGCCGACCCATTCGATTGACGTCGGCATCTGCAGGTCGTGTTTGTTGGCCAGGCCTCGGGCTCGAGCCGCGAGATCGATCGTCGCCCGGTTGTGACGCCGCGCAAAGCGATCGTGGAAGTACTCGATGAACTCCTGCTCCTCGGCCTTTGTCGAGCGCCCCGGAATCCGAATCTCGAGGACGCCGTTCTTCAACGTCGCCTGGGCGGTCTTTTTGCGGCGGGCGCTGCGGATGACGATGTGCTCGAGCTGTGAAGCCGTCACAGTCGGTGCCGTTCGCCACCCGTGATCTGGTCGTCGTCGAGCAGGCGGAGCGCTTCGCCGATGGTCCAACTTGGCTCACCGTTGCCAGTGGTTACAGCAGAGAGGGCGACGATCCGGCCCGACAGATTCGGCAGCCGGCCCTCGCTGTGCCCGTGGTTCAACTCAAAGTTGTGAATCACACCGCCGTGGCACACCACGAGAACGGTTGCGCCTTCGTGTGCTGCTGCGACCTCGCGCAAGGCGTTGTCTGTTCGTTCCAAGAGGCTCTCGTCCGTCTCCCAATCGTCAGGTCGACGACCGGCGTCGACCCACCCCGGGTACTCGCGATCGAGCTCGGCCCGGGTGAGCCCAGACCACGGCCCGACATGGCGCTCTTGAAGGCCAGGGTGCATCACAATCGGACCCACACCGATCGCTTCGGCGATGATCGCAGCCGTCGTGGCGGCCCGATCCTGGGGCGAGGTGACGATGGCATCGACGGTGCCGATCTTCTCGCTTGCTCGCTGCGCCTGTAGCCGACCGAGCGCGGACAGCGGAGGGTCGGCTTGGCCTTGCCACTTCCCTTCGGCGTTCCACGTCGATTGCCCGTGGCGAACGAGTAGGAGGGTCGTGACGGCCATGGGGAGAAGCTAACGCGTCAGGGCAGCGATGCCTGGAGCCTCCTAGACTCGTTTCGTGGCTGTTCTTCGACTCTTCGCCCAGGCTCGAGAGATCGCCGGCGTTGGTTCGACCTCGATCGAGGGGGCCACGGTCGACGACGTGCTCAATCAAGCCCGAGCCGATTTCGGCGAGGCGTTTTCGGTTGTTCTGGCCGGGTCGAAGGTGTGGCTCAACGGTTCGCCTGCCTCCGGCGCTGACCCAGTCGGCGACAACGACGAAGTCGCTGTGTTGCCGCCGGTTTCTGGCGGATGAACGCGGGGCCGGCCAGGACCGGCCGAACGGCGAACGAGTCAGAGCAGCGACAGAACGTCGTCGGGCAGATGCGAGCCCGGCGGTCCGCCGAGCTCGTTCGTCGCTCGAAGACCCGAGAGGCCCGCTGGCGCCAACAACGATTCAGTGTGCCGTATCGCACGGACGGACCAAAGATCACCTTGGGTGTCCTGTGGTTTGCCGCGATTGTCGGGGCGATGCGTGTGTCGCCCTTTGCCGTCGTCGCCGTTGCGGGCGCTGTTGCCGTCGTGGCCGGGACGCAGGCTGGCCACGCATGGACCCAGCACACGCTTGCTGATCGGCGTGTCTCTGGCCTTCTCGCCGGGGCTACTGCCGCGGGCGCAGCGGCCGGCACCTTCGGACTCGGGGTGGCGCTCGCTGTCTCTGCTGTTTGCGCCTTGATCTACAGCGCCTTCGGGGTTCCCCATCGCGCCCGCAACGCGGACGAACGCCGAGCGTCTGTGATTCGAATGACCGAAGTGACGATCCGGTCTGGACTGCCCGTTGGTCTTGCTGCTGGGTCGCTTGGCGCCCTTGCGGGGTGGTTTCCTGAGGCCGCGTTCGCCTTGGTTGTGCTGGTCAGCGCCTATGAAACGGGCGACTTTCTGGTTGGCACCGGATCAGCCAACGCCGTTGAGGGCCCTGTCGCCGGTGCCGTCGCACTTGGCGTTGTTGGTTTCGGGTTGTTCCTGGTGCTGCCAGAGCCCTTCGACGCGACAACGCTGCCGCTCTTCGCTTGTCTCACCGCGATCTGTTGTCCGGTGGGCCAGATTGCAGGATCGGCGGTCTTGCCTCGAGGCGATGCCTGGGCTCCCGCGGTTCGTCGGCTCGACAGCTATCTCATCGCTGCACCGCTTTGGCTGTTGCTGCTCTAGCACTACTCCACTCGCTGCTCTGAAGCAGTGCCACTCGCTGCTCTGAAGCAGTGCGCTGGGTTCGGCATCCTGGGGAGACACTGAACGGTGGCGGTAACCTCGGAAACCGTGATTCCACAGCTCGAACGCCTTCTCGATCCCGACATGCTCAGCGGTCTGACGACGCGCCCTCTCGAGCAACTTCGTCGCATCCGCGTCGAGTGCTCCCAGGTCGAAAGCGACATCTCGCTTGTTCGTCGTGTGTCCCAAGGACGCCTCGACATCGTGGGTCACGAGAGCACGCGACGGTCAGGGGCGGGGGGATCAGATGCCGATACTCCGGTGCTCTTCGATCTGCCTGAGATTCTCAGCGACGGCCCGGCCCCAAGCGGTTCTACGCCAGGCGCACGTGCCGTGTCGGTCGGCGCACCCGGCGAGGTCGCAGCTGAGCTCGTGAAGTCACTCGACACCATGGCCTCGCCATCGGCTCTGTCGAACATCGAAACCCTCAGCGACGGTGACCTCCGTGAGCTGTTTGAGCGCATTCGTTCCTTCGAGGTCGAAATGTCGTCGATTCGGCGCCAGCTCCATGAACGGATTGATGCCATCCAGTCCGAGATCGGGCGCCGGTACCGCGACGGAGAGGCCAGCGTCGACTCCATCCTTGGCTGATGGACGTGCCGGGATGAGTTCAGAATCGTGAGCGATGGCGAGACCAACAATCTCGGGGCGTTCATCAAGGATCAGCGTCGCGTCGCTGAGCTCTCGGTCCGCCGACTGGCGGAGCTCGCGGGTGTTTCCAATCCGTACCTGAGTCAGATCGAACGTGGTTTGCGTCGGCCCTCGGCTGAGATTCTTCAGCAGATCGCAAAGGCCCTCGAGATCTCTTCTGAGACCCTGTATGTGCAGGCTGGCATCCTCGACGCCGAGCGGTTGCCAGAGCCAACCGACGTCGAGGCGGCGATTCGTCGGGCCACTGAGCTCGACAGTGAGCAGAAGGGACTGTTGCTCGGTATCTACCGCAGTTTTGTGTCTGCGCCCGACAGCGGCGAGAGTGATCCCTCCTCGACAGTGGAACAGACGGAAGGAGACTGAGGTTGCAGAGTTATGTGCGTCGAGTAGCCGTTTTGTCCCTCCACACATCTCCGTTGGCCCAACCAGGCACCGGCGATGGCGGCGGTATGAACGTCTACGTTCGCGAACTCGTGACCTCGCTGGCCCAGGCCGGCGTGCAATGTCGAGTCTATGTACGCCGGTGGCGAGCCGACCTGCCTGAGCGGGTCGTGGTCGAGCCGGGCTTCGAAGTTGTCCACGTCACCGCTGGCCCATTCGAGGTCTCTAAAGAAGAGCTCGAACCGCTTGTCACCGACTTTGCTGATCAAGTCGCTCTCGACCTCGCCGAGTTCCAGCCGGATGTGTTGCACGCCAACTACTGGCTCTCTGGCGTCGCCGGCCAGATATTGAAGCGTCGGCTGGGTGTCCCCCTCGTCACGACCTTCCACACGCTTGCTCGGGTCAAAGCCATCAGCGGCGACCCAGAGCCGGAGCGCCGGGCCCGAGCGGAGGCTGAGGTGATGGCATGTGCTGATGCTGTGTTGGCGAACTGCACTGCGGAAGCCGAACAGCTCGAGCTCTACTACGACGCTGATCCCGACCGCATCGAGATCGTGCCGCCCGGTGTTGATCATGCCTTCTTCTCGCCGGGCAATCAGGCCGGCGCCCGCTGGGCTCTCGACACCGACGATCGACCCTTGCTGTTGTTCGTTGGGCGAATCCAACCGCTCAAGGGTGTCGACGTGGCCGTTGGTGCGTTGGCCAAACTCGAGCGGGACGACGCCCGACTCTGGATCGTTGGTGGCGCATCAGGTCAGGCAGGCTCGAGCGAGGTTGATCGAATCCGCGAGCTGATTTCTGATGAAGGCCTCGAGGACCGGGTCAAGTTCATCCCACCCCAGCCTCATCACCTTCTCTCGACCTACTACAGAGCTGCTGACGTCTGCCTCGTGCCCAGTCGCTCCGAATCGTTCGGGTTGGTTGCCCTCGAAGCAGCGGCGTGCGGCGTGCCCGTTGTGGCGTCGGCCGTTGGTGGCCTGCTCACGCTTGTCGAGCACGGCCGGACCGGCTACCTCGTCGAGAGCCGTGATCCCGATGAGTACGCGGCGTGGACCGATGCCATCTTGAGCGACCCGGTGCTCGCCCGTCGTCTATCGGTGTCGGCCGCCGGCAGGGCCAGAACCTATGCCTGGTCGACTGCCTCGGCTCGCCTTCGCCATCTCTACGGCACCCTGGCGCAAAAGACACCCGTGCCGTGCGAAGCGCCGCGAGCTCGGGTCGAAGCGACATCTGATCGATGACGGATGCTGCGGTTCCTCGCACGGTCGAGGAACTCGACACCATCGAAGCCTTCATCGATGAATGGCTGGCGCAGCAACTCATCGAGAATCCACTTGTTGATGCCGTTGACCGTTTGGCCGAAGATCGGCGTCGCTGGTTCGTCCGCTTGCTCGGTGAAGAGAAGGACGTCTTCACCATTCGCTTTGACCTCCAGCAGCGGACGCTCAGCTACGAGACCTACCTCCTGCCCGCTCCCGAAGAAAACGAGGCGGAGTTCTATCGCCACCTGCTGACCCGCAATCTGGGTCTCTACGGCGCGAGCTTGGCCATCGGTGAAGAGGGCGCCATCTTCCTCCAGGGCCGACTGGACGATCGTCAAGCCACCGACGCCGATGAACTCGACCGCATCCTGGGCTCGATGTATGTCTGGGTCGAGCAGTTCTTTCGGCCTGCGCTCCGCATCGGCTTTGCCTCTCGCTTCGAGAAGTTGCCACCTGTCAACCACTCACGCAGGTCATGAGTTGACGTTGACGTTTATTTACGGTTAACTGCACGTATCGTTGGACGGAGCGTGTTGATCGCAAGGGGTCGGGGAAGACCTAGTGCCAATGCGGTCCGTCCGACCATTCCGAATTGGCAGATTCCTGCACGACATCCGTGCAGGAATCTGCCAGATCTCGGTTTGCGGCGAACAGCTCAGCCCAGAGCACAGAGATCAGCCCAGAGCTCTGCTCGGATAGCGTGCGGGACATGACCGACACTCGGATTCAGATGGTTGGTGGCGGCCAGATGGGGCTTGCGCTGGCCAAGGGGATGATCGACGCCGATTGGGCCACTGCGGAGGAGATTCGCATCGTCGAGGTCGACGCCAATCGGGCCGACGAGCTTGCATCGCTGGTGCCAGGCATTGATGTTGTGTCGAGCCCAGCAAGCGGCCTCGACACCGTGCTCGCCGTGAAACCGCATCTGGTCACCGCCGTTGCCGAAGGGCTCGAGAGCCCTGCCCGTGTCGTTTCGATTGCGGCCGGCATCACGACTGCTGCCATCGAGGCCGTGGTCCCCGCTGACACACCGGTGCTCCGGGTCATGCCAAACACCCCGGCGCTTCTCGGCCAGGGCGCGTCTGGACTAGCCCCGGGTCTCAACGCATCAGCGGACGATCTTGCGTGGGCACAGGGGCTGCTGCAATCAGTCGGTTCGGTCGCCGTGGTCACCGAGGCGCAGCTCGACGCTGTCACTGGCCTGTCCGGTTCGGGACCCGCCTACTACTTCTTGATTGCCGAGGCCATGGTCGATGCTGGCGTTGCTGCCGGGCTTCCGCGGGCCACGGCCAAGTTACTGGCTCACCAAACGATGGCCGGAGCGGCTGCCATGCTCATGGCAGGTGACAAGCCGGCCAGCGAACTCAGAGGTGATGTCACGACACCCAACGGCACAACGGCGGCCGGGCTCCGTGTCCTCGAGCAACGAGGTGTGCGCGGTGCGTTGATCGACGCGGTCGCTGCGGCCGCAGATCGATCGGCCGAGCTCGGAAGCGCATGAGCGATCTTCGTTTCAACACCATCTCGTTCCTGAGCGACTTCGGCATCGTCGATGAGGCGGTCGGGGTGGTGCATTCGGTGCTCCGGTCGCTCGCTCCCGATGTGCAGGTCGTCGATGTCACCCACGGCATCGAGACCCACGACGTCCGTGCTGCTGGTCTCGCGCTTGCTCGTTCGGTCCAGTATCTCGCTCCCGGCGTCGTGCTTGGTGTGGTTGACCCCGGCGCTGGCAGTGAACGCAAAGCAGTTGCGATCGAAGTCGCCCACGGAGGCGCCTACCTGGTTGGGCCAGACAACGGACTCTTTGCTCCCGCGGTCTCGATGGTTGGGGGAGCAACCGGGGCCTTTGTCCTCGACAACCCCGAATACCAGCTCACCAGTCCTGCCGCGACCAATGCGGCTCGTGATGTGTTCGCCCCAGTGGCCGCTCACCTGTGTCTTGGTGTTCCAGCTGATGAGCTCGGGTCGGCGATTGATCCTGCGCTCCTTCTGCCGGGCGTGTTGCCCGTCAGCCAAACCGACGACGATGGCTCGATTGCCGCTGAGGTCCTCTGGATCGATCACTACGGCAATGTGCAGATCAATGTCGACCCTGACGAGCTCGTCGACTGGCCCGAGTTCATCGAAGTCGTCGGCGGACGTTCCACACGGACGGCGCAGCGGGCCGATCATTTCGGGCTGATTCCCACCGGTTCCATCGGGCTTCTCGTCGACAGTCACGGCCTCGTGATGTTGTCCGTCGATCGAGGCTCAGCGGCATTCGATCTCGATCTCTCCGAAGGCGATGCGATTACGCTTCGGCCGGCCGAGGGTCCGGGACGGGTGGCAGCCCCGGTCACCATCACGACTCGACCAACCACGATCCCGCCGCAGCCAGAAAGAAACTGATCATGCGAAAGTCAACGGTCATCACGATGGCGCTTCTGCTCCTCGTGATTTTGGGCGCTGCAGTCTTGCAGCTCTTCATTTTGGCTCGCTGAGGCAGCTGCTCAATAACCGCCGCTCGCAAGCTGCTCGAACAGCTCTGCCAGGGGTTGATTCGCCAGAGACGCTGCATCTTGGGCGTCGACATCAGCTGTGTCGCTAAAGGCGAGCGTCGACGGTGCCTCGTCGTCGGCCGCTTGTGTCGTTGTCCCCGCTGCGACGACGTCGTCGCTCGGTGTCACTGCCATGAAGCGGTGAGCGGTCCACATGCGACCTTCGTCGTCGTACACAACACCCACACCAACGAAGCGGAAGTCGGGGTCCATCAGGTTGTCGAAGTGCGCAGGGCTCGCAACGAATGCATCAAAAATCGCCGGCAGCTGATCATCGGGCCCAACGCCGACGTTTTCACCGAGCTTGACCCATTCAGCCGTTACTCCGATCGACAAGTCGCTGGCATGCGAGAGTTGGTCGTTGGCCCGGAGCTGGGAGGCCCAATCCCGGGCTTGCTCGACGAGTTCGGGATGAACGGTGACTGGTTCGAGTCCGCTTGCTACCCGTAGGTCGTTGATCCGCTCGACGTAGCGGCTTTCGTCTGTGGCCTCGTCGGCAGCAGCCGGAGCGATCGCGGCTCCGATGAACTCAGCGGTCGTCGGTGCTCCGAAGAGACCAAGCGCTAGAGCGGTTCCGGCAAGCCAGTGCTTTGGTTTGAGACGGGTCGCTCGACGTTCTGTCGGGCGGTGTGCAAACGATGTCACCAAACAAATGTCGTCGGCAAGATCCCGAAACTTGAGTGGGACCACTTGAATTTGGAGATCGGCGGCCGACGTCACCTACTCGGGTAGGTCAAAGATGTGCTGAAATCGTCTGTTGTGAACCTGCTGGATTCCCTCAATGTCGCCGATTCGGACCGTGACGCTCTGGTCGTCGGAGACAGCAGCGTGAGCTACGGCGATCTCACGACGCGGGCCGCCCAATGGCGAGGTCGCCTTGTCGCGCAAGGCCTCACGGTGGGCGACCATGTGGCGGTTCTCGCTGGCAACTCGATCGACTTCGTTCTTGCCCACCTCGCCTGTGTCGGCGCCGGTTTGGTGCTCGTGCCGCTGAACCCGCAGGCCCCGCAGCCAGAGCTCGTTGCCGAGCTTGCAGCGGTGGACCCAAATGCCATGATCGTGGGGCCGGTCGGCGCTGATGCCTATGCAGCGCTCCGAGGGTCCGGGGTCGCACCTCCGATCGCCTTCGCCACCACCGACGCGCTGTGTGCCGCCGGTTGTATCGATCTGAACAGCCCCGGGCCGGAGGCTGAGGTGGTGTCGGTCGAGGCTGACCACCCTGCGGCGTTGTTGTTCACCTCCGGTACAGCGGGCCCACCGAAGCCTGCGATTCTGACGCATGGCAACATGGCCTCGAGCATCGCCGCGATTCGAGCGCTTCCGCTTGATTTCGAGACCAACTCGCACACGCTGCTGGCGATCATCCCGCTGTTTCACGTCTTCGGTCTCAATGTGATTCTCAACTTCGGGCTCTCGATTGGGGCGACCCTCGTCCTTGGCGACTTCGAGGGACCCGACCAGGCCGCCGCCACGATTCGGGCACGGGGCGTCACGATCATGGCTGGGCCACCAGCGCTGTGGGCTTCCTTTCTCGGCTCGAACGCCGAGGCCCGGGACTTCGAGTCCGTGCAACTTGCGCTTTCGGGAGCGTCAAAGCTCGACGGGCGCGTTGCTGAAGCTCTGCGGGAGCGGTTTGGCCTCGATGTGCGCGAGGGTTATGGCCTCACCGAGTCCAGCGGCATCCTCACCTCTGCCATGGGGACATCGGCGCCCCGAGGCTCTGTTGGTCAGATGCTGCCCGGCGTCGAGCTGCGCATTGTCGACCAGGCTGGATCCGACGTGCTGGTGGGTGACAGCGGAGAGGTGTTGGCCCGAGGCCCGATGATCTCTCCCGGCTATTGGAACGACGTCGACGCTACGGAGCGGGTGCGTGACGACGAGGGCTGGCTCCGCACCGGCGATCTCGCCATCGTCGACGAGAACGGCTTCATTTCGATCGTCGATCGGCTGAAAGATCTGATCATCGTCTCCGGCTTCAATGTGCACCCCGTCGAGGTCGAGGCGGCATTGCAGAGCCACGATGAGGTGCTGTTGGCGGCAGCGGTAGGCGAACCAGGGGATGCGGGAGAAGAGTCGGTTGTTGCCTACGTGATACTCCGACCCCATGCCAGCCTGGATGAGGCTGCGCTGATGGAGCACTGTCGAGGCCGTCTGGCCCGCTACAAGGTCCCGCGACGCATCGCCATCGTCGATGCGATTCCCACCACCGCAGTAGGAAAGATTCGCCGCAGGGATCTCGGCGCCTAGCTCATCGTTTACCCGGGACAGTGCGCCGCATCCCCCGGGGACTCTGACCGCAGCTTCGCGACCCCTGCTCGCCTGACTCCCCGACTTCGTGCATTTGTGAAAACCAGGCGTCGTCCGTACCCTGCGGCCGGTGAGCACAGCGGACGGGGTTGGCCCCGAAGACCATCCAACGGTCCCTCGCGTCTCCGACGCGACCGTTGGACGTCTGCCGGTCTATCTGCAGGGGCTCTTCGGTTTGGCTGGCGATGGTGAGGCCAGCGTCTCGTCTGAAGCCTTGGCCGAAATCGCCGCCGTCAATCCCGCCACTCTGCGCCGTGATCTCGCCGGTATCGGCATCAGCGGCACGCGCGGTGTTGGCTACGACGTGAAGTACCTCGTCCACGAGATCAGCGTGGTGCTCGGGCTGAATCAAGCCTGGCCGGTGCTGATCGTCGGCGTCGGCAACCTCGGTCGAGCCTTGGCGAACTACGAGGGGTTGACCACGCAGGGTTTTCCGGTACGGGCCCTCGTCGACATCGACCCAGATGTCGTCGGCACATCCGTTGCGGGCGTGGTTGTCGAACACGTTGATGTGCTTGCCAAGGTCGTGCAGCGAGATGAGATATCGGTTGGTGTCATTGCGACACCTGCTTCCGCGGCCCAAGCCGCAGCTGACGAGCTGATCGAGGCCGGACTCGAATCGCTGCTCAATTTCACCCCGGTTCAACTCGTGACCCCACCACATGTGCAGGTGCGCGGCGTCGATCTGGCCACGGAGCTGCAAATCTTGAGCTTCTACCAGCAGCGAAGCACTGCTGCTGCGAGTGGCACGGGCGTTCCGCTCTCCGTCGATGCCGATGAGCAACAGCGAGAAAGCTCAGATCGTGATTGAGGTGACCAGGGTCACGGTTTCACGACTCGAACAAGTTCGGGTCAATAGGCCACACTGGGGACTGTTCAGGCCTCGCACACGGTTGAATGTCTCTACGCACGTGTCGAGTCTTCCCTCAACTCATTCGATCCGCCTTTCATGACGCTCATCGCCTTCGGCATCAACCACCGATCAGCACCCCTTGACGTGCTTGAGCGCGTCAGTCTTGCCGGCGATCGTCTGCCCAAAGCGCTGACGGGTTTCTTGCAAGGCGACCACGTCAACGAAGTTGTTGTGCTGTCGACCTGCAACCGGGTTGAGGTGTTTGCTCACGTCGAACGATTCCACGACGGATATGCGAATCTCCGTGACGCAATGTCGACCGCAACCGGTGTCGACATCGACGAGTTCGTCCCGTACGTCTACGTCCACGACAACGAGAGTGCGACCCGCCACCTCTTCAAGGTTGCCGCCGGCCTCGACTCTGCGGTTCTCGGTGAGCACGAGATCCTGGGACAACTGAAAGTGGCTTGGGAAACGGCTCGCATCGAAGGTGCCTGTCAGCGCCTTCTCGACCCGTTGTTCGAGCAGGCCATTCGTACGGGCAAGCGAGTACGCACCGAAACGGTGATTGGCCGCCGCACTGCTTCACTGTCGCACTCAGCAGTGAGCCTCGTGCAGGAATCGCTTGGAGAGCTCGCCGGTAAGCGGGTTTTGCTCGTTGGAGCCGGCGAAGTCGGAGCCGGAGTGGCGCAGGCCCTCGACCGCACGGCAGACATCGACATCGTTGTGTCCAACCGCACCGCCAGCCGAGGCGCAGAGTTGGCCGAAACCCTCGGTGCCAGCACGGTTGCCTTCGAGAACTTCACTGACGACCTGGCCGACGCCGACATCGTGATTTCGGCCACCGGAGCCACAAGCCGGGTACTGAGCTACGAACCGGTGGCGCAAGCGATGGCAGGTCGCACGGATCCATTGCTCGTGCTTGATCTGGCAGTGCCCCGCGACGTCGAGCCCTCTGTCGCCGATATCGATGGCGTTTCGATGCTCGTCTTGAGCGATCTGCAGGCCCTTGCGAATCGGGGCATCGAAGAACGCCAGAAGGCCGTCGCTGATGCTGAGAGTGTTGTCGACGAAGGACTCGCCGGTCTCGGACAGCAGCTGAGCGCACAGGAAGTCTCGCCGCTGCTGGGTTCGATGTATCGATGGGCCGATGCCGTGCGTATCGATGAACTCGACAAGCAAGCCCACCGGTTCGCTGATCTCGACCCTGAGAGTCGAGCCGCGGTCGAGGCCCTCACCAAGGCCGTCGTGGCCAAGATCTTGCACGAGCCAGCGGCACAGCTGCGAGATGCCGCAGGCACGACCCGCGGCGATCGTCTCGCAGAGTCGCTGCGCGACTTGTTCGACCTGCAGTGAGCACCTCGACGTTGCGGATCGCCACCCGCAACAGTCCATTGGCGCTTTGGCAAGCTCATCACGTCGGTGGTCTGCTGCGGTTGGCCGACCCCGGTCTCACCATCGAATACGTCGATACGGCGACCTTCGCCGATAAACGTCTTGATCTTCCGATCTCGGAGCTCGGGGGCAAGGGTGCGTTCAGCAAGGAGATCCAAGCACTTGTGCTGAACGGTTCGGCCGATCTGGCCGTGCACTCGGCAAAGGATCTCCAGGCCGTCACACCTGATGGCCTGACCATCGCGGCCTTCCCCGAGCGAGGCGATCAGCGCGATGTGCTGGTTGGTGCCCGACTTGAAGATCTCGCAGATGGAGACGTTGTGGCAACCGGTTCGAACCGTCGCCGCGTGCAGCTGGCTCATGCTCGACCCGGACTGGTGTATGCCGGTCTTCGGGGCAACATCGCCACTCGGCTGTCGAAGTCGGGTGACTTTGCAGCGATTGTGATGGCAGCGGCAGCTCTTGAACGGCTCGATCTTGACGTGCCGGTGGTCGACGTGTTGTCGCCGGAGGTCATGGTGCCTCAGGTTGGACAAGGTTCCCTTGCCGTTGAGTGCCTGAGCAACGCGCCCGACATCGTTGAGCGATTGGCCGACATCGACCATCTCGAAACTCGAGCGCTTGTGACTGCCGAGCGAGGGTTCTTGGTCGAACTTGGTGGAGATTGCGATCTTCCTGCTGGAGCGCATGCCCGGCTCGAAGGTGGCCGAATCACCTTGACCGCCGTCTTGGCCTCTGCCGATGAATCGGTGTTGGCCCGCACGGAGATCGTCGGAGACAGTAGCCAAGCCAACCCGGAGGCCCTTGGTGCTGCGGCTGCCCGAGACCTGCGATCGCAGGTCGAGACCGGGGCGTGAGCCCAGTATGACATCGGTCGATGAATCTGATGCCCGGCAGGAAACCGTCGTTGTTTGCCGGCCGGCCGATCAAGCCACAGGGCTCATCGAACAGCTGCAACAGATCGGCCTCAGGGTCCTGTCCTTCCCACTTCTTGAGGTGGTCGAACCGCTCGATGGCGGAGCGGCGCTGCGCACCGCCGTCGAACAGCTCGATCGGTACTCGATGGTGGCGTTCACATCGGCAAACGC
>CALJSB010000048.1 GCA_937976305.1 uncultured Acidimicrobiales bacterium
CCCAGGCGACAGCGAACCCATCGACATCACCCTCACCGTCAACACCGCCGGCGACCTCGTCAACTGGGCCGAAATCTCCAACGACGACGGCAACGACATCGACTCACAACCCGACACCAACCAAACCAACGACAACCAACCGAACGATGTCGCCAACGCCACCAACAACGCCCAAGACAACGCAGGTGGTGACGAAGACGACCACGATCTCGCCGGTGTCACGGTTCGCTCCAGCACGCCGACCACGACGACGACTCCGCCCAGGATCATTGCCTTCACGGGCACCTCATCGATCGTGCCTCTGATGGTTGCCCTGCTGCTGATGATCAGCGGACTCGCGCTGCTTCGAAAGGCACACCAGCAGCGAGAGAACGCCCGTACCAACTGAGTCAACGAGTCACTGGAACGGTGTGGCTGGCTTGGCTTTGGCTGGCTGGCTGGCGGAGGAGGTGGGATTCGAACCCACGGACCCGTGAAGGTCACACGCTTTCCAAGCGTGCCGATTCGGCCGCTCTCGCACTCCTCCCTCATGAGACCGGAGCCTCACGTGGCACCCACCGGAATGGGTGACGAAACCGAGTCACCTCGGCTTCGAGTTCGATAGGGTATCGGGGTACGCCTGCTCTGGCAGGTGACGGTCGGACCCTGTGCGACCGAAGCCCGTGAACCGAGTCAGGGCCGGAAGGCAGCAGCTCTCAGCGGAAACTTCGGTGCGCCGCAGATCGTCTGGCCGTCACTTGCGAGGGCAGGCGTTTCACGTTCCGATCACATTAGGCTCCGACCGTGGCTCATCAGTCGCTCTACCGGCGGTATCGATCTCAGAACTTCGCAGAGATAAAAGGGCAATCGCACGTCACAGGCGCGCTACGTGCCGCGGTGAGCGAAGGCCGCCAAAGCCACGCGTATCTGTTCAGCGGCCCGCGCGGCACCGGTAAGACCAGCACGGCTCGGGTGCTGGCCAAGGCGTTGAATTGCGAGAACCTCGCTGACGGCGAACCCTGCACGACCTGCGACAGTTGCCAAGCCATCGAACACGGCACGTCGTTCGACCTCCACGAACTCGACGCCGCGTCGAACAACAAGGTCGACGACATTCGAGATCTCATCGCGAAGGTTGCGCTCGGCTCCCCCGGCCGAACCAAGGTGTACATCCTCGACGAGGTCCACATGCTGTCGTCAGGTGCCGAAAACGCGCTCCTGAAGACCCTCGAGGAACCGCCCGATCATGTCGTGTTCGTGCTGGCCACCACCGAACCTCACAAGGTCGTTGACACAATTCGAAGCCGCACCCAGGCGTTCGAGTTTCGGCTTCTGCCCGCTGAGGATCTCAGCGAACACGTCCGCTGGATCATCGAAGACGCCTCCCTCGAGGTCGATCAAGCCGGCATCGACTTTGCGCTCCGCAAGGGTGGGGGCTCGGCCCGAGACACCCTCTCTGCCCTCGACCTCGTCGCCGCTGCCGGTGGCGTGCCGGACCACACCGACGTCGGTCAGGTGCTCGCCGACGCTATTGGCTCCGGCGACTCAGCTGCTGCGATTGCTGGTGTGCAACGAGCGCTCGAGGCCGGCCGCGAGCCACGAGTCATCGGCGAGACAACCCTGGCAACACTGCGCGACGCTTTCCTTGCATCGATGGGCGCGCCGCTCGATCAGCTGAGCGAGTCCGCTGCAGCGACCGCTCATCGGTTGGCCGGCGAACTCGGCCCGGCAACAATCACGCGCTCGCTCGAAACGCTGGGGCAAGCCCTGGTCGAGATGCGACAAGCGCCAGACCCACGAGTGCCCCTCGAGGTTGCACTCCTTCGGCTCGCCCGACGTGAAGGCAACGACACCGCAGCGCTCCTCCAGCGCATCGAAGCCCTCGAGTCCCAGGTTGCCGCTCTCAGTAGCGGTGGTGCGCCGGCTGCACCTGCCGCAGGGGCACCAACTGCTGCCGCGGCAGCACCCGCAGCGGCACAGGAAGCGGCAAGCCCGGCAGCTCCAGCGCCATCGGCATCGAACGTGGGGCCGCCGAGCCAGCGCTCAGCACCAACTCCTGCCAGAACGCCAGCCGCAGCCCCGGCAGCAACACCGCCACCGGCGACCCCAGCAGCAGCTCCGCCCCAAGCCGCCGCTCCCCCTGCTGAGGCGGCTCCGGCACCCGCATCTGCCCCCACGCCCTCTGGCGCTCCACTCGACTCGGCGCGGGTCAATGACGAGTTTGGCGACATTCTCGACAGCGTCTCGCAGAAGGTTCGCTCGAAGTTCCGCCTCGGCCGGGTCATGGGCGTCTCCGGCAACCAAGTGCAGTTCGGCCTGCCCAATACCTTTGGTCTCGAGCGCTGCGAAGCGGTCAAGGCCGACATGGAAGAAGCGCTCAGCAATCACTACGGCCAACCGGTCGTCGTCGAGCTGCTACTCGACAGCGGCTCAACGCCGCCACCGGTCGTCGAAGCGCCAAAGCCTGCCGCTGCTGCTCCCGCCCCATCGGTCGAAGAACAAGCAGAGAGCGTCGGCGATGTCAGCGAACTGGCTGACGCCGGCGACACCGCCTCAACCGGTATCGACCGTCTCACCGAGGCGTTCCCCGGCGCCGAACTCGTCGAACCTCGCGATTAACCACGAAAACCAGTCTTGGAGCGGCGAGACTGGAGCCACTACGCCGTACCCCACCCTTCCCCGGAGACACACCAATGACTGACCAAGGCGGATTCGATCTCGGAGGCCTGCTCGAGCAAGCCCAAGCGATGCAAGCCCAAATGGAAGCGGCCCAAGCGGCCCAAGCCGAACAGACCGTCACTGGCTCAGCCGGGGGCGACATGGTGCAGGTGCAGATGTCGGGCGCTGGCTCGTTCTTGTCTGTCCACATCAATCCCGAAGCGGTTGATCCCGATGACGTCGAGATGCTCGAAGACCTCGTGCTTGCTGCCCTGCGCGACGCGGGTGAGCAGGTGATGGACCTTCAAGAAGAGTCCATGAGCGGCATGGAGATGCCCGACATCGGCGGCTTGCTCGGCGAATGAGCGCCTATGCAAAGCCAGTCGAGGTTCTCATCGACGAACTCGGACGCCTGCCGGGTATTGGGCCGAAGTCGGCCCAGCGCATCGCGTTCCATTTGCTCAAAGCCGATCGAGTCGATGCGCAGCGTCTTGCCGACGCTGTGGTCGAGCTCAAAGAGAAGGTCGCCTTCTGCGAAACCTGCTTCAACGTTGCCGAAGGCGATGAGTGCACGATCTGTGGTGACCCACGCCGAGAGCAACATGTGCTGTGCGTCGTCGAGGAACCAAAGGACATTGCCGCTCTCGAAAAGACGGGTGCCTTCAACGGCCGCTATCACGTGTTGCTGGGTGCCATCAATCCGCTCGAAGGCATCGGTCCCGAACAGATCAAGATGCGAGAGCTCGCTCTGCGAGTAGCCCAGGATGACATTACCGAAGTGATCATCTGCACGAATCCGAACCTCGAGGGCGAAACGACGGCGGCGTTCATCGCCAACAAGATCCTCGCCCCGTTCGAGGTGAAGGTCACACGACTGGCGTCGGGGCTCCCGGTCGGCGGCGATCTCGAATACGCCGACGAACTCACGCTCGGCCGAGCTCTCGAAGGTCGCCAGGCACTGTAGAGCGCTGTCTCTGCGGCTCTACGCGACAACCGGGTCGGCGGGGAGAGGATTCACCGACCCGGAGGTGCAAATTCGCTGCAGTGCCCCGATGACTCTGGCGCGGGCGGTTTGGGTGTAGAGCCACCGGAGCACCGCAACGTTATGTCATTTACGTTACAACACCGCCGCTGTCGCTTCAAGTAGGTTGACAGCAGTTTTGGATGAAATCCCAGCTCAAGGCGCAAAAGAAACTGTCAGTAACCTTTTCAGGCGGTCGTAACAGTTCTTCAAAGATGTCATATTCAGGCAATTGCACGCACCAGGAGAGCGTCGCCCTGCCCGCCACCGCCGCACAACGCAGCCGCTCCGTACTCCACTCCACGACGGCGCATCTCGTGCAGCAGCGTCACAGCCAGACGGTTGCCTGACGCGCCAATCGGGTGACCGAGCGCAATGGCGCCACCATTCACGTTCACCACGTCGGCGGAGAGACCGAGATCGTCCATGCTCTGGATGGCGACGGCCGCGAACGCCTCATTGATCTCAAACAGGCCGAACTGATCAAGCGTCAACCCAGCACGATCAAGCGCGGCGTTGATTGCTCGAGACGGTTGGGTCAGCAGCGACGTGTCCGGGCCGGCAACCATGCCGTAGCCAACGACCTCGCCGAGCGGGGTGACACCCAGCTCCTCAGCCTTGGCTTGGCTCATCACAACCGTCGCCGAGGCGCCGTCTGAAATCTGCGACGCGTTGCCCGCGGTGATGTTGCCTGACGAGTCGAAGGCCGGACGGAGCTTGCCGAGGGTTTCCGCAGTCGTGCCCGGGCGGACACCCTCGTCAGTGTCGATCACAACAGGGTCGCCTCGACGCTGCGGCACCGAAACGGCGACCAACTCATCGTCGAAGGTTCCTTCCTTCTGCGCGGTTGCCGCACGCTCATGCGACATCGCACTCAGCTCGTCCTGCTGATCGCGATTGAGGCCGGCGGCCGCAGCAAAACGCTCGGTGCCAGCACCCATAGCTTCTTGCTCAAAGGCGCAGAAGAGGCCGTCGTACATCATGGAATCGACGATGGTCTTGTCGCCCGCTCGATGGCCAGCTCGGGCTTCGGGAAGCATGTAGGGGGCATTCGTCATGGACTCCATACCGCCGGCCACGACCACGTCTGCCTGACCCGATTGAATCATCTGATCGGCGATCTGAATGGCGTTGAGGCCAGACAGGCAGACCTTGTTGATCGTGATCGAGGGCACAGACATTGGAATGCCTGCGTTCACGGCAGCCTGGCGAGCCGTGATCTGACCAGCTCCTGCTTGGAGGACTTGACCCATCACGACATGGTCGACCTGGTCCGGCGCTACGCCGGCTCGCTCGAGCGCCGACGAAATGGCGAAACCACCGAGATCGGTTGCCGCTAACGACGCGTAGCCGCCGCTCAGCTTGCCGATCGGCGTTCGAGCTCCGGAGACGATGTACGAACCTGGCATGAGGACTCCTCAAAGACGATTGCGTGCAGTTTCTCGCAAATCGACTACCAAAACAACTGACGGCGCCCCCGGAGGGGCGCCGTCGCTGCTTCAGACTTGGTTGGCTCATTCGAACCAGTTGCGACGATCAGTCGCTGCTCCGGGCAGAGTCGACCGCTCGCTGCATGGCCTCACGGACCAGACGGGCGAGGGCATCCTCATCAGGTGAAGCATCGGCGTCATCGATGCCGGCGGGCACAGGGACACGGTCGTCAACGGCGAGATCGTGATCGCTGTCATATGAGCTGTCATATGAGTCGTCGTAGGACGGCGCTTCATCGATGATTCCAGCGTCGTTCCCGATGCTGTGGTCGCCGATCGGAGGGGCCGCCTGAAGCCCGGTTGGCGGAGCTGGCGGAACCGGTGGAGTGATACCTCGCATGGGCAGTTCGTTCTCGACCACGTGAGTGTCGAGTACCGGACTGTCAACTGCCGGTTCGTCGAACGAGGCGAGCGTGGAATCAGCGGCCGGTGCTGGCGGCATTGGCGGCGTGGGTGGCGTCGACGGAATCGCTGGCGCAGCAGGCTGATCGTCGAGCATGGCATTCAGCACGTCGTCGCTCGGTGCTGGGTCGCTCGGTGCTGGGTCGCTCGGCGTCTGATCGGCAACGGGCTCCCGTGCTGCGAAGATGCTGGCACCGAAGATGCGGGACGACTTCGGCGCAGGTTCGGGCTCGGCGAGCTCAGGCTGGTCGTCCTCGTCAGACGCAGTTTCGACGTACTCGAGGTCGGCGGTTGCGGTCTCGACGTATTCACCAGATTCAGCTTCGGCTTCGGTGTACTCATACTCACCGGCCTCGGCGAACTCGTCAGCCTCATTGGCAACGGCGTCTGCCTCGTACTCAACCTCGTCAGCCTCATAGGCAACGGGGTCAGCCTCGTACTCAACCGCATCGGTCTCGACGTACTCGTCTGCCTCGTACTCAACGGCGTCTGCTTGATACTCAACCGCATCGGTCTCGACGTACTCGTCTGCCTCGTACTCAACGGCGTCAGCCTCGTACTCAACTGCGTCTGCCTCATAGGCAACGGCGTCTGCTTCGTACTCAACGGCGTCAGCCTCGTACTCAACTGCGTCAGCCTCGTACTCAACTGCGTCAGCCTCGTACTCAACTGCGTCAGCTTCGATGTGATCTGCTTCGATCGTTGTGGCTGAGCCGCCAACGAGTGCATCAAGCTTTCCGTAACCAGTCGCTTCGCCCTTCTCGACAGCTTCAGCGAGGACGACATCGTCGGCGTCTGCGGGAAGCGACGGTTGAGGCTCAGCTTCGAGACGGGCCATCGCACTGTTCAGCTCACGCTGAGCGGCAGACAGACGCTCTCGCGAGGCGACTTCACTGTTGCGCAGCATGGCGAGCCGGCTCTCGGCCTGCTCGACGTTCTGGCGCACCTTGCTTCGAATGATCTCTTCGGCTTCGTGGCGAATGAACTCGCTCTGTGTGCGGGCCTGGTAGAGAAGTTCAGCTACCTGTTCGCGGGCGTCGGCGAGCTCGGCCATCGCTTGCTCCCGATCGGCGCGGGCCTCAGCGACCAACCGCTCAGACTCGGCACGCTCTTCGGCAAGCTCAGTGTGGCCAGCAGCGAGTGCTTGCTCACGAAGTTCGGCCAGTTCTGCCTCGTTCGATGAACGAAGATCGGCGAGAACAAGATTCTGCTGGTCGATTTCAGCCTGGTTGGCCTCTGCCATTCCACGAGCCTCGGCTCGGATGGCTTCTGCCTCTTCCTCGGCTGCGGTTCGAGTCGCCGCTGAGTCGTTCGCTGCTTCGACGCGAAGGGCTTCGGCTTCTTCTGCCGCGGCCGTCTCAATCGCAGCGGCTTCGACTCGAGCCTGTTCGAGAATATCTCGAGCGTCTGAGTCGGCCTTTTCGCGAACGGCACCGGCCGACATGTGCGCATCACGGAGTAGCGCAGCGATGCGATCTCCGAGGGCTTCAAATCGGTCGTCGGCAGGATTCAGGTCGTCGACCAGTGGATCGGTCTGGGGAGAAACTGGCGTCGAGACAGTGTTGGCCACGCGGTTGGCGACAGGGTCGGCGCCAGGCGTTGCAGCATCTTCGATGACCGACTCAGTCGCCGAGGCAGCCGGACGCTCTGGAGCTGCCGGCATCGCCGGAGTCGAGATGCCTGATGCGGCCGAGTAGGTGTCGGTAGCGGTGTTGGCGTAGCCACTTGTCGCAGTGTCGCGCTGAGCAGCAGCTTCAGCCGCAAGCACCGCAGGGGTGCGTCGGGCTGACTCAGCCTCGACTTCTTGGAGGCGGTTGACTTCATCAGAGATTCGGCGCAGAAAGCTGCGAACCTCGTCTTTGTCGTAACCACGAAGTTGAGAGGAAAACTCTCTCTTCTTGATCTCATCAGGACTCATCGACACGACAAGCGACCTCCTATCTCACCGTACCCTTCGGCCAAAGGTCGTGAGGCATGAGTCTTACGCACCAGAGTTTTCTCCGTGGGTCAGGGGGCGTGAACTGATCGGCATCTCCTACGAGCGCTGGCCACACAACCGCCGACATCCATGCATTGTGGACGTTCAAGTCACGCGTACTACCGTCGGGTAATGCAGGACTACGCAGACGCCATCGCCAACGGGGCATCCGGTGAAGAGATCGTCGCCCTCCCCCTCCCCGAGTCGTTCCGAGCCGCCTATGTGCGACGAGAAGACGTGGGCATGTTCGAGGGTATGGACTCCGCGGACAAGGATCCTCGAGAGTCGCTCCACATCGGCGAAGTGGCAACACCCGAGCTGGCTCCCGATGAGGTCTACATGGCTGTCATGGCCAGTTCGATCAACTTCAACACCGTCTGGACCTCCATCTTCGAGCCCCTTCCAACCTTTGGCTTTCTCGATCGTCTCGGTCGAGAGAGCTCCTGGGGGAAGCGTCATGACCTCGACTATCACATCGTTGGCTCAGATGCGTCAGGCGTCATCATCAAGACCGGCTCCGCCGTCCGCAACTGGAAGCCTGGCGATCACGTCGTCGCCCACTGCAACTACGTTGATGACCAAGACCCTGCTGCTCACAACGACTCGATGAAGGCCGCCAACCAGCGCATCTGGGGCTTCGAAACCAACTTCGGTGGGTTGGCCGATCTCTCGATCGTGAAGGCCAACCAGCTGATGCCGAAGCCGAGCCATCTCAGTTGGGAGGAAGCAGCCGTGAACGCGCTGTGCGCCTCCACCAGCTATCGCATGCTCGTCAGCAACAACGCAGCCAGGATGAAGCAGGGCGACATCGTGCTCATCTGGGGTGCGACCGGCGGTCTCGGTGGCTACGCCACCCAGCTCGTGCTCAACGGTGGCGGCACACCCATCGGTGTCGTGTCGTCACAAGACAAGGCCGAGTTGCTCAACGAGATGGGCTGCCATGCAGTGATCGATCGCAAGGCTGAGGATTTCCGCTTCTGGTCAGACGCAACGACACAAGACGAGACGGAGTGGCGCCGATTCGGCAAGCGCATCCGTGACCTTGTTGGTGAAGATCCCGACATCATCTTCGAACATCCCGGCCGCCAAACGATGGGAGCCTCGGTCTTTGCAGCGAAACGAGGAGGCGTGATCGTGACCTGTGCAGCCACCTCGGGCTACATGATCGAATACGACAACCGCCACCTCTGGATGAAGCTCAAGCAGATCGTGTCGAGCCACTTCGCCAACTACGCCGAGGCATACGCCATGAACCGCCTCATTGATCGGGGGCAGATCCACCCGATTCTGTCCGGCGTCTTCTCTCTCGAGGAAACAGGGGAGGCGGCCTTGCAGGTCCACAAGAACCTCCACGAGGGGAAGCTGGGCGTGCTGTGCCTCGCACCCGAAGAGGGCATGGGTATCACTGACCCTGAGAAGCGCGAACGCATTGGTGAGGAAAACATCAGCCGCTTCCGCAACCACCAGCGAAAGCTCGAGACCGCCTAGTGGCCACTCTCGGATGACCGGATCCGGCCCCGACAACTTCATCGACCTCCTCGAACTCGATCAGGTAGCGGCCGATCTCTACATCGGACACAGCCCGCTCAAGGATCGTGAGCGGGTGTACGGCGGGCAGGTCGTGGCCCAAGCGTTGGCCGCCGCAACGGCGTCGTTGACGGCGACGGACCACGCCGTGCACTCGCTGCACAGCTATTTCATTCGCTCCGGTGACGAAACCAAGCCGATCGTCTTTGACGTTGACCGAATTCGAGACGGCGGCTCGTTCTCGACCCGTCGCGTTGTGGCTCGGCAAGCGGGCGGCGCCATCTTCAACCTGTCTGTCTCGTTCCACCGCGACGAACCAGATGCGGCCTACTCGGCGTCGAGCGCCCCCGAGAACGTGCCTCCACCTGAGGATTGCATTGTCGAAGACTGGGACGACATCTCGGCCGTCCG
>CALJSB010000049.1 GCA_937976305.1 uncultured Acidimicrobiales bacterium
GGATGCGTCCGACGACGAGCGGGCACAGGTGAAAGAGCTGGTGACGCTGCACAAGAAGTTCCGGCCGCTTCTTCACTCCGGCGACGTGGTTCGACTCGACTCTGCCGACGAGGCCTCGATGACGCAGGGTGTGGTTGCTGCAGACAAGAGCGAAGCGCTGTTTGTCTACGCCCGCATCAATACAGCGCGATCTTCGGTACCCGACCCGATTCAGTTCGCCCAACTCGACCCCGAGCGGAAGTACAGGGTGACAATCCTGGCGCTGCCGGGAAGATCCGGCGAGTTTGGGCGGACCAGACCGCAGTGGATGGACGATGGGTCGATCGTGTTGTCTGGCAAGGCATTGATGATGATGGGTGTGCAGCCGCCGGTGCTCGATCCCGAGTCGGCCCTGCTGTTTCACATCGTTGCGCAATAGCCACTAGCCGAAGATCTCTTGGGCACGGGCCCATGCGGTTGTTGCTACCTCGGCACCCATCTTGCGGCCTTCGAGATCATCGGCTCGCACGTGGATTCCTCCATAGAGGCGTGACCGCCCGGCCTCATCTGCGGCGTCCTGGTAGGTCGCCCACTGCAGCGTGACGTCAGCGGTTGGCCCGAATTCGTGGATCAAGCCGCCTGGTTCGACGGTGTGACTGAAGAGCCCGCCCGGGAAATAGGGCGAGCCGGTCGCGGCCGTCAACACGTCGGCTGCGGCCCGGCTGAAGGTCGAGTGGCCGGACACGTAGCCGGCAAACGAAGGGGTGACGAACGTGTCACGTTGGTAGGGGACCCAATCGTCTGCGAGAACCCAGTCAACGCCGGCGAGTTGGCGATCGGGATCGTCCGGTTGGCCAATCCATGAGATCACGGCCGTTTCACCGACGTGGTCGTTCAGATGCTGATGCCGTTCTCCCGGGCTGCTCGACTGTGCCGTGATGACCTCGACGAGCCCTGGTGTTTCCGGAAGCTGGCCTGTCGTTCCGAGATAGCGGATGATCGAGATGGGTCGTACGTAGTCGTAGTGCGCCTTGGCTCCCCAGGCCGCAATCGCTGCGTCGTGAAGCGCTCCGTTCAACCCAAGGTAGATACGCAGATCCCAGTCGAGCCGGGTTTCCATGATCTGACCGTCGATGGCAAGCGGTTCTCCCATGGCCACGAGTTGATCGCCGACTTCATTCGCCATGGTGTTCCAGTGCCCGGGGGGCGTCTCGGAGTCGGGGCCGTCAGCCCAGTACTCGGCGACGACTCGGCCGTAGTCCGCCTCGGTCGACGACACGGCCTCGTAGGGCTCACCGGTCACCGGGTTGATCTCATGACCGTTCCCGTCGTACTCGCCCAGGGGAGCATTGCCGATGGCTCCAGGGTCACTCCTGATCAGGGGAGCATCGACGGTGTCGAGCCGACGGCTGTAGTCGATGACCTCGATTGCATCGATGGCGAATGCATCGTCTGCTCCGTACAGCGGTGGCGGGCCGGGATCAATCGGAAGTCCCTGGCGTGATGGTGTGAGAGCAAATGGTGTCACCGAACCCCAGTTGGGTCCGATGAAGACTTGAGGTCCTGCTGCGATGCTGAGGCCGTTCTGGGTCACCTGAGTGTCGAGCGAAAGCGGTTGCCACCGGTTCGGTTCAGGAAGATCAATGCCGGACTCGTTGACGAGGAGCGGCGGGTTGACCGGGGCATAGCTGAGATCGACATAGCCGGCTGGCTCGAGTGAGCCGTCGTTGCGTGTGATCTCGAGCAGATGGTCGGCCACTGCAAAACCTGCGATCGCAGCATCGCTTGTTGCATCGTCAGCTGTCTTCGCCAGACAGAGCGCGTCCATTTGTGCGTCAAGGGCCGCTTGGGTCTCTTCTGCTCCCGTGCTTCTGGCATACCGAGTGCTGAGGAATCGATACGACGCATAGTGCAGCGCTTCGGCTCGCTTCTCGTCGTTGAAACTCTGCAGTTGCGGTTGGACCGCTGGGACGTTGACCAGAACAATCTCGCCGTCGTTGTTGTCGTCAGTGAGGACCGACAGGTCCCACAGCAAGACAGCGTGGTGGTACAGGTTTCTGGCGTGGACGGTCGGGGCCGGGAAATCGCGTCGGATGGCGCTGAGGAGCTGCTCGTTCCATGTCCTCGCAGCCGAGTGCTCGGTGGCTACAGGGCGGCACCGCAATTGACGAGCACCAACAAAGGCAACGATCCCGACCAACAGCAGCCCGGCAAGCGCGATGCGGCCAAGATGCCGAGGTCGCCGTTGGTCTGTACCCGTGGTGTCTTCGCTACTCATCCGTCGTGGGTGGAGCGATGCCGTACCACCAGGCAAAGCTGTTCAGCCACATCACCTGACGATCGACCCCGGTGTTGCTGTCTCGTTCAGCGAGGATGGCGGCGGGCCAATCGGGTCGCATGTAGACGAGAGTATCCGGACCGCTCCAGCGGTACTGGAACTCCAAGGCGTTCTGAATCGTGTTGCGGACCTCGCCGGTTTCGACGTCGATGAGCTTGATGATGTTTGGCTCAGTCAACGGGGTGAGCACGGTGGCGGCCAACAGTGAGCCATCCGGTGAGAGCGACGAACCCCAGACCCCCTCCAGATCGGAGGCGAGCCGCCTACCGGTGAGCTTGCCGTTGTCCAGTTCTTGTCGCCGGTTCACGTTGAGCCCGCCGACATCAAAGACGACGAGTTCGGTTGCTGTGCCAAAGACCACGGTTGACCCGTTTGCCCCGTAGAACTCGACATCGTCTGTCCCTTCGAGCTCGATCAAGCCATGGATCGGATCCCAAAACAGGAAGTCGTTCCCGGGACTCAGTTGTCGATCAGCCAGCACGAGACCGGTGTCGACCGCGGACAAGGGTCGCCCCTTTCCTTCGAGCGAATAGGTCGTCACCGATCGACGGTTCGAGAGGTCGTACAGCTCTACCGTGCGCTCAGCCGTGCCGAGAATCCAGATCGAGTTTGGGTTTGGGCCTGGTAAGGCGCCAATCCCTTCACCAACGCTCTCAGCGGGTCGAAGAAGGTCTGCGTCTTGGAGATAGATCTCGCCAACTCCAACAATCACCAATCCTTGGTTCGTGGTGATGAGCGGATGGCGGTCGACGCCAGGGTTCAGGCGGACCGATGCCCCTCCGCCCGAAAACATGCGGAAGCCGAGCTCGCGACCCTGGAACTCGTCGGCGCCAACCGACAACACGTTGGCCTCAAAGGCGCTGAAGTCTGAGGTTGGTATTGGTACGAGATAGAAGCGATCGTCTGGTGCGAGCCCACCAAGTCGCTCCAGCGATGGTTCGGTCGAGGCCGCATCAGACGGTGGTTCGATCAGCGCCGTAGCAGTCGGAACCTCACTGATTTCGGCTGTTGCTGCCTCCGGGGGAGGGGCGGGCTGGCCGGATGTCCAGAGCAGCACTGCGGCGACGGCAGCGACGAGCGCCAGGATGGGCCACAGCGAGCGGCGCTCGACGGCAAACGACGTTGAACTTGTCTGGCCATCATGAGTGGCGGGACCTGCGACGGGCTCCTCTGACCGTGCAGTCGCGGAAGGCGATCGATCCGGTTGCTGAGAGCCAGGCGTCGTCTCCGACAGAATCTCGACCGATTGCTTCGGGTCCGGCTTCCCGCGCTGTCGCCGAGAGTTCACGGACACAGTGTGGCAGCTCGAGCCGGTGGGCTGGGTACCAGGCAGAGTTCCATTGACCCTGGCTCTGACGGCCAAATGTTGCGATACTTGCCGTTCGCTATGGATGGCCGTCGAAGGCGATCACCCCGGAGAGAAAGTCCCCCAAACTCGTGACGAAAATCAGCTTTATTGGCGCAGGTTCGACGGTGTTTGCCAAGAACTTGCTCGGCGACATCTTGGGTTACCCAGAGTTTTCAGACGTCGAGATCAGCCTGCACGACATCGACGCTGAGCGACTAGCGACTTCAGAGATCGTGGCCAACAAGACGGCGGCTGCGCTCGGGGCCAACCCGACGATCTCATCGTCGATTGATCGACGGGAGTCACTGGACGGCGCCGACTACGTCATCACGATGTTCCAGGTCGGCGGCTACGAACCAGCGACGGTCATCGACTTCGACATTCCGAAGGAGTTCGGCCTCGATCAGACCATTGCTGACACGCTCGGCATTGGCGGGATCATGCGCGGGTTGCGCACAATTCCGGTGCTGCTCGACATGGCCCGAGACATGGAGGAGGTGTGTGGCGACGCAACGCTGCTCCAGTACGTGAACCCCATGGCGATGAACTGTTGGGCGCTCAGCCGTGAAACGTCGATCAACACAATCGGCCTATGTCATAGCGTCCAGCACACCGCAGCCCAGCTGGCTGGCGACATTGGCGTACCGGTCGACGAGCTCTCCTATCGCTGCGCCGGTATCAATCACATGGCCTTCTATCTCGACTTTGCCCAGCAGACGGCCGACGGTTTGGTCGACCTCTATCCCAAGATCAATGAATTCGCAGCGACGCAGCCCGCTCCCGTGCGCCTCGATGCTGAACGAAGCGACGGCGGCATCGACGGGTTGAGCGACGCCGTTCGATACGACATGTACCGTCGGCTTGGCTACTTCGTCACTGAATCGAGCGAGCATTTCGCGGAATACGTTCCCTGGTTCATCAAGCAGGGTCGCGACGATCTTCTTGATCAGTACGGCGTGCCCCTCGACGAGTATCCCCGTCGCTGCGAACGTCAGATCGAGGGATGGGAGCGGATGCGGGCCGACCTCGAGGCTCCGGACTCCGCCATCGACGTGAAACCAAGCGTCGAATATGGCTCGGCCATCATTCACAGCATGGAAACGGGCGAGCCGCGGGTCGTCTACGGCAATGTGGCGAACGACGGGCTCATCGACAATCTGCCTGACGGTTGCTGTGTTGAAGTGCCCTGTGTCGTTGACTCGAATGGGATTCAGCCCACGAAGATCGGCGCCATTCCGCCCCAACTCGCGGCCCTCATGCAGACCAATGTCAACGTGCAGTCGCTCACGGTCGAGGCCGCGCTCACGGGCCGTCGCGACCACGTCTACCACGCCGCCATGCTCGATCCCCACACGGCCGCAGAGCTCGATCTCGACCAGATCTGGCAACTCGTTGACCGAATGCTTGAAGCCCACGGTGACATGATTCCAACGCTGAGCTGACGGGCGCCCGTCGTGGTCATGACCTCCCGGTTCGAACTCGTCGGAGCGATTGCTGGTTTCGGCTTCTCCAGCGGCAACCGAGTCGTCGTCGGCGATTGGGTCGAGAGTCCGATCGGTCCATTCTGCGATGTGATGTGGGCCGAGCCAGACGATCACCGAACACTCATCACCAACTCAGAGGGTGCAGCGGCGTTCATCACTGCGATCTACGAGTTCGATTCGACGCTGGTCGAGCCGAACCTTGTGGTTGATCGTCGCTCCGACCGATTACGGGTGTCGTGGCCCGCTGGCGAGTTGGACCTACGTGTCGGGCGAGCACTTCCCATGCCTCCTCGCCCGTCGTGGTTCACCGAGAAGATCGAAAAACCGATCGCCCAAGCGATGCTTGGCGTTGTCACTTCCGGCGTCAGTCCGACTGGCGTGAAAGAGGTCTATCGGGCGGAGCGTATTCGGCGGATCACGGGTGGTTGGGGTGTGGTGGCTGGTCGCGATCTCGGTGAGCTTGGCCCGCCGCTCCCGGCAAGCAATTTCGGATTCAGCGAACCTCCGCCGTTTCCGTCCGTCACTGAAGTTCGGCCGTTGCTCGAGGACTCGAGCGGGCGACTCGCCTCGATCGTCGACCGAGTACGAACGATCAGCTAGTCCAGCGTCCTTTCCGCGACATTGCCCCTCGACGCCGGTTGGCCGAGGACGTAGTGTGAGGCCACAGGGGTCAGGGCGAGGCAAGGGGGTCAGGCCGTGGCGTATGACGTGTTGGCGTTCTATGGCGCACTCGTGGTGTGGATGGGCCTCGCCGTGTTCGGGTTTCGCCGTTCCAACCATCGACCGTTTTTCGGGTTCGGCTTGGTGTTGGTGCTTGTCCTCAATCTGCGCTACTTCATCGAAGGTCCGGCTGCCTCAATTGCGTTCTTCGTTGGCCTCTACGACGTGTTCGACAATCTCGGCCTGAGCCAAGGGGAAGGAGCCCCGGCCCTCGCCACCTGTGCGGAGAATGCATGCACGGTGTGGGGTGATCGGTATGTCAACCACCCCTCCTGGGGCGTGGCGTTCTACGACCGGTTCGCCAACGGACCGGCGTTGCGCACGAACCTGCTGCGAGCCCACATCGGTTTCAACACCATCGCCTTTGTTTTGATGCATGCCCAACTTCTTGGGCCGACACGATTCGGATCACGGCGTACCCATCGAATGCTCGGCCGTATCTCGTTCGCTGCCATCACTGCCGGCACCTTCTTCGCCGTGTGGCTGGCATCGGAGCACAATGAGGTGAGCGAATACGGAGGGCTGGCGGCCGAACTCGGCTTCTACTCGATGTCCGCCTTTGTGTACGGCACGATCCTGATCGCTATTCGAGCCATCCGTCGTGGCGACGAGCGTGAGCATCGCAAGTGGATGATTCGCTGGGCTGGATCGATGTGGGGCGCCTTTTGGCTGTTCCGGGTGCTGCTTGTTGTCACCGGTCCGCTGCTCCGAAACTACGAATCAGCCTCGCTGCTGATCTCGATCTGGCTGTCGGCGCCGCTGGGCATTCTGATCGCCGAGCAACTGAGACTGCGAACCGTTCGACGCAGAGGTTCCGCCCGGACCACCAGGACGCTGCCTGTCGCCGTCGGCACCCACTGAACGATCTCAACTGTCACCGGGTTCGAGCGTCACAGCTCGGCTCAACGCCACACGGCTTCACTGGTGCCAAGCTTGCGTGGGGCGCTCTTGTGGGTTCCAACGACGGGTTTCGCTCCGGTGAGCCGCCCGAAATCGGATGCCACGGTGCGAAGGTGGGCGTCGTCGATCGACGGTGCGGCAGGTGTGAACGTGCCGGGTGGCGCAAGGTCGACCAACCAGTTGCGAGTCCGCAAGAGCGAGAGGCGAACGAGCCAGCTGCCGCCAACAGAGGCTTGATGTTGTACAGCTCGCATCGCACCTGCAGCCGCGAGATAGCCGGTGGCATAGTCGAGGGCTTGGACCGGGAGTGGGGTCGGCTCATCCGGCATCGCCCGCCCGGCTGCGGTCGCTCCTGCATCGACGATGCCAGTGGTCGATTGCACGATGGAGTCGAAGCCTCGACGCCCGGCCCACGGGCCAACCCAATCAAAGGCTGACAGCTGCACAACAATGATGCCGGGGCGGAGCTGGGCCGCATGTTCAGGAGTAAACCCTCGTGCGGCCAGCGCACCGGGTCGAAACGCATCGAGCCAGATGTCAGCGTGCCGCAGCAGAGCCGCAAAGGTCGACTGACCCAGCTCTGAGCCCAGATCAACATCACAGTTCCGCTTACCGAAGCCGGTGCTCATCACGCAGACGGGAACCGAAGGCAAGCCGGGACTGCCGACTCGAAGCACGTCAGCACCGAGTTCGGCCAATGTCTGCCCGGCGACTGGTCCGGCCAGCACACGAGAACAGTCAACCACTCGAAGCTCGCTGCACGGATCATGGCCAGCGCTCCGAACCAGGGGAGGGGCGTCGCCGATCTGCTCGACTGACACGAGAGGCAGGTCGGCCGCAGCCTGAGCATGTGGGTGTTTATGCCACTCGTCGAGTGTTCGCAGCTTCGCCGCGATCATTCCGTCTGCGATCAACGCCGCCTCGAGATCATCGGCGTTCCATGTCGCCGTGGCTGCTTCGACGCTCGACCGATTCGGCTCACACCCGAGCCGCTTGACGATGCCTGCAGCGTGGTGGTCGAAGTTGGCATGGAACTGCACCGCTCGATCATCAGCGGTCCGGTAGTAGCCGGACAGATCGGCCCACTTCGGAATTGGCTCCCCGTCGATCAGCAGCGGCCCGCTGAAACCGGTAGCAATACGCGCTCCATCAATATCACTCGATGGAAGGTCGCCATCGTTGCCTCGCCAGAGGTGCAGCTCTCTTGCCGCTCGCAGAGCAGTGCCGACGCTCGCCGTCGCCAACGAGTCGACATCGAAGGCCGACGCGAAGTTCGGCATCGACGCAACGTTGACGTCACTTTCAGATGTGGTGGTGCCCGGCAACAGGCCCCAGGCTGAGGTCAGGGCCGCTCGAGCACCGGAGGTCACTTGTTGGGCTGTGGCCCGAGTGGGACGCCCTTGAGCACCGACTCGACGATTCGGGTCGGAGCTTCACGCAACATTGTGTTCGAAGCGAGCCGCTTGGGACTCCGAACATGGCGCTTGTCCGAGAGGACCGCCTTGACGGTTTGCGACGCGATGTAGTCAGGTGACTTCTTCGGAATGAGTTGGAGCTGGCGAAGTCGCTTGAGCATGGGAGCGAGATCGTTCTCTTCTTCGAGGTGATCCCACATCTGAGTGTCAACAGGCCCGGGGGCAACGACGGTCATGTTGATCGACGTATCCCGCAGCTCCATTCGCATGGCGGCCGCGAAGTTCGTGATGCCGGCCTTCGTGGCGCCATAGGCGGCAAGCCCAGGAAAGCCTGCGGTGCCGGCCAGCGAACTCGTGAAGACGAAGTGGCCACGGTTGCGTTCGAGCATTCCCGGCAAGGCCGCTCTGGTGAGCACCATCGGTGCCTCGAGATTCAAGGTGTTCACGTCGCGAATCTCTTGAGGGTCGACCTCGTTGAAGAAGGCATTGGTCTCGAGGCCGGCATTGTTGACGAGCACGTCGATGTCGCCAGCGTCGTGCTGAATGCGAGGAATGAGGGCGTCAACCTGCTCGGGGTCGAGCAGGTCGGCAGGGAAGGCACTCCCACCGAGTTCGTCTGCGTAGGTCTTGATGGTTTCGGCCGACCTCGCAACGAGTGAGACTCGGCTTCCGGCATCGGCGAAATGCTGAGCCATTGCGGCCCCGATCCCACGTGATGCCCCAGTGATGACGACATGTGCTCCGGTGAGTTCCATCCGACGACACTAGACCCGCCACGCTGGTTGTGGCCAAGAAACAGCTGAGCCACGTTGTCCAGAGCCGTTACCATCGCAGCCGTGACCACCGTCCATGCTCCCGCATCTTCTGCCAATCTCGGCCCAGGCTTCGACGTGCTGGGCCTTGCCGTTGCCCGACACTCGTGGGCCAGCGACGAGCCGATTGGTGATCTTGAACCGTGTGGGCCCGACCACATCGCCCGGATCGCCTATGAGGCCGCGGGCGGGCGCGATCCAATCTGGTTCGATTTCGACTTTCCCCCCGGTCGTGGGCTCGGTTTTTCTGCCAGCAGCCGAGCGGCAGGCGCGGTGCTTGCCTTTGTGCAACAGGGCCACGATGCGGCCGAAGCGCAAACGCACGGCTACGAGGTGGTGGCCCAACTCGAGGGCCATGGCGACAACGCTGCGCCTGCGGTCTTCGGGGGGATCCACGTCGTTGCCGGAACCGTGCGCCATCGCCTTGATGCAACCCTGCCGGGGGAGCTCATGTGTTGGGTCCCGAAGACCGAGACAACGCCGACCGATGAGAATCGGGCTCGGATGACAACGACCGTCAACCGTGCCGATGCGGTGTTCAATCTGGGCCGCATGGGGCTGCTGATCGCTGCGCTCTACGAAGGTGATGCTTCGCTGCTGGCTCAAGCGACGCAGGATCGACTGCATCAACCCGAACGGTTGGCCGCTGCTCCGAACTCGCTCGCCGCACTCGAGGCTGCGCTCGAAGCCGGAGCGGCGGGTGCGTGGCTGAGTGGATCTGGTCCAACCGTTGCGATTATCGCCGATGCCGACGACGTGCCATCGATTCACGAAGCGATGCCGGCTGGTGGCGATTGCTTCGTGGCTGAGCTCGACACCACGGGTGCGGTCGTCCGCGAGCAAAACTGAAACACCCACCGCCGAAGCGGTGGGTGTAATCAAAGCAAGAGCTTGCTGAGATCAGCCGTGGTCAGCTTGTGCGATCCAGCGCAGTGTGCCCGTTGTCGGCGTGGTCGCTGCGGCATCAGCGTCGATGATCACGGCCATGGTCAGGGTGCCACCCGATGGGAGCACGACGGGGGTTGTTCCGTTGGTTGCCGTCCCGCCGATGACGGAGAGCATCTCGACCCAGGTACCCGTCAGGCCGGGAACGGCAGCGCCGCCAGCGTCGGGCAAGTACATACGGACATCCATGTCGGCAAATGCAGCTGCGGTGTCGAGCGCAAGGCCTCCGGCTGGATCATCTGCGGAGATGAATGTGAGGTCGAGGTCGTGTCCACAGGTGTTGTTGAAGTTGATCGCACTCGTATAGAGCATGCGATCACCGGCGTAGGCCTGGAAGGTCGCGGTCTCTTGCAGGAGATCGACGCCACCTGCAGGGTCAGCAACCGTCGCGGTGGTGTCGAAGGTGAGCAGACCGCTTGCGGACGCCACGTCTGGCCCGTCGGTCTTCGTGAAACAAGGATCGTTGATCGTGATGTCGGCCCGCAGGAAGTTCTGCACGATGATGCCGGCAGCGGCCGGGGTCGCAAAAAGCATCACAGCCAGGGCGACAATGGCCCACTTTTTGTTGAATCGGCCTTGTGAGTTGCCTTGAGTCATGAGGACGGGCTCCCTTGTATTTCTCTCTCGTCGACTCCGCGAGAGGAATCTTTCCACATCGTTGTCGCCACGAGTGCGATGCCGATCAACGCAACAACGATGACCACCCACGCGAGCCGCCAGCGCACGGTGTCGTCGACGATCTGATGGCGGATGATCTCGAGGCCAACGGTCTGTAAGGCGATCACACATGCCACGCCGCGGCCCAAGCTTCGTTGTCGTGTTTCGGGTTCATCGTCGACAAATCGCATGGCCACGAACACGAGCGCAGCAACTGCCATGAGCAAGCTCGACACGGTGACGATCAAGGTGAAGTTGCCCTGGTTCGTTGCGAACAAGAGATGCGGGATGAAGCCGAACCAGAAGTCGATCGACAACGGAGCGCCATAGAACTGTCCGAGGGCGAGCACCGACAAGATCTTGACGACGAGCACGAGGAGCGCCCCCTTGGCGGCCCAAAGAACCAGTTCGTCGTAGGTCTTCTCGGCTTCCGGAGCGCTGGCCGGCGAGGTCGTAGCGTTGCTTTCGGTGCTCACGGCCTTGTCGCTGCTCATGGCCCTGTCTCCAACTGCACATCGAGATCGGTCTCGGCGATGATGCCGCCGCTCTGCACATCGACATGCACAAGGGCGAGAACAGATCCGGTCGCTGGTACGGCACCCAGCGAGAAGGCTCCGAGGACCGAAAGGTCTTGACCCGGGCCGAACGGTTGCGGGGCATCAAGCCCGTTGGCGCCACCGCTCGTCTGCGTCGAGTCGATCGCCAGTGCGACATTTTCGAGATGGAGATCGCGCGCTGCGACGGTTGGTGTTGCCCCCGCATCGAGTAGACGCACGGTGCTGCCGGCAACGTCGAGGCGCGTTGTCTTGAGCCGAATCAAGTAGGCCCGCTCGGTGGCAGGGGAGACAGCTGTAGCGACCGAGATCGGCGATGCAACGCCGAGGTCACGTTGGATGAGTGGCAGGTCGCAATCAACACCGACGGCCTGAACCCGGGGTGTCTGGGTGCGGTCGTTGGTCTCGAGCGTGACCAGTAGCCGCACGAACTCATCGCCGTCGTGGCCAAAGTCGAGCACCTGGGGAAGATCTTCGATTTCGAAGAACGAGCCGGTCGTGCCATCGGGTCCCACGAAGTTGGTTGGCGGCAGCGCCGGTCCGGTTGCAACCTGCACCTTGATGCTCGTGGCGCCAGGATCGAACTCGCCGCTGATGTTGATCTCGCCGTACACACCCGTGCTGCCGCCGATCTGCACGGTGGGGCTGAGCCAGGTGCCTTCTTCATTGAACAGTCCCTCGAGTCGAACGGTCTCAACGGGAGCAGGCCAGGTGAGCTGCCGAGCTTGTTTCATGCCAAGTACGTTGGTTTCGTCGTTCGACTTTTCGTGCTCGTAGTAGACGTAGAAGGGTTCACCGTTTGTTGAGGCGACCTCAATGGCTTGGCCGGGCGCACCGGCGGTACCACGGGCCACGAACAGGTCGGAGGTGAGCTTGGTCCAGCCAACCGTGCTGCTGTTGAGGCCGGTGCATGTGAGCGTTGTTGCCGGGCCGCCGGGGACTGACACGACGATGTCGACGTTTGGATCCGGGCACGAGAAGGTGACGTACTGAAGGTCGGTGGGGATGAGATAGCGGTTGTTGAGCTCTTGTCGTGGGAAGAACGTGGCGATCTCGACGCCGTCGGAGTCGGCTTGGGTGATGGCGGCAAAGCGGGCATCCGCCGGGCTCACCTCTGGATCGCCGACCGGGTCGACGTCGAGGACCAACCGGGTGCCGCTCTGGACGCCGCCACCCTGAGATCCGCCTGATCCAGCCGTGAGCCATTGGCCTCGGTTGAGGGCGCGGTCGAGCTCGACTGCGGTGTTCGACTGGTACTGGTCGATGTGAGTTGTGGTGGTGTCGACGCTCAGCCTCGTAGTTGATGAGACACCAAACCACTCGTTGTCGAGAAACGGGACGACGGGATACACGTCGTTGCCCGAGGTGTAGTCGTGCATGATCAGCACCGGCACGTCGGCCTCGATGATGATCGACTCGTTGTTGATCGGATCACCCGCTGGCTCGACCCAGACCGACTGGCCGACCGGCACGACGATGGTGTCGATCGGCAGCGCATTACCGCCTTCGTAGATGTCGACCGTCGAGGTGGCGAACGGCGCGTAGACGTGCACTCGCTGGGTGCCCCGCTCGGCTGGGATGATGAAATCGGTCGAGGCCCACGAGATCGGGACGAGCGAGTCGTACCC
>CALJSB010000050.1 GCA_937976305.1 uncultured Acidimicrobiales bacterium
GACGATGCTCAAGTGGGCGACCGACATGTGGAACGAGCCCGTTGAGGTTGCCGGCGAAGGACTCGTCGATGTGATGGCCGCCTACTGGCACCCAGCCGAGGGTGAGCAGACTCACACCCGTGCCAACGGCGAAGACGCAACCAGCACGGTTGGCCCCACGAGTGCCACCTGGTCTGGCGGCACCTGGAGCAGCGGTACCTGGAGCGGTGCCACCTGGAGCGGGACGACCTGGAGTGGCGGCACCTGGAGTGGCGCTACCTGGTCGGGAGCCACCTGGAGTGGAGCTACTTGGAGTGGAGCTACCTGGAGTGGAGCCACCTGGAGCGGCACGACGTGGAGCGGTGCCACGTGGAGCGGCAGCGGCTGGGAGTAAGCCAGCAAACTCGTCAAGGACAGAGAAAGGCCCTGAACCGGAATCGGTTCAGGGCCTTTTCAATTCTTGTGTAGGTGGCGTGGGGTCGCCCTACGAGAGCTGCCTCACGACAGCCACGTGAGTGTCAAGCGTCGCTGGCGGCCTTGATCTTTGCCACAAGCCGGCTCTTCTTCCGAGCGGCCGTGTTCTTGTGAATGATGCCCTTCTGGGCGGCCTTGTCGATCCGGCGGATCGCTTCCTTCAGGGACTCGGCCTCGTTCTCGCCACCGGCGGCTTCGATCGCTGCCTTTTCACGGGTGCGCAACTCAGAGCGGCTCGCCTTGTTGCGGAGGCGGCGCTTTTCGTTCTGTCGGTTGCGTTTGATCTGGCTCTTGATGTTGGCCACGGAGATTCACCGTTGTTCTAACTGGAAGAGTTTCGGACCGTTGGAGGATAGCGCACGGCAACCAATCCCAAACCCCGGTCCTTTGCCGGGAGGTCGTTGGTCTCTTACCGGTGATGTTCCCTCTGATTCCCCATGCTTCCCACTACCGTTTGAGCCGTCATGAGCGCCCCCACAGACATGTCGAAGATTCGCAATCTCTCGATCATCGCCCACATCGACCACGGCAAGTCCACCCTCGCCGATCGTTTGCTCGAGATCTGCGGCGCCGTCGAGGCCCGCGACATGCGAGCTCAATACCTCGACAGCATGGACATCGAGCGCGAGCGAGGCATCACCATCAAGCTCCAGAGCGTGACGCTCGAGTGGAAGGGCTACACGATCAATCTGATCGACACGCCCGGCCACGTCGACTTTGGGTACGAAGTAAGTCGTTCGCTTGCGGCGTGTGAGGGCGTTGTCCTCGTCGTCGACGCGGCGCAAGGTATCGAGGCCCAGACGTTGGCCAATATGTATCTCGCGATCGACAACGACCTCGAAGTCGTCGCTGCGCTCAACAAGATCGATCTGCCGGCTGCCGATCCTGACAAATACGCCGAGGAAATGGAGAATGTCCTCGGTATCGAGGCCGATTCGGTGCTCAAGATGTCGGCCAAAACGGGGGAGGGGGTCGAAGAGCTACTCGATGCGATCATCGAACGCATTCCGCCGCCCGAAGGCGACGCTGACGCCCCGCTGCAAGCTCTCATCTTCGACAGTCATTTCGACACCTATCGAGGTGTGGTCTCGAGCATCCGCATCGTCAACGGCACGATGAGCGTCGGCGATCGCCTCCACTTCATGCAGGCCGGCGCGAACCATCCCGTTGACGAGATCGGAACTCGAACTCCTGACAACACACCGGCCAAGCAGATGAGCGCTGGTCAAGTCGGCTATCTCATCGCCGGCATCAAAGACGTACGCGAGGCCCGATCCGGTGAGACCGTCACGAGCGAGGCCAATCCAGCGAGTGAAACGCTCGACGGGTACCGAGAACCGCAGCAGATGGTGTTTTGCGGGCTCTACCCGGTCGACGGCGACGATTACGAAGACTTTCGCGACGCTCTCGACAAACTCAAGCTCGACGACTCGAGCTTCTCGTTCGAGCCGGAAACATCAAGCGCGCTCGGCTTCGGTTTTCGTTGCGGTTTCCTCGGCCTGTTGCACATGGAGATTGTTCGCGAGCGCCTTCAGCGTGAATTCGACCTCAACCTGATCGCCACATCGCCGTCGGTCAACTACCGAATCACGATGAACGGCGGCGAGGAGCGGACCATCGACAACCCGGCGATGTTGCCGCCATCTGGCGACTGGTCGGTCATTGAGGAGCCATACCTGAAGGCCTCGATGATCACACCAAGTGAGTACACCGGCACCCTGATGGAACTGTGCCAAAGCCGGCGAGGCCAGCTCGACCGCATGGAGTATCTGTCCCCCGATCGGCTCGAGCTTGTGTACCGGTTGCCACTCGGAGAGGTCGTCATCGACTTCTTTGATCAGCTGAAAAGTCGCACCCAGGGCTATGCCAGCCTCGACTACGAAGCAGCGGGTTACGAACCGGGCGACCTCGTCAGAGTCGACATCCTGTTCAACAGCGAGCAGGTCGATGCGTTCTCGACGATCGTGCACCGAGACAACTCTTATGCCTATGGCAAACGTATGGCGGAGAAGCTCAAGGAAATCATTCCCCGCCAGCAGTTCGAGGTGCCGATCCAGGCGGCTATCGGCGGCAAAATCATCGCCCGTGAGACGGTGCGAGCGTTCCGCAAGGACGTGACCGCCAAGCTCTACGGCGGCGATGTGACTCGAAAGAACAAGCTGCTCAAGAAGCAGAAAGAGGGCAAGAAGAAGATGAAGAGCATCGGTCGGGTCGACATCCCGCCCGACACCTTCATTCGAGCTCTTCGCCTCGACGACTGAAGCGGAGTCCGACTCGCAGAACGTTCTTGACTCGGTGTCACGTCTAGGACGGATGACTCATTTCTGACTTCGCATGTAGGTAATTCTCTAAAGATCCCCAAGCTTGGGGGTCGATGGGCTTGCATGTTGAAGCACATACATCCAGAGAAGCCTCACTGTCGAGGAAACAAGGCAATCGCGTTGGCCCTTGCGGCTGCGCTCGGTGGGAGCGTCCTCCTCGCCAGTCCGGCGCAGGCACTCTCGGTCGGGAACCAACCCGCCGAACCTCAGGTCATCGAGTTCGACCTGAAGCTCCACGGCAGCGTCACCGAGACCGAGGCTGTCGAAATCCAGATTCCGTCCGCCTGTCACGATGGAGGCATCGGGGTCACGGTTCGTGTCTCTGATGAATACGAGGGCCGTGAGCACCGGTCGCCTCAACTCGACGAATCCGTTGTTGTCGAAATGTGGCGGGGCGACGCGCTCGTCGCTGATGTCGGGCCCACCCCCGATCTGCCGGACGGCATCCGGTCGGCCTCGGTCCAGACCGACCTCGGTGCGCTGCCCGTGCCGGCGGCCGGCGACGTCGTTGTTGTTCGAATGTCGAACCCCGACGAGTCATACGGAAACTCGGTGGTCATCGACGAGGTCTCTCTCGCCCCGATCTGCAAGCCGCCGGTCGAGACGGTCGAGCGAGTCGTCGAGGTCGAAAGGATCGTCGAGGTTGAGAAGGTCGTTGAAGTAGAACGGGTAAGCGAAGAGACGTTCACCACCTGTGAAGCCGGGATTCTCGGTGTTGTCGCCCGGATGTATGAGTCTTACTTCGATCGCCGGCCCGATCGGCCGGGCCTGCTCTTCTGGTCTGGCCAGCTTGGGCACGGCATGGAGCTCCAGCAGCTGAGCGAACTGTTCGAGCAGTCTCCAGAGTTCACGTCGCTGCACCCGTCGCTCACCGATGAAGAGTTCGTCGAGGTCATCTATAGCAATGCGCTGCATCGGAAGGCCGAGCCCGCCGGGCTTGCCTTTTGGGTCGACCAGCTTGCCGAGGGTAAAACCCGAGGCTGGGTCGTGACAGCGATCGCCGTGCAACCCGAATCGCTGCAGTCGGGTTGCTACGCCCGCTGATTCTTCCCGCCACACCCGGTTCCCGCCGGTGATGGGCTCCTGACTGCTGACCTGCTCGGTAGGTCAGGCTCGGACTCGTTCGCCCTAAGGTCGGATCGTGTCCAGCGCTCCCGTCATCTTTTGGTTTCGCCGAGATCTGAGGTTGACCGATCACCCGGCCCTTGCTGCTGCGGCGGCTGAGGGGCCCGTTGTCGGCTTGTTCATCAACGACGAGGCGTTGCGCCGCCCTTCAGGTGCGGCTCGGTTGGCGTTCTTGTCACACACGCTGTCGGCACTCGATGCCGACATGGATGGCCGGTTGGTGGTTCGTTCCGGCAAGCCTGGCGACGTGCTGGAAGCTCTGCTCGCCGAGGTTGGTGCCACGACGGTGTACGCCACCGACGACTTCGGTCCCTATGGCCGCAGCCGAGACACTCGAGTTGGTGAACGGCTTGCAGCGTCGGGGTACACCGTCCACTTTCTCGATTCGCCCTATGTCGTGCGGCCAGACTCGATCGTGACGGGCGGGGGCACGCCATACAAAGTGTTCACGCCGTTCTTTCGAGCGTGGAAAGCGCATGGCTGGCCGAGTGCCGGGGGGCGGGTCGACGTCGAGTGGGTTGACGGCGTCCCGAGCGAGGGTGTTCCCGTTGGGCCAGAAACCGACGCCGTCTTGCCCGAGGCGGGGGAGTCAGCGGCGTGGGAACGCGCCGAGTGGTTTCTGCGAGAGGCCGTACTCGACTACACGACAGCACGCGACGATCCCGGTGTCGATGGCACCTCTCGGCTGTCGCCCCATCTCAAATACGGTGTCATTCATCCCCGGCAGTTGCTCGACCGCTTGGGCGATGAGCCGGGCGAAGAGGTGTTTCGCAGCGAGCTCTGCTGGCGAGATTTCTATGCCGAGGTGTTGTTTCAGCGGCCCGACTCTGCTCGCAATGCCTTCGTCGCAAGGATGGCCGGGATGGAGGTCGACGAAGGTCCGTTGGCTGATGAGCGGTTCGCTGCTTGGGCGAGTGGTCAAACCGGTTATCCCATCGTCGACGCTGGGATGCGGCAGCTTGCGGCCGAGGGGTGGATGCACAACCGAGTGCGGATGATCGTCGGCAGCTTTCTGGTGAAAGATCTCCATCTCGACTGGACCCGAGGCGCTCGGTACTTCATGGATCAGTTGATCGATGGCGACCTCGCGTCGAACAACCACGGCTGGCAATGGGTCGCCGGCACCGGTACCGACGCCTCGCCGTATTTCCGCGTGTTCAACCCCACGAGTCAGTCGAAGAAGTTTGATCCGACGGGCCGCTACTTGCGGAAGTGGATTCCCGAGATCGCGCATCTGAGCGACAAAGAGATCCACCAGCCAGAGACCTGCAAGGCGGGCGCCCCCGCCGGCTATCCGGCACCGATCGTCGACCATGCGACCGAACGGGCCGAGTCACTCGCCCGCCTCGAACGCCTCAAGACTGCAAACCAGGCCAACCAAGCCTGACCCGCTCGCCACCCCGCCCGCCTGTTCGCGCCCCACTCCCGTTCTGGAGGCCTCAGCCGGCAAAACAGTCGGTGCGGGCCTCCAGTTCGAGTGGGGCACCCCGTTCTGGAGGCGTCAGTTGGCAAAACAGTCGGTACGGGCCTCCAGTTCGGGTTCGTCGGGTTCGTCGGGTTCGAGGGGTTGGCGGTTGGCGTTAGGGCTCGATGTCGTCGACGGGGCGCCACGGATGGAGGACGGTGGCGGTGGCAATGTCGTAGGCCCAGTAGTGGCCCTGGCCTGGTTGGTCGTGGCGCTGGTCGATCTCGAGCCCGGCGAGGTGAGAAAACAGCAACGTGCCGACGCCTCCGTGGCCCACGACAACCGTGTTGAGATCGTTCGTCGAGGCCACCAGATCTGCCGTGGCCGCGATCACGCGTTGTTGTGAGTCGATCGAGCGCTCCCATCCGTCGGCTGATGTTTCGGGTTCAGCGAAGTATCGGCGGGCGAGCTCATCGTGACGTTCCTGAGGAACGAACCCCGTCGAGCTGCGATCGGTCTCGCCCGTCTCCGGACGCGTTTCGACCTCGAGACCAAGATGGCCAGCCAGAATCGCCGCAGTGTCCTGAGCTTTGGTCTCGGCGCTGGCCACGAGTCGCTGAACATCTGGCATCCAAGGTTGCTGCGTGAGCGCCTGTGCACGCGAACGACCAAGCTCGCTCAACCCCCAACTGGGCACAGGTACGTCTGGATCAATCACGACGTTGGGGTGCGACACGTACCGGAAGATGGCCATCTCCCGAGTCTCTCACCATCGCCGTTCTGGAGGCCTCAGCCGACGGAATAGTCGGTGTGGACCTCCAGTTCGGGAGGGTGGCTGGTTCTGGAGGCGTCAGCCGGCAAAACAGTCGGTGTGGGCCTCCAGTTCGGGACAGAGCGGGAGCGATTGGTGGGCTGGCTCGGGCCGCTTGGGGCGATCCGGATAGACTGAGGAACCCATGTTGGACGAACGCAAAGCAGCGATTTTGCGAGCCGTGGTCGAGGAGTACATCGACACCGCTCAGCCGGTTGGTTCGGGCGCTGTCGCCGAAGCGGCGAGCGTCCAAGTGTCGTCCGCGACGATTCGTTCTGACATGGCAACGCTCGAGGCCGAGGGCTACCTCCATCAACCGCACACGAGCGCTGGACGGGTTCCCACCGACAAGGGCTACCGCCACTTCGTCGACGCTGTGGGGCAAGCCAGTCTCGGTCGGCCCGACAACCGAAAGGTCACTGACTTCTTTCGAGAGATGCGGGGCGAGATCGAAGATCTCATGCGCGACACAGCGGGTCTGCTGAGCCGGCTCACCGACTACGCCGCCGTCGTGGTCGATCATTCGGCCGACGGTGCAGCGGTGCGTTCGTTCCAGCTCGTGTCGCTGGCGCCCGAGGTTGCGCTCGCCGTGGTGGTGCTGGCAACCGGCGTCGTCGAAAAGCACACCATCGAGTGGGACGAAGCGGTCTATCCCGACGACATCGACACGATCAGCGCCGCAGTTTCGGCCGCCTTTGATGCCCGACCGTTGACGCAGCCAGAGGGGCTGCGGTCGACTGGTTCGCGACGGCTCGATGCCATGGCTCGCTCGGTGGTCGAGGTCGTGTCTGGCCAGCCCGTCGACCCTGACCGGGTCTACGTCGACGGGGCTTCGCGGGTCGTCGGTTCGTTTGACGCAGTCGATACGGTCTCCCAGGTCCTGACGATCCTCGAGCAACAGCTTGTGGTGGTCAGCCTGTTGGGTGACGTGCTCGAACGGGGTCAATCGGTTGCGATTGGTGCCGAAACAGGATTGGAACCCCTCGAGGAGTGCAGTGTGGTTGTGTCCCCCTATGAGATCGACGGTGAGGCCGCTGGGTCAATCGCTGTGCTCGGGCCGACACGAATGAACTATCCGCAAGCGATGGCTGCTGTTGCGGTGGTGAGTCGCCAACTCGGGCGTCGCCTCAGCGAGGGTTGATGGCCGACTTCTACGAACTCCTCGGTGTCGATCGCAGCGCTGACGACACCGCAATCAAGAAGGCGTACCGGAAGCTCGCTCGCGAGCTGCATCCCGATGCCAATCCAGACGACCCCGCAGCCGAGGCCAAGTTCAAAGAGGTCGCTGAGGCCTACGAAGTTCTCAGCGACCCGGCAAAGCGTGCCAACTACGACCGCTTTGGCTCTGCCCAGGGTCCAGGAGGCTTTGGCGGCGGCGGAGATCCGTTTGGTGGGGGAGGACTCGGCGACCTGTTCGATGCCTTCTTCAATGTCGGCGGTCAGGGCGGCGGCCAAGGGGGCCCGCAGCGGGGTGTCGACCTCGAGGTAGTCACCCGTCTCGATCTCGAAGACACCGTCGCTGGAACGGCCAAGGACGTCACGGTCCGAACCGCCGTGCCGTGTGACGTCTGCGATGCGAGCGGAGCGGCCCCGGGGGCCGAGGTCAGTACGTGTGGTGAGTGTCAGGGTCAGGGTCAGGTTCGCCAGGTTCGTCAATCGATCTTGGGTCAAATGGTGACCACCTCGGCCTGCCCTCGCTGCGCAGGCGAGGGTCGCATCATTTCCAACCCATGCTCGGACTGCGCCGGCGAGGGTCGCAAGGTCGAGGACCGTACCTACACGGTTGACATCCCTGCGGGTGTCTCACACGGATCCACGCTCCGGCTCACCGGGCGGGGTGCCGTCGGTCAACGTGGAGCGACACCCGGCGACCTCTACGTCGAGATCCGGGTCAATCAGCATCCGGTATTCGTGCGAGAGGGAGACGACCTCAAGGCCGACCTCCATGTCGCAATGACCCAAGCGGCTCTTGGCGCAACCGTGTCGTTCGACGCCATCGACGGGCCGGTCGAGATCTCGGTGCCGCCCGGCTCACAGTCTGGGCAGCGCTTCACGATTCGCGAGCGGGGCGTCCCCCGCCTGCGTGGGAGAGGACGTGGCGTCCTCGAGCTCAATCTGGTGGTCGATACGCCAACCAACCTCGACGAAGCCGATGTCGACTTGCTGTCTCAGTTTGCTGCTCAGCGGGGCGAGGAAGTCAGCCCCCCTGAGGAGGGCTTCTTCTCGAAGATCAAGTCGGCATTCAACGGATGAGTCGACGGGCGCTGCCCCTCGTCTTTGTTGCCTCTGTCGAACAGCCTGAGCTCGACGAAGCGGACGAACACCACCTTCGCAAGGCGTTGCGATTGCGTGATGGCGATGCTGTAGGTCTCAGTGATGGCAAGGGGCACTGGCGTCAGGCCCGTTTGGGTAGCGACGCTGTGGAGGTTGACGGTGAGGTGACGTTCGAGTCGGCCCCCACTGAGCCGCTCACCGTCGGGTTCTGCCCGATCAAGGGCGAGCGCTCCGAGTGGTTCGTGCAAAAGCTCACCGAACTGAACGTCGATCGGATCATCCCGTTGATCAGCGATCGAGGCGTCGTCCGGTGGAACGAGCAGCGATCCGCCAAGCTCGCTGCTCGATTTCGCGTGACGGTGCGAGAGGCTGCCATGCAGAGCCGCCGGGTGTGGTTGCCAACGGTCGAAGCGCCAATGAGCGTTGGCGATGCTCTGGCTCTTCCAGGGGCGGCACTGGCAGACCCTGACGGCCGCGTCGCCACGTCAGCAGACCGGACTCTGTTTGTGGGTCCTGAGGGCGGCTGGAGCGACAATGAGCGCGCCGGGGCTGACCTGATTTGCCTCCCAGGAGCCGTTCTGCGAGCAGAAACTGCGGCGATCGCAGCTGCAGTCGTTCTTGAGGGAAATCGGGGAAAGAGCAAATGAACCACCTTGGGTGGTTGAACCTACGCTCCGTGACGTCT
>CALJSB010000051.1 GCA_937976305.1 uncultured Acidimicrobiales bacterium
TCACCCCGCGAGCGATCTCGTCAAGCGCACGCTCGGCGGGCCCGGCGCAATGGTGAGCTTCGAATCAGTGGGCAACGCCATCGGCGCCGACATCCGGATGACCCGACTGCAGTTGATCAGCCCCGCCACCAGCCTCGGCGGAGTCGAATCAACGATCGAGCGTCGAGCAAAGCTCACCGGCCAAGAGCACCTTCCGCCCACCCTGATGCGTTTGAGCGTCGGCTGCGAACACCTCGAAGATCTCTGGGACGACCTCGATCAGGCGTTGGGCGGTCTCGTCGAGGGCTGAGCTGAGTTTCACTGTGCCCTCGCAGTTTCACTGTGCGAAACAGCCCTTTTCAGCAACAACACACCAGCCGTACTCTTCCCCCACGACCTCGCCTGCCGCCCTGTGCCGCACTCGAGCTCAACCAAGGAGTACAAGAACATGAAGATCCTCTTCGCTGACGCTGTTGATGAGCAGCGCCTCGAGCGCCTCCGAGATGCTGGCCACGAGTGCACCGTCACGCCCACCTTGAGCGCCGACACCCTGCCCGACGAAGTGGGCGACGCCGAGGTGCTGGTGGTACGCAGCACCAAGGTCACAGACGCCACCATTTCGGCCGGCGCCAACCTCGGGTTGATCGTGCGAGCGGGTGCTGGCACCGACAACATCGACAAGGCCGCCGCCGCACGTGGCGGTGTCTATGTGTGCAACGTTCCCGGCAAGAACGCCATTGCGGTGGCCGAACTCACCATGGGTCTACTCCTGGCGATCGATCGCAACATCGCTGACAACGTGCGGGATCTTCGAGACGGCGTGTGGAACAAGTCGCTCTACACGAAGGCCGACGGCCTCGCCGGCAAGAAGTTGGCCATCGTGGGGCTCGGCGACATTGGGCTCGCCGTCGCTGAACGAGCCAAGGCCTTCGGCCTCTTGGTGTCAGCGGTCCGCAAAGACGGCCGCTCGGCTGCGGTCCTCCAGCAAATCCGATCGATCGGCATTCGGTTGGTCGACGATCTCCCGACGCTCTTAGCCGATGCCGACATCGTGTCGATCCACGTGCCGAAGGCAGAAGGCACAGCCGGACTCGTCGATGCCGAGTTCCTGAAGGCAGTGCCAGACGGCGCCATCGTGCTCAACACCAGCCGGGGCGACATCGTCGATGAATCCGCCCTCCTCGAAGCCCTGAACCATCGAGGTATGCGAGCCGGCCTTGATGTCTATGCCGACGAGCCGTCGTCCGGCAGCGACACGTTCACAAGCGAGCTGGCAAAGCACCCGGCAGTCGTCGGCACCCACCACATCGGAGCGTCGACACAACAAGCACAGGCTGCGGTTGCCGACGGCACGATCGAGGTGATCGAGCACTACGCAAAGGGCGACATCATCAACTGCGTCAACCTCGCTGGCGATCCAACCGGATCTCACTGCGTGGTGATCCGTCACGAGGACCGGGTTGGTGTGTTGGCGCAGATCTTTGCGGTGATGCGGGCCCACGGCCTCAACGTGCAGCAGATGTCCAACCAGGTCTTCGCCCACGACGGCGCCGCGGTGGCCACCATCCACATCGGTGGACGCGACCATCAGCACGAAACCGATGCCAGCCTTCTCAACGAACTGCACGCCATCGATGAGGTGATCTCGGCCTCGTTCAGTGAGAGCGGCTCATGACCACCGTCCTCCCCTTGCACCTGCGGTTGGTGAATCAGGACTGGACCGATCGCGTTCCCTCCCCGGCCCACGACTCACTCACCCCCGAGGATCGCCGCCGCTACCTGGTGGTTCATCCCGACAGCTATCTCGCAGTGACCCGAGGTCCGGAAGATCTGCCCCCGGATGGCTCATCGACCACAGACGATCTGCTCGACGCCGGACGCGAATCGCTCGAACGACTTCTCGAGACCGGTGCCTTCTCTGAGCTCCGGCCCGCGTCGTTCTACATCTACCAACTCGAACGAGACGGCATCGCCCAGAACGCGATCGTCGCTGGCATCGCAACCTCTGACTACGCCGAGGGGCGCGTCAAGCTGCACGAACAGGTGCGACCAGAACGAGCCGAACACCTCGGACGTCACTTTGGCATCGTCGGCGTGCAGTCGAGTCCGATTGCGGTCGCCCACCGGCCGTTGCCGGTGATCAAGGCGATCGTGCAGAGGCGGATCACCACCACCGAACCGATTCTCGATTTCGAAACGAGCGATGGCCTGCACCAACGGGTGTGGCCGCTGGATGATCCCGAGGCCGAAGTGACCATCATGGATGTGATGGCCACAGAGGATCTCTACCTCATCGATGGCCACCACCGCACCGCGGCGGCCCTTGCTCACCGTGAAGCGGTAGGGCCGGGACGGGCCGATCGCGTTTTGTCTGCCATCTTCAGTGCCGATGAGCTCACCAATCGGGCCCACCATCGCATGCTCGACCTCGGCGCCACGACCGCCGGCTTCTTGGAGGAGCTCATTGTTCGGCGCCCCGTCCGGGTGGTCGATTCAATGGTCGAGGTCGAGAAACGAGCCGACCATGAGCTGGCCCTTCGAGCTCGAGGTCGCTGGTATCTCGTCTCGGTCCCGTTTGTCGGATCTCGCGAGTCGACCTCTGACCGGCTCGAGAACCTCGACCCCGTGCGACTCAAGCGTGGGATTCTCGAGCCGTTGCTCGAACTCGAAGGCACGGGCTACCACGACGAGATGTTGACGTTTCGCCCCGGCACCAAAGCGCATGGACAGCTCGCCGCCGAGGCAGACGCAACCGGCCAGGTCTTTGCGTTGATGCGCCCGGTCGACGTCGACGAACTGCTCGCCGCCGCCGATGCCGGCCTGATCATGCCGGCCAAGTCGACGTACTTCGATCCGAAGGCTCGCTCGGGTGTGTTCCTGCGTCCGACGATCGACGCCGACCCTCGCCACGGTTGATGGTGGTGCGACGCTGAAACTGGTGACAAAGTGAGCGTCGGATGAAACTCACCAACCGCACTCGTCAGCTCACCGCTTCACCCATCGCTGAAGCCCACGCCTGGCTTTCCCATCGCACGGGCAATCGTCCGCTGCTCGATCTCTCTCAGGCGGCACCCGCTTACCCAACCGCAGCCCCAATCGCGGCGCGGATCGCTGAGGTGGCCCACGAGGATTCCGGCGGTTACTACGCGCCACCCCCTGGCCTTCCCACGCTCAACGAGGCGTTCGCCGCCGAGTTGGCCGCGGGCTACCAACTCACCGAAGCTGACTCCTCAATCGACACCGATCAGATCCTGCCGACAGCGGGCTGCAACCAGGCCTTCTGCGTGGTCACCTCGGCCATCACCGAGCCCGGCGACGAGGTGATCGTGCCGGTTCCCTACTACTTCAATCACGACATGTGGTTGAAGCTCGACGGTGTCCGGCCGGTGTATCTCGAAACCTCCGACGACCTCGTGCCCGATGCGGCAAAGGCCCGAGCGCTCATCACCGACCGCACCCGAGCGATTCTGCTGGTCACGCCCGGCAACCCGACAGGTGTGACCATCCCGCCCGCCGTGATCCACGAGTTCTTCGATCTGGCCAAGGAGCACGACCTGGCCCTCATCGTCGATGAGACCTACCGCAACTTCCGAGAGACCGACGACCCACCGCACGGCCTGTTCGAACGCCCCGACTGGACCACCACACTCATCAGCCTCCACAGCTTCTCGAAGGATCTGGCCATCCCCGGCTACCGGGTCGGAGCCGCCGTTGCCGGCGCCGACGTGGTCTACGAGATCATGAAGTTGCTCGATTGCGTGCAGATCAGCGCGCCCCGCATCAGCCAAGAGGCCGTTGTGGCCGGGTTGAAGGAAGGCCTCGTGTGGCGGCGCGAGCAATCCGACCGGATCCTGTCGAACCTCGGCGTGTTCCGCTCGGTGATGGCTGATTCGCCCGGCGGCTTCGAGCTGGCGACCTCGGGGGCGTTCTTTGGCTGGGTTCGCCATCCGTTCGCCGATCTCGAGACCGCCGAGGTGGTGAAGCGGCTTGTGCTCGACTTCGATGTGTTGGTGATCCCGGGCACGGCCTTCACGCCAACAGACGAGCGCTGGCTGAGGCTGAGCTACGCCAATCTCGACCCCGACCAGCTCGTCGAACTCGGCTCCCGTCTCGAGGAGGCCGGCCGTGCGTTGGGAGCGAACAGTACGTTGGGAGATAGCGGTGCGATCTGAGGCCAGCACCGTCGACGCCTATCTTGCCGAACTCGCTGACGATCGACGTGAGGCCATCGAAGCCGTGCGCAGCGAGATCTTGACCAACCTGCCAGCAGGCATCGTCGAGACCATGAACTGGGGCATGATCTGTTACGAAGTCCCGCTCGAGACCTACCCCGATACCTACAACGGCAAACCGCTGATGTTTGCCGCATTGGCGTCGCAGAAGAACCACATGGCCGTGTACCTCACCACGGTCTATGCCTCAGAAGACGAAAAGGCGTGGTTTGAGGCCGAGTATCGAGCGACCGGGAAGAAGCTCGACATGGGCAAGTCGTGCGTGCGGTTCAAGAAGCTCGAGCAGCTGCCGGTCGAGCTGATCGGCGAGGTGATGCGGCGATCGTCGCTCGATGACTTCTTGGCGATCTACGACAACAACTAGGCCTACGAGCGCGTGAGCTGAAACAGCATCATGCCGTCTGACGACTCGGTGGGCATGATGGTTTCGAGTGGTCCGACGGTGGCCGTGTCGCCGAGCTGGTCGGCCACGACATCTCGCACCTGTGCTCCTTCGGCTTCGGTGAGCGTGCACACGCTGTAGGTCAACACTCCCCCGGGCGCCAAGAGTTCGGTGTTCGACACCACGAGTTCGATCTGTAGATCGCGCAGTCGATCCGGGGCGGTGTGATCGAGCCGCCAGCGGGCGTCGGGCCGACGCCGCAAGCTCCCGAGCCCGCTGCAGGGCGCGTCAACCAGCACGCGGTCGATCGATCCGGGGCGAAACGGCGAGTGGGTTGCGTCAGCCACCAGGGCCGCCACCCGATCGCCGGCTGCTTCTGAACGCTCGATGTTCTTCGTGATGAGCCCGACCCGATGGGGCTGCAGATCGGCGGCGAACACGGTGGCCCCGCTGGCCGCAATGCCGGTGGCTTTGCCTCCGGGGGCAGCGCACACATCGACGACGACCTCACCGGGTTGGGCTCCGACGGCGGCGACAACGGCCTGGCTCGCGGGATCTTGCACGTACCCGTCGTCGCGCTCGTGCACGACGGCAGCCCGGTTCATCAGCCGCAGGATCGACTCGGTGTCGTCGCCAATGTCGGCCGTGAGCCGCTTGACGAGCCAGCTCGGGTAGCTGAGTTCGGTGGCCAGATCGGGCCATGGGAGTGCATCGCCGGAGCGCTTGCGCTTGTCGCGATCGTCGGCAACACGCCGCAGCACCGCATTGACCACGCCTCGCCCTCGGCCTCGCACTGCGCCAACGGTTGCGTCGACGGCGGCGTGGCGGGGTATTTCGAGATAGTGGAGCTGATATGCGCCGACTCGGAGCGCCGCTCGCACCTCGGGCTCGACCTTGTTCAGCACAAAGCGATCAACGAGGAAGTCACAAGCCCGCTTCATCCGGGTCGTGCCGTAGACCAGTTCGGTGACGAAACCCCGGTCTCGTTCTGGCAACGAACTGCGTTCCAACAGCTTGGGCAGCACCAAGTTGGCGTAGGCGCCGTCTTCCTCGATGCGAACCAGCGCCTTGATCGCAAGGCGTCGGGCCGGTGTGCCCGATGATGGGGTCTGTTGGCTCACGTGAGGCGATCGTCGCTCGTTGGCTGCGCACCGTTGCGCCACGCATCGGCGGCCATGCGGGCCTTCCCCTCGGGCTGCACCTCGATGAGCGCCAGCGTGCCGTCGCCGGTGCCCACCACCGTGCGCCCGTCGACGATCCCGAACTCACCAGCACCGAGGCCGGCAGCTCCATCAACGACATCGATGGCTTCAGCGTCCCAGATGCGGAACCGGCCACCCCGAAACTCGGCCCATGCTCGACCGATGCGGATCTGACGCAGCAGTTCAACAGCGGGCCGGGTTGGGTCGAGACGAAAATCGTCGGCCGAGAGCTTGCCGGCATACGTCGCCTCGCCAACTTGTGGCGTCGGCACTTCCAGCCCGGCCTCGATCGTGTCGACCAGCAGCTGGGATCCGATCTCGACCAGCTGACGAGACAGTTCGTCTGCGGTTGTTGTCGGCAGGATCGGCACTGCCTGCTGGGCGTAGATGTCGCCGGTGTCGAACTCTTCGGCGATGGCGATGATGCACACACCGGTCTCGGTGTCGCCGGCAAGAATCGCTCGTTCGACCGGCGCCGCGCCACGCCATCGAGGCAGCAACGAGAAGTGCAGGTTGATCATCGGCAGCTGGCTCACCACCTCGGGCTTCAACCACTCGCCGAAGGCGACAACCACGGCGAGTTCGGCATCGACATCGAGGGCATCGACAACATCGGTCGTCACGGGAATGCCCAGCTCGAGCGCAGCAGCTTTCACCGGGGAAGGCTGCATCTCGGAACCCCGGCCCCGGCGTTTATCGGCCCGGCTCACCACGAGCGGGATGTCGAAGCCAGCGGCATGCAGGGCACGCAACGGCGGCACCGCCATTTGTGGTGTGCCCATGTACACGAGGCGCCGGGGTGTGATGTTGGCTGCCGGCACGAGTGGTTCGGTCACGGCAAGAACAGCCCGCCCGAAGCCTTGGGCGGTCGCTTCGAGGCCGATCGAGCGGGGTCGGGGGCGCTGGGCGACGGGTCGAGCCCGAGAAACTTCTCGCGCACCGTGCGCATCGCTGTTTTGCGCGTGTCGGCATCGAGCCGATCGACCAAGAGAACACCGTCGAGGTGATCCATCTCGTGCTGGTAGAGGCGAGACTCGAGCTCATCGGCCTCGATAGACACCTCGTTGCCGTCCATGTCGAACCCCGTGATCAGGATCTCCTTGGGGCGGACGATCTCCCACGACAGCCCGGGCACCGACAAGCAACCTTCTTCGTAGGTCCACTCGCCATCGCTCTCGGCGATGACGGGGTTGATCAGCACGGCGGGGCCGTCGCCGTAGTCGTACACGAAGAAGCGCTTCTGCACGCCAACCTGCGGTGCGGCGAGGCCGATGCCGGGCTCTTCGTACATCGTGACGAGCATGTCTTGGGCCAACTTGGCCAGCTTGCCGTCGATGTCGGTGACCTCGTTGGCCACGGTGCGTAGCACGGGGTCACCAAACACTCGGATCTCGTACGGGGATGTCACGACGTCAAGGCTACCGTTCGCTCCATGTCAGGCTGGTTGTGATGGGTCAGTATTTCGAATCCGACCCTGCGGTGAAATCTCAGATTCAGGCCGTCGAGCTGGTGTTGCCAGACGGCAGCATCGAGCTGACCACCGATCGAGGCGTCTTCTCCGCCGATCGTGTCGACGGCGGAACCAAGCTTCTGCTGCTCGACGGCCCAGAGCCCACTCCGGGCGACCAGCACCTGCTCGACGTTGGCTGCGGCTACGGGCCAATCGCATGCACGTTGGCCCGCCGCAACCCGCAGGCCACGGTGTGGGCCATCGACGTCAACGGCCGGGCCCGAGACTTGTGTCAGGCCAATGCCGAGGCCCGCGGGCTCGACAACATTCGAGTTCACGCCCCCGAAGACGTTCCCGCCGATCTAATGGTCGACCGCATCTGGTCGAATCCCCCGATCCGGGTCGGCAAGGCGGTGCTGCACGAGATCTTGCAGCAGTGGCTCGCCCGCCTGAGCCCTGCTGGCTCGGCCCACCTCGTCGTGCAGAAACACCTCGGTGCCGACAGCCTGCATCGCTGGCTCGAAACCGAGGGCTGGGCGGTCGATCGTCGAGCATCACGCAAGGCTTTTCGACTTCTGGATGTGACCCGCCCGTGACTGCAGACAACAAGCCACTCGGCGCCACCGATCTGAAACGACTCCATCGCGAATGGCGCCGCAAGACCGACCTGCGCCTCGCCATGATTCTCGACGGCGTCCAGAAGCCGTTCAACGTCGGCGGGCTGTTCCGATCGGCCGCCGCCTATCGGGCCGAAACCATGTGGCTCGTGCCACCTTCGCCACCGCCCACCGAGCGATCGGTCGCAAAGTCTGCGCTGGGCTGTGAACGCCTGCTCGAGTGGCATATGGCAGACGACGGAGTCGCGGCCGTTGCCGAGGCCAAGGAACTGGGCTTCGTCACCGTCGCGGTCGAACTGACGGGAGCGGCCTCTCCCCTCTTCGATATCGATCTCGGGCCGGCCGTGTGCCTGGTGCTTGGCCACGAGGAACGCGGCGTCAAGGCAGCAACGCTCAACGCCGTCGATCACGTCGGCTATCTGCCCCAACTCGGCAAGGTCGGGTCACTCAACGTCGCCCAGGCCGGCACGCTTGCGCTCTACGAAGCAGCGCGTCAGATCTGGACCGGCTGAGTCTGGACTGGCTGAGAACGGCGCCGCCGTTCAAAGAGCAAATTGATCAGCACCACGGCTGCGGCCAGCGGAGCGTTGACGGCCACAAAGCTGACCCATCCTCGTGCTGCGTTGCAGAAGACCGGACCGTCGGCGAGTTCGACGTAGAACATCACGTTCCACAGCAGCAGAAGGCCAACGAGCGGCGGCGCGGCTCACAGACTTCAGTCGCGTAGCCTGAGCAGCCGTGGCATCTGAGTCTTCCGAAAACCCCGATGCCTCGACGGCAGCCAAGACAGACGACCCCTCGCTCGCGGCCGAGATCGTCGCCACCGAACAGGTTCGCGGGGTGATGAGCTTTCTGGTGTTTGCCATGCTGGGCGGGTTCGTCGGGCTCATGGTGGCCGGGCTCGAATGGTTCACGGTTGAAGCCGTTCTCCAAGGCCTCGTCGAAGCGCCGCGATGGCTACAGGTTGTGGCTCCCGGCATTGGCTTGGCTCTCGCCGCAGGGCTTCGCTACCTGTTTCGAGACAGTCGAACCTCAACCTCTGACGACTACGTCAAGTCGTTCCACTCCGGCGAGCGACTTCGGCTGACAGCACTCGGCCCTCGTCTCACCGGATCGATGGCAACCATCGGCACCGGCGGCGCTGTCGGGTTCGAGGGCCCATCGGTGCTCCTGGGCGCCACCTTTGGCCAGTGGATCGGGGCCAAGTGGCCGAAGATCGTCGGGTTCCGCAGCGACAGAACGCTCCTGATCGCCGGCGCCGCGGCTGGTGTCGCCGCCGTTTTCAAAGCACCGGCTACGGGTGTGCTTTTCGCCCTCGAAGTTCCCTACCGACGAGATATCTCACGCCACGCCCTTATCCCCGCACTGGTGGCCGCCGCAAGCGCCTACCTCGTGTTTGTTCTCATCCTCGGCGGCGATCGGTTGATCGAAGTCGCCATCCCCGAGTTCAGCTTCAGCGAAGAGATCGGCGGAGCGATCGTGCTCGGATTCGCCGCTGGAATCGTTGCCCGCGGCCTTGTCCAACTCTTCGCTGCGTCGAAGGCGGCACCCAAGAAGGTTCCCGCCCGCTACCTGATCCCGGTGTCCGCCCTCGCCCTCGCCTTGAGCGTTTTGGCTGCCGGCCCACTTGTTGACCTGCCGGTGACCCTCGGCCCTGGTGCCAATGCCGTGGTCGATGTGGTGCTCGATCCAGGCATCGGCGTGTGGACCATCGTCGCCCTTTTCCTCCTTCGTGCCGTCGCCACCTCGGCCACGCTCGCCGGTGGTGGTTTGGGTGGCGTGTTCATCCCGCTTGCCGTGCAGGGCCTGCTGCTCGGTCGCATTGTCGAGGTCGTGTTCGACGCACCGTCAACAGGGCTGTTTCCCGTCATCGGCCTCGCTGCGGTGTTGGGTGCCGGCTACCGCACCCCGCTGGCCGCCGTCATGTTCGTGGCCGAAACCACCGGCCGGGCCGAGTTCGTGATCCCGGCCCTCATCGCCACCGCCGTGAGCCAGGCCTTGATGGGCGAAACATCAATCTCCGATGGTCAGGTAAGCGCACGGCAGGGTGCGCTCGAGCGGCGACTCGGGTTGCCGGTGCGCTCGGTGGCCATCACCGAGATGGGCCACGTGTCACCTGACGATCCCTTGCTCGAAGTGATCGACCGCTACGGCATGAGCCCACCGGCGCCCGCCGTGCCCGTGATCGGCGACAACGGCTACGAGGGTCTGCTGGTGCTGCACGACATGGCCAACATCATGTTCACCGTCGGTATCGAAGCCACGGTTGCCGACTGCGTCAGGCGCAACGTGCAATCGGTCGGCCCCGACGACCCGGCCATGAAGGCGGCCAAGCTGATGAACGATGGTGACACCGCGGCGGTGGCCATCATCGAAGACGGCAAGGCCCTCGGCGTGGTGAGCGCGCTGTCGCTCACCGGCCTGCGAGAGGTCGAGAGCGACGACTTCTTGGACCGGCCAGGGTTTCAGTAGTTACCCGGCGAGCGCACCTGGCTTCAGCCAGCGAGGGCTTTGTCGAGGTCGGTCCAGAGATCTTCGATGTCTTCGAGTCCGACCGAGAGCCGCAACAGCCCATCGGTGATACCGACTTCAGCCCGCATCTCGGGCCCGAGGCGACGGTGAGTGGTGGTGGCCGGGTGGGTCACGAGGCTCTTCGAATCGCCCACGTTGTTGGAGATGTCGACCAGTTGCAGGCTGTCGGCCACCGCAAAGGCCCGGCTCTGGCTGCCGACATCGATCGTCAAGATCGTGCCGCCTGCTTGCATCTGGGATCGAGCCAGGTCGGCCTGCGGGTGTGAATCGAGGAACGGGTAGCGAACCCGGTCGACTCGCTGATCGGCTTCGAGCCTCGTGGCGAGTTCGTGGGCGGCACTGGTCATCGCGTCGACCCGCAGTCGAAGTGTCTCGAGACCCTTGCTGAGGACCCACGCGTTGAACGGGCTGAGCGACGGGCCGGTGTGCCGGGTGAACCCCATCAGCGGCCCCTTGATGAACTCTTCGGTTCCCAACACCGCGCCGCCGAGGGTGCGACCTTGACCGTCGATGTGCTTTGTTGCCGAATACACGACGACATCGGCGCCGAGGTCGAGCGGCCGTTGCAGGACCGGGCTCGCAAACACGTTGTCGACGATGACGATGGCTCCGGCCGCGTGGGCAAGCTCAGCCACTGCGGCCAAGTCGACCAGATCGAGCCCCGGGTTCGAGGGCGTTTCAAGGAAGACAGCCTGCGCTCCTGTGGCGAGGGCATGTTCCCATTCCTCGATCGACGTGCCGTCGACAAGCGTTGTGTCGACCCCCATCCGAGGAAGAATCTCGTCGAGGATCACAAAGCACGATCCGAACAGCGCCCGCGAACCAACCACTCGATCGCCGGCCTTCAGGAAGCACGCCATCGATGCGTAGACCGCAGCCATGCCGCTTGCTGTGGCCAGACAGGCCTCGGCCCCTTCGATGAGTCGGAGGCGCTCTTCGAAGACCGACACGGTGGGATTGCCGTAGCGGCCGTAGATGTAGCGTTCCTGTTCACCCGCAAACGCCGCCTCGGCCTCAGCGGCTGAGCCGTAGACAAATCCGGACGTCGGGTAGATCGCTTCGGCTGTTTCGTCGAACTGGGAGCGAATGAGGCCGCCCCGTATGAGCTTGGTCGCTTCGTTCCAGTCGTCTTCGTTCATGCCCTGAGCTGGAGTCATGGTGTGGTCGACGGCAAGTGGTCCTTCCAACCACCCTCGTGTTGACCGCTCGGACCAATCGGGCCTTCGAACCCAGCCGAGATGTTGTGAACCTGAGCGAATCCGGCTGCGGCCATGGTCATGCCCGCAGCATGGGACCGGGCGCCGGATCGACACAGCATGAGGATCGGCTGATCTGGCTCGAGACCAGCGGTCGCCTGCGCGAGAAACTCGGGATTGGGTCGCCCATCGGGCGCCATCACCCACTCGACGTAGCGAACGTCGTTGCTGAGGCTCGAGAGGTCTGGGGTGCCGATGTGTTGCCATTCACCCTCGGTCCGAACGTCGATGAGCACGGCACGTTCATCGTTCTCGAGCATCGCCCAGGCGGCGTGGAGATCGAGATCGTGTGACATCTGTTCGCCTGTTGGTGACATGTTTCCTCCGGGCCCATTTTTGACAGGCCAGATAATACCGGACTAATTCGATCGGGAATGTCCAGTTTAGATCGGTAGCGTACGAACTACTGGTGCCGAAACGACTTCGGCGCAACCTATCGAGAGGATTCTCACCATGGCGCTCCGACTTGGCGACACCGCCCCCGACTTCACCGCACCGACCACTGATGGCGAGATCAGCTTCCACGAGTGGAAGAAGGACAGCTGGGCTGTGTTGTTCTCCCACCCGAAGGACTTCACGCCGGTGTGCACCACCGAGCTCGGCTACACGGCCAAGTTGAAGTCAGACTTCGAGGCTCGTAACACCAAGGCAATCGCCGTGAGCGTCGATGGCCTCGAAGATCACAACGCCTGGGTCGGCGACATCCTCGAGACCCAGGGCACCGCCGTCAACTTTCCGTTGATCGCCGACCCGGATCGCACCGTCGCCGATCTCTACGACATGATCCACCCCAATGCCAACGACACGCTCACGGTGCGATCGGTCTTCATCATCGACCCGGCCAACAAGGTGCGGCTCACCCTCACCTACCCGGCCGCTACCGGCCGCAACTTCACCGAGATTCTGCGGGTGCTCGACTCGCTACAGCTCACCGACGGCTACAAGGTGGCAACACCGGTCAACTGGACACACGGCGACGACGTGATCGTCTCGCCGGCGCTGTCAGATGACGAGGCCAGCGAACTGTTCCCGGCCGGGTTTACTACGGTGAAGCCGTATCTTCGCACCACCGCACAACCCAACAAGTAGCAGCCAGACAGGGAGCTCACATGGATGAGGTCTTCGGCGATGCAGCCATGGCCATGGTCGTCGGCGACCTCAACCAATTGACGTCAGTGCTCGACGCCTCGCCCGACCTCGTCAGCCAGGAGTCGTCCGTCGGCCACCCGACGCTGCTCCAACTCGTGGCGTGTGAGGCCCACAACTTGCCTGACCCGGCGGCATCAGCCGAAGTCCTGATCGGCCGCGGTGCACCCCTTGATGGGCCACTTGTTGCCGCCGCCGGATGCGGCAGCATCGCGGTGCTGAACACCATCTTGGATGCTGGTGCACCGGTCGGTGGCGTCACCGAGTGGACACCTCTCGACGAAGCCATCTACTGGGATCAAGGCGACACCATCAAGGTGCTGTTGGATCGAGGGGCCACGGCTCATCGTCTGCGCATCACCGCCGGACTCGGCCGCGCCGATGCCATCGCCAACTGGTTCGACGACACCGTCCTGCGAGCAGACGCTGGCCCCGTCGCCTCCCCCTTTGCTGAGACGGTCCCAGAGGACCGAGCCAATGATCCGACCGACATCATCGACCACGCCTTTGTGATGGCCGTCAACGCAGGCCATCGAGAAACGGGCGAAGCGCTGCTGGAGCGAGGGGCTCGGATCAACGCCAAGCCGCCAGGGTTCCATTGGCAGGGAGCAGCCCTCCACGCCGCCTGCTGGCGAGGCAACGTCGAGTTGGTCGATTGGCTCCTTTCGGTCGGCGCCGATCCGACGCTACGTGACGACATGGTCGACGCCGATGCGGTCGGGTGGGCTGCCTACCACGAGCATCACGAGCTGGCGGAGCGGCTGCGGAGCAGGTAGCGAGGGCAACCATGATGAAAATTGTGACCGCCGAGGATGATCGGCCACACTTCAGCCATGCAGATCGACACCTTCCTCTCCCCCAACCTCAAGACCGCAGGCGAGTCAGCAAAGGCCGCTGAAGAGGCCGGCTACGACGCGATGTGGACGGCCGAAACGGCGCACGATCCGTTCTTCCCGATCGCCCTGGCTGCGCCGCACACCTCCTCGATCAAGCTCGGCACATCGATTGCTGTCGCCTTTGCTCGCAACCCGATGCTGCTCGCCAACATTGGCTACGACCTCAACTCACTCTCTGACGGCCGCTTCGTCATGGGTCTCGGCTCACAGATCAAGCCGCACATCACCAAGCGGTTCTCGATGGAGTGGAGCAAGCCGGCGGCCCGCATGCGCGAGATGGTGCAAGCCATGCACGCCATCTGGGACTGCTGGGAGGACGGCTCTCGCCTCGACTTCAAGGGTGAGTTCTACACCCACTCGATCATGACGCCATTCTTCAATCCCGGGCCCAACCCGGCAGGTAAGCCGAAGGTCTACCTCGCCGGTGTCGGCCCGCTGATGACCAAGGTCGCTGGCGAAGTGTGCGACGGCTTCTTCTGCCATCCATTCACTACCGCCGAGTTCTTGCGAGACGTCACGATCCCGGCCCTCGACGAAGGGCGAGCGGTGAGCGGCGCCTCAGCCGATGGGTTCGAAGTGTGCCTGCCTGCCTTTGTCGTGACCGGCAACAACGAGGACGAGATGACCAAGGCCGCCGAGGCCGTGAAGGGCCAGATCTCGTTCTATGGCTCGACGCCCGCTTACCGAGGTGTGCTCGAGCATCACGGCTGGGGTGATCTGCAGACCGAGCTGAACACGCTGTCGAAGCAGGGCGAGTGGAAGACCATGGCCGGCCTGATCGACGACGACATGCTCAACACCTTCGCCGTGGTTGGTGAGCCATCGACCATCGCTGCGGGCCTTACCGAGCGGTTCGGTGACACCGTTCAGCGACTCAGCTTCAACACCATGGGCGCCACAGCAGACGACACCCTCGCCCCCGTCATCGACGGGCTTCGTAACTAGCGGCCCATGCCTGAAGCACGGCCGGCTGGTGGTTGGGAAACCCCATCTCCGGCAGTGCATCCGGGCCAAACCAGCCGAACTCACTGGCCTCAACCGGATCGAGTTCGGGCACGGGCCGCTCGCCACTCGCGAGGGCGACGTAGTACACGTTGAGAATTGACAACGGGTGTTCGGCTGGGCCGTAGGTGTCCATCCACATGCCGAGCTGGTCCGCAAGCTCCACGTTGGTGATGCCGGTCTCTTCTTCGAGTTCTCGGAGCGCCGTACGTTCTGGGTGTTCGCCCACCTCGCAGAAGCCCCCGGGAACATCCCAGGTGCCGATCCACGGCTCGTGGGCCCGCCTGATCAACAGCACCTCGCCCTCGTGTTCGACGAGCACGCCGGCACATGGCCGGGGGTTGGCCCAAAACTGCTCACCACAGTGCTCGCAGGCAAACGGCCGCACCGCCTCGACACGCTCGCCACAGGCCGAGCAGAAGGTCATGAACACGGCTCGAAGATACCTCGTGAGAGCTCAGGCTCGGGGCGGGTCAACGGCGACCCGCAAACGGCCCTTCGGCCGTGGGGTTTCGGCCAGCACCGTCGCCAGCTCATCGGGCCCATCGGCCCGCAGCAGATACCGACCATCATCCCGAGGCCCAAGCACATTGATGTCGAGCCGATCGAGCAGCGGTTCGACGAAGTCTCCGGCCGGCGGCCCGCCGATCTCGGCCAGCGCCCCAAAGGGCGGAAAGCTCATCGCTTCGCGCAGGGCTGATTCCTCACTGGCGAAGCTGCCGGGGTCGGCGCTGAGGGCTCCTCGCAACACCCGATGATCGGGCGTTCGGGTTTGGATGAGGATTCGGCCGCCGCCAGCCCGAGGACCAACCAGGCGAGCCGCTTGCACGATCAGGCTCATCGCTTGCTCGCCCGCCCGATAACGAGGGGCCAGTAACTCTTGGTCGAAGTCGAGGAACACGACGGCGTCTGCGTTGTTCACCCGGTGGAGCACGGCCTCCGTCCCGATCAGGATTCGCTCGCGGCCAACATCGGCTGCGTCGACCTCCGACGTCACCTCGGCGACCGGCTCACCAGCCAGCGCCTCGAGCTCCTCGCGTGCCCGGCTAACGCCAAGCCGCAATCGCTTGAGCTTCGTGCCACCGCAGTTGGCACACACGAGCGGGCGCCGCTCCCCCCCGGGGCCGACGAGCTCACCATCGACTTCAGACATCAACCGTTCGCCGTCGTGGGTTCGCACCAGCTCACCGCAACCGGCGCAGGCCAGCATCGGCGATCGGCCCTTGCGGTTCAGCACGCAGATCACTCGATTGGTCGTCGAGCGCAACACCCGAACCAGCTCATCTGAAAACAGACCGCCCCGGGCGGGGTCACCGTCTCGTCGATCGACCACCTCGACGATCGGCCAACTCGCCCGCTCGGCGCTGCGGCTCGGCGCGATCACGTGATCGGCGAGGCGAAGCGCCACCGGCGACGGTGCTGGCGACAGGAGTACTGCTGGCGCGCCTGCTCGCCGTGCTCGCTCGATGGCGACATCTCGAGCGTGCCAGGTTGGGTTCCGCTCCTCTTGCAAACGCTCGTCGTGCTCGTCGATCACCACGCTGTAGGCAAGCTGTCTGACTCGTCCCCAAGCGGCTTTGCGAGCGCCGATCACGGTGCCCCCAGCGGCGCCGAGCGCCCAATCACGACCGGCCAAGGCGACTCGACCTCCGGCCCGTCTGAGCTGACCGCCGAGGAACCGGGCCATACCGATGCTCGGTGTCACCACAATGCCGTCGCCCAGGGCCGCTGCCCCAAGCAACCACGGAAACAGATCGGCATTGGGCGGCGTTCGCACCACCGTGACACCGGGCCGACCGAACACCTCGGCAATGTCGTTTGCGAGATCGGCTGGAGGGGCGGGCAGTGTGCGAGGGCCGGGCCCGCTGGGTAGTTGATCCACCATGGTGTCTGGCGACGCCATCTTGAGCAGCGGGGCGACCCGTCCCGACCATCGGTGGGCGGCCCACGTCGCGATATCGATCACCGCCTGGTCGGGGCCGAGCGAGGAGACCTTGGTGATCTCTCGCAACTCGACACCGGCGGGCGGATCGACATCGACCTCAACAACCCATCCGGCAACTCGACGCCCATGCAAGTCCATGCGGACAAGCGCGCCAACGTCGACCGACTCGGCCCACCGAGCCGGCACGACGTAGTCGAACCGCTTGTCGAGACCGGAAACGTCAGGGAGCACCCGAACAATCCGGCCTGCGTCGCTCATGAGTTAGCGGTCGCTCATAACTTAAAGATTGAGCGCACTCTTCAGGGCATCAACCCGGTCGGTGTTCTCCCAGGTGAAGCCGTCGCCATCGGCACGGCCGAAGTGGCCGTAGGCCGCAGTGCGGGCGTAGATCGGACGACGAAGGTCGAGATCACGCAAGATCGCGGCAGGCCGGAGGTCGAACACATCGTTGACCGCGGCACTGATCGCCGCAGGGTCGACGTTTTCGGTGCCGAAGGTCTCGACCATCACCGACATCGGGCGGGCCACACCAATGGCGTAGGCAACCTGCACCTCGCAGCGATCGGCGGCGCCGGCGGCCACGATGTTCTTGGCCACCCAGCGAGTGGCATAGGCCGCTGAACGGTCGACCTTCGATGGGTCCTTACCCGAGAAGGCACCGCCACCGTGGCGAGCAGATCCGCCGTAGGTGTCGACGATGATCTTGCGACCGGTGAGGCCGGCGTCGCCGACGGGGCCACCAATCACGAAACGACCGGTCGGGTTGACCAACACCTCGTAGTCGTCACCGGCAAAAGCGTCGGGGACGACCGGGCGAATGACGTGTTCGATCAGATCGGGCCGGATCATGCTGTCGCGGTCGATGCCGTCGTCGTGCTGAGTCGAGATCAGCACGGTCTTGAGCCGCACTGGCTTGCCGTCTTCGTAGTCGAAGGTGACCTGGGTCTTGCCGTCGGGGCGAAGGTAAGGAACGGTGCCGGCTCGGCGAACCTCGGCCAGACGCTCCGCCATGCGGTGGGCAAGATGGATCGGCAGCGGCATGAGTACGTCGGTCTCAGAACAGGCGTACCCGAACATCATGCCCTGGTCGCCTGCGCCCTGATCGTCGACCTCGTCGCCGGAGGCTCCGGAGCGAACCTCTTCAGACTTGTCGACGCCCTGGGCGATGTCGGCCGACTGCTCGTCGATGGCGACCATCACACCACAGGTGTTGCCGTCGAAGCCGTAGGACTCTTTGTCGTAGCCGATCTTGGTGATCGTCTCCCGCACCACCGAGGGGATGTCGACATAGCCACTGGTGCTGATTTCACCGGCAACGATGGCGAGGCCAGTCGTCACCAGCGTTTCGCACGCCACACGACTCTGAGGATCGACCGCCAAGATGGCGTCGAGGATGCTGTCGGAAATCTGGTCCGACATCTTGTCGGGGTGACCCTCGGTCACCGACTCCGACGTAAATGTGTAGTTCTCGCTCACAGGGTCTCGCTCTGCTTTCAGGTTGGAGTGTTCGGACGTTCGGGGCGGTTCTCCGCCAGTCCAGCGTTCAACTTGGTGGTAGGGAATCCACCACCAGGTCGAAAACCGCTGTCGCGATCTCTTCTTTGGTACCGAGTGGAACGGCCTTGGTCAACCCCTGAGGGCCAACAATCGTGACGGCGTTCGTATCGTGAGCAAAGCCCACACCCGGTGCCGACACATCGTTGGCCACGATGAAGTCGGCGTTTTTGCGTTCGAGTTTGCCTTTGGCGCTCTCGACAACGTTTGTTGTTTCGGCGGCAAAACCCACGAGCAGTTGCCCAGCAGGCTTCTTCGCGCCGAGGCCGGCAAGGATGTCGTTTGTCGGGACGAGCTCGATCGACGGGATGCCGTCAGCCTTCTTGATCTTGTCGGTCGCCACGTCGGCGGGACGGAAATCGGCGACGGCTGCGGTCATCACCACGATGTCGGCCGATGCCGCCGCAGTGTGCATGGCGGCTTCCATGTCGGCCGCCGTCGTCACGTCGATCCGCTCGATACCGGCTGCAGCGGGGCGATCGACGGTGGTGACGAGGGTGACCGAGGCGCCTCGCCGCTTGGCCTCGGCCGCCAGGGCGTATCCCTGCTTGCCGGTGGAGCGGTTGCCGATGAATCGCACCGGATCGATGGCCTCGCGTGTGCCACCGGCCGACACAACGACCGACCGCCCAGCGAGATCCCCGCCACCAACGGCACCTGTGCCACCGAGGGCATCGACAACTGCGGCCACGACGGTGTCGGGATCGGCGAGCCGACCGGCGCCGAGATCGCCGCCAGCAAGTCGGCCTTCCTCGGGCGGCACGATGATGGTGCCCCGAGATTGCAGCGTGTTGATGTTGTCCTGCACCGACGCTTGGTTCCACATCTCGGTGTGCATGGCCGGGCACACGATCACGGGAGCCTCGGTGGCGATCAGGGTTGCCGACAGCAGATCGCCCGAGCGGCCAGTGCGATAGTCGCTGATGATGCGGGCCGTCGCCGGCACCACCACGATGGCATCACATGTTTGACCCATCGTGGTGTGCGGGATGGGGTCAGGATCGGTCCACAGCGATGTCTTTGGCCGTTCGGACGCCAGGGCCGTAAAGGTGGTCGACCCAACCATGTTGAGCGCAGCGTCGGTGAGAATCGGGATGACGTGGACCCCGAGGTCGACGAGCTGGCGACACACCAAGATCGACTTGTAGGCCGCGATGCCGCCGGTGACGCCAAGCACTACTCGCTTGCCGCTCAGGGGAAGATCCCCGGGTGCGTCGGCAGAAGATGCGGTCACGTGATCGGCAGGCTGGCCCAAACGAGCAATGGCTCGTCGTTACGCAGCGTCGTCGTCGGTGTCAGCTTCTGGGCTCGGCCGAACGGGAACGATCTTGTCGGCGGCAATCTCTTCGAAGGCGATGCTGAGGGGCTTGCGAGCCACCGAGGTGACCTGAGGCGGAACCATGGCTCCGAGGCCCTCGCCGAGCTGCCCGAAGTAGGCATTGATCTCGCGGGCTCGAGTCGATGCGAGCGTGCACAGCCCGAACTTCGAGCCGGCCCGATCCATGAGGCCTTCGACCTCTGGAGACATCATCGAGTCTTGGCGATCAGTCATTTCTCAACCTTTGGTCAGCATTCGTGTCACAGCACAGCGGTCGATCCAACAGACCAACCCGCAGAGCCTATCGTGTAGAACGGGCCGACCGGATGTACGCCGCCATCTGTTCGACGGTGTCACCGATATCGACATTGACGATCACGTGGGCGCCGAGCTCGGCTCCTGCGTTGGATTCTTCGGCCGCCTTGGCGAGGCGCTGCGACACCTTGTCTGGCGGGTCACCACGGCGACGCAACCTCGCCTCTTGTTCTTCCGCCGACGGCGCCTGCAGAAAGATCAACAGCGCGTCTGGGGTGGTTTGCACAACCTGGCGTGCGCCTTGCACGTCGATCTCGAGGATCAGATCCATCCCGGGTGGCGGATCGGGTATCGGAGTGCCGTAGTAGTTGTCGAGAAACTCGGCGTATTCGAGAAAGCCACCGTCGGCGATGGCTTGTTCGAAGGTGTCGCGATCGACATACACATACGCATCTTCGGCTTCGCCCGGGCGACGCTCACGCGTGGTCCACGAACGACTGAGCCAGAGCCAGTCGGGGAAACGGGCAACCAGCTCGGCGCATACGGTGCCCTTGCCGACACCGCCCGGTCCCGAGACGACCACCACCAGCGACTCCGACGGCGAGTTCAGGAGAACTCCTCGAGGAGTGCTTTGCGCTGTTGGGGCCCGAGGCCAGCAATCCGCCGAGACTCAGCGATGCCGATCTCTTCCATGGTGCGTCGTGCCTTCACTTTGCCGACACCCGGCAGCGATTCGAGCACGGCAAGGACCTTGATCTTGGCGATGATTTCGTCCTCGTCCGCCTGGGCGAGGAGCTCCGGAAACGTGACGCTTCCCATCTTCAAACGCATCTTCATCTCGGAGCGGATGCGACGAACTTTTGCTGCTTTCTCGAGGGCGGCAGCCCGCTGTTCGTCGGTCAGTTTTGGGGGTTGGGGCATACCGGAAACCCTACCGGTCAGAGGTTGCCAAACAGGTCGGCTGCAGCGGCTGCCGGATCGTCGGCCAGCGTGACGGCGCGGCCAATGACGAGCAGGTCAGCACCGGCCTGGAGAGCCTCACCAGGAGTCACGGCCTTTGGCTGATCGTGGCGATCGCCGCCCTCGGCTCGGATGCCGGGAACGACGCGCAAGGTGCGAGGTGAGAACTCGCGAATGTCTTTCAGATCAGAGGCTGCACACACGATGCCGCCACAGCCGGCTTCGACGGCAGTGCGCAGGCGTGCGGGCACGATGTGATCGGGCGCATCAGCGTCGCTTGTGAGCACGGTGATCGCCAGCGCGGTCGGTGCGGAGAGATCTGCGCCGAGAGCGCCTTCGTTGAATCCGTCGACACCGGCCTTGAGCATGTCGCCGCCACCGTGGGCGTGCATGGTCAAGAACGAACAACCGAGCGAGCCGGCGACCGAGGCCGCCTTGTGCACGGTGGTGGGAATGTCGTGCAGCTTGATGTCGAGGAAGACATCAAAACCCATGTCGATCATGGCGCCAACGGCATCGGGGCCGGCAGCGGTGTAGAGCTCGAGCCCGATCTTGGCGACCCCGAACCATGGGGAGAGCTGACGAGCAAAGCGAGTGGCCTCGACCAAATCATCGACATCAAGGGCGAGTGCCATCTTCGAGCGAAGCTCAGGGCTCAGCCCCTCAGCCTGCTTTGCTGCCGCCGTGTCTTCCGGTGCCATTGGGTCCTTCCAAGGTTCAGAACTGGGCTGCGCCGATCAGTTCGGCGAAGCGCGTGACCCCTTGTTTAGCGCACCACGACTGCAGTTCGGTGGTTATCCGCAGCGGCGCGCGTGGGTCGGCGAAGGTCGCCGTGCCGATCTGCACTGCGCTGGCTCCCACAAGGGCGAACTCCACGACGTCCTCAGCACTCGCAGCACCCCCGGCGGCAACGATCGGCAGCTCGGGAAGAGCCTGGTGCACATCGGCAACCGCTTTGACCGCCAGCGGGTGAATCGCTGGCCCCGAAACACCGCCGGCTCGACCCGGACCACCCTCGGCAGCACCGAGGCGAGGCTTGCGAGTCACCGGGTCGACACTGAGCCCGAAGTAGGTGTTCACGAGCGTGACGGCGGCGGCCCCGCCGCCCTGGGCCGCAGCCGCGATGGCAGGCAGCGCAGGCCCGACGTTGGGGCTGAGCTTCGCCCAACGAGGCCACGGGCTCGGGTCGGTGGCCGCCATCACTTGGCTGGTCATACCGGCATCGTGGGCAAACAACTCGTTGCCGTGCTCGGTGTTCGGGCACGAGATGTTGACCTCGACCGCCACGATGGCGGAGATACCAGGCGCCTTGGCCTCGGCTGCAGCCGCAAGAACGTCGGCCGCCTCTGCGTAGTCAGACACCGACTGACCCCAGATCGACACCACGACCCGAGCGCCCGACTCGGCGAGCTTCGGGAGGTCGTCACGCAACCAGCCGGCGACACCAGGGCCTTGCAAGCCAACCGAGTTGATCATGCCCGATGGGGTTTGGTGGACCCGCACAGCCGGGTTGCCGTCCCACGGATAGGGGCTGAGCGACTTCACCACCACGGCCCCGAGGGCCGACAGATCGAAATAGGCGCCAAGCTCGGCACCGTGTCCGGCAGTACCCGCCGCGGTCAGAACCGGGCACGGCAACGCCAGCGAACCGACCGTGGTCGACAGATCGACGGTGACGGGCACGATGTCAGATCTGACCGGCGTGAATCTCTTGCAGCGACCGAACCGTCAGCTGATGTTCGTTCCAGTCTCGCAAGCCGCGGGCGGCAGCACGAGCGGCAGCCACCGTCGTCACGAGTGGCACGCCGGCTTGGGCGGCGGCCGTGCGGATGTAGGCGCCGTCGGCTCGGGCGCCGCGCCCTCGCGGCGTGTTGATGACGAGCGAGATGCGACCGGCTTCGATCAGGCCAACGGCGGTCTCGCCACCGCTCGCCTCGGTGATCTTCGACACCTCGATGGCGACCTCGATGTCGGCTTTGCGGAGCGCCGCCGCCGTGCCAGCGGTGGCCGCGAGCTCGAACCCGAGCTCGGCCAACAAGCCAGCGAACTCGATACCACTGGGCTTGTCGCGATCGGCCAAGCTCAAGAAGACGGTTCCGACCGCCTCGAGACGTTGACCGGCGGCCAGCTGGCTCTTCACAAACGCCAGCCCCGGGCTCACATCAACGCCCATCACCTCACCGGTCGAGCGCATCTCGGGGCCGAGCAGGGCATCGGTTTCGGGGAAGCGATTGAAGGGCAGTACGGCTTCTTTGACTGACCAATGGCCGGTGATCGGCTCTGCTGACAACAGGCCCTCAGCTCGCAGTTCGTCAAGCGTTGCCCCCGTCATCACTCGTGAGGCGATCTTGGCCAGCGGACGCCCGGTGGCCTTAGCCACAAACGGCACCGTGCGCGATGCCCGAGGGTTGGCCTCGATCACGAACACTTGGCTGTCCTTGACGGCGTACTGCACGTTGATCAACCCGACCACCGCCAGTTCGGCAGCGATCCGCTTGGTGTAGTTCTCGAGGACGGCGATCGTGGTGTCGGCAAGATTCGGCGGTGGCAGGAAACATGCGGAGTCGCCTGAGTGCACGCCGGCCTCTTCGACGTGTTCCATGACACCGCCGATGATCACGTCACCGGTGTGGTCGCGAACGGCGTCGACGTCGACTTCGGTGGCGTCTTCGAGGAATCGGTCGACCAGCACGGGACGTTCGGCCGACAAGCCACCCTCACGTCCGAGCGAACCGTCGACGGCCATGGCCTCCATGGCCCGGGTCAGGTCTTCGTCGCCGTAGACGATCTCCATGGCCCGCCCGCCGAGCACATAGCTCGGCCGGACGAGGGCGGGGAACCCGATCTTGCGAACAACTTCGCGAGCGCCGTCGATCGAGGTTGCCGTACCGCCGGCGGGTTGAGGAATCTCGAGCCGGGCACACACCGAGGCCCACTCTTCGCGATCTTCCGCCGCGTCGATCGACGCTGGGCTGGTGCCGAGAATGAGCTCTTCAGGAAGCTGATCGGCCAGCTTGAGCGGGGTTTGCCCACCTAGCGAGACAATCACGCCGATCGGCTTTTCGACCTCGATGATGTTCATCACGTCTTCGTAGGTGAGCGGTTCGAAGTAGAGCCGGTCGGACGTGTCGTAGTCGGTCGAGACGGTCTCGGGGTTGCAGTTGACCATGATCGTTTCGAACCCGGCGTCGCGCAGAGCGAAGCTCGCGTGCACACAGCAGTAGTCGAACTCGATGCCCTGGCCGATGCGGTTGGGGCCAGATCCCAGGATCACGACCTTGTCACGGTCGCTGGCCCGCACCTCAGACTCATCTTCATAGGTCGAGTAGTGGTAGGGCGTCTCGGCGTCGAACTCTGCGGCGCAGGTGTCGACGGTCTTGAACGTCGGCACAACACCGGCGGCGATTCGGGTAGCTCGGACGTCGGTCTCAGAGACGCCGAGAAGATCGGCCATCTGCACGTCGCTGAACCCGAACTGCTTGGCCCGACGCCACTGGGCCTTGGTCATGTTCTTGAGGCCGACCCCTTGGAGGACCATTTCGGCCATGGCCGACCGTTCCTCGGTGATCATGAGCATCTGGTCGAGGAACCACGGGTCGATCTTCGACACCTCATTGATCTGCTCGAGCGTCATCCCCCGCTGGAAGGCAGCATCGACGTGCAGCAGTCGGTCTGGAGTCGACACGCCACACGCTGCGAGCAGTTCATCGTCGGAGAGTTCGGCGCTGCGTTCGCGGCCATCGAGGCCGGCCAGGCCCTGCTCGAGTGAACGGCATGCCTTCTGCAGGCTCTCGGGGAAGGTACGGCCGATGGCCATGACTTCACCGACCGATTGCATCGACGTGCCGAGCTCGCCGGAGGTGCCCGGGAACTTCTCGAAGGCCCAGCGTGGAATCTTGGTGACGACGTAGTCGATCACCGGCTCGAAGCTGGCGGGTGTCACCTTGGTGATGTCGTTGGGGATCTCGTCGAGGGTGTAGCCAATGGCCAACTTGGCCGCGATCTTGGCGATCGGGAAGCCGGTGGCCTTCGACGCCAGCGCGGATGAGCGACTGACGCGCGGGTTCATCTCGATGATGACCCGGCGGCCGGTGTTTGGTTCGACGGCGAACTGGACGTTTGAGCCGCCGGTCTCGACACCAACTCGCCGCAAGCAGGCGAACGCCTCGTTGCGCATCTCCTGGTATTCGACATCGGCCAGGGTTTGCACGGGCGCAACGGTGATCGAGTCGCCAGTGTGGGTGCCCATGGGGTCGAGGTTTTCGATCGAGCAGATGATCACCTGGTTGTCGAGGCGGTCACGCATCACCTCGAGCTCGAATTCCTTCCAACCTGAAATCGATTCTTCGATGAGGATCTCGGTGATTGGGCTGGCGGCCAAGCCGTTGTAGGCCGCCTTCTCAAACTCTTCCATCGTGGCGGCCTTGCCGGTGCCTCGACCGCCGAGGATGTAGGCAGGCCGGATCACGATCGGCAGCCCGATGCGCTCGACGATCTCGCGAGCCTTCACCATGCCGTCTTCGATGGCGTCGTTCTTCGACGGACCCTCGCCGTGCGCGGTGCCGGACCGCAACACATCGATGCCGATCTCCATCATCGCTTGCTTGAACTTCTCGCGATCTTCGGCCGTCTCGATGGCTTCGGCGTTGGCCCCGATGACATCGACGCCATGTTCATCAACCACGCCGGCTTCGACCAGCTCCATCGCCAGGTTCAGTGCCGTCTGACCACCGAGGGTCGGCAGCAACGCGTCCGGCTTCTCCTTCTCGATGATGGCGGTGAGCACCGTCAGATCGAGGGGTTCGATGTAGGTCGCATCGGCGAAGTCGGGGTCGGTCATGATCGTCGCCGGATTGGAGTTGGCGAGGATGACGCGGTAGCCCTCTTCTTTCAGCACTCGACACGCTTGGGTGCCCGAGTAGTCGAACTCACAGGCCTGGCCAATCACGATGGGGCCAGATCCGATGACGAGGATTGAGTTGATGTCGGTCCGCTTGCCCATTACTTGTTGCTCCCGCTGAGAAGGTCGGCGAATCGGTCGAAGAGGTAGGCCGAGTCGTGCGGCCCGGGACTTGCTTCGGGATGGTGCTGTACGCTGAAGGCTCGCTCGCCTCGCACGCTGATGCCCTCGCACACTCCGTCGTTGAGGTTCACGTGGGTGACGTCGGCGACGTCGGCAACCGTGTCGGCGACGGTGGCGAAGTTGTGGTTCTGGCTGGTGATCTCGACCTTGCCGGTGGTCTTGTCCATCACCGGGTGATTGGCGCCGTGATGACCAAATGGGAGCTTCTCGATCTCGCCGTTGATGGCAAGCGACAGCAGTTGGTGCCCGAGGCAGATGCCGAAGACCGGCACCGAGCCAATGAGCTCGGCGATGGCTGCTGAGCCGTAGGGAACCATCGTGGGGTCACCCGGACCGTTCGAGAGAAACACGCCATCGGGTTCTCGGGCCAGCACATCAGCAGCCGAGGTCGATGCGGGCACCACTTCGAGCGATGCGAACCGGCCGAGGTGGTCGACGATGGTCGACTTGATGCCGAAGTCGTAGGCCACGACATAGGGCCCAGCGCCTCGATCGAGACCAGCGGTGTAGGCCTCGGGCGTGGTCACCTGGGCCACGAGATCGATGCCGTCTGTGCCGGGTTCGTCTGCGGCTTGTTGTTTGATGGCTGCCTCATCGAGCGCACCGGGGCCCTCGGTGGGGCCGAAGGCTCCGGGAATGGCGCCGTTGTCGCGGATGATGCGGGTGAGCCGACGGGTGTCGATGCCGGCGATACCGGTGAGACCGAGGCTGGCCAAGAAGCTCCCCAAGTCGCCCTCGGCTCGCCAGCTCGAGTGACGTCGGGCGAGATCTCGCACGATCACGCCGCGGGCGAAGCCGCCCCGGCTTTCGTTGTCGAGCGGCGTGATGCCGTAGTTGCCGATGTGGGGGTAGGTGAAGGTGATGATCTGGCCGGCGTAGGACGGGTCGGTGATCACTTCCTGATAGCCAGACAGCGCAGTGTTGAACACCACCTCACCAGAGGCGAGGTTTGCCTCGGGGTTCGCAGCATCGGGCGCGGCCCCGATCATCTCGCCTTCGAACACCGAGCCGTCTGCCAACACGAGTGCCCCTGCGGTTGGCTGGCTGATTGGGTTAGTCATCGCTACTCACTTATCTCGTTGCTTGGAAGTCGGCCACGACGGCGACGCCGTGGTGAATCGTGTGTCGTACCTTGCCCGTGAGCGTTCGTCCTTCGAACGCTGTGTTTGATGCTCGACTCGCGAGCTCCGTACCCTTGACAGCCCACTGATGGGCCGGATCGACCACAGCCAGATTCGCTGGCGAACCAGCCTCGATGGGTCGACCATGTTGTTCTGTGAGCCCGGCGATCGCTGCTGGCTGCCACGACAGCAGCGGCACCAGGCCGGCAAGCCCGACATCGAGATCGGTGAGGGTCACGGCCAGAGCCGTTTCGAGCCCGACGGTTCCCGGCGGGGCCTGGTCGAAGGGCCGCTCCTTGGCATCGGGAACATGCGGAGAATGGGCGGTGGCGATCACATCAATCGTGCCGTCGACGAGGCCCTCGCGCAGTGCATCGACATCACCTTGCGTTCGCAGCGGCGGATCGAGCCGGAACCGCGGGTCATAGGAGGCGCAGGCAACGTGGGTGAGCGAGAGATGATGGGGCGACACCTCGGCGGTCACCGGAAGGCCGCTGGCCTTGGCCTCACGAATCAGCTCGACACTGCGGGCCGTCGACAACTGTTGGAAGTGCATGCCAACGCCGGTCATCCGCACCAGAGAGAGGTCTCGCATCACCATGAGCTCTTCGGCCTCGGCCGGTGAGCCAGCCAGGCCGAGGCGAGACGACCACTCGCCCTCGTGCATCACACCTGATCGAGCCAGTGCGGCTTCGCTCCCCTGTTGCGCCACCACGAGCGGGGCGCCGTCGCCGGTGGCGATCGAGCCTGCATATTGCAGGGCCCGACGCATGAACCCAGCGTCTTGTACACCCTGACCTTGGTCGCTGAACAAGCGAACGCCGAGATCGCTGAGCTCCCCCCTCGGTGCCAACTCATTGCCTTCTCGACCGAGGCTGATGGTTCCTGCCGGCTTGATGTCGCATAGCGCCGTTGCTGCCGCCGCAAGCACGTCGGCCACCACGGTGGCGCTGTCGGCGCATGGCTCCGTGGCGGGCATCGCTACGACGGCGGTGTACCCGCCAAGGGCGGCAGCCCGGCTTCCTGATTCGATTGTTTCTGCCGCTTCATGCCCGGGCTGGCCCAAATCGGCGTGAAGATCGACAAAGCCCGGCACCACGGTGCAGCCCGAGGCATCGAGGTCGACATCACCGCTCAGATCGGCACCAACCTCGATGATGAGGCCGGTCGCGTCGTCGACAAGCACATCGCCAGAGCGTTCACCGGTCTGGTCGAGAACGAGCCCGCCTTTGATCGCGGTCGTGCTCACAGATCGACCCCCTCGTTGGCACCACTGTCAACCCCGTCGAACTGGCCTGGGCCGAGCACCGAGTAGAGCACCGCCATTCTCACCGGGATGCCGTTGGCCACCTGGTCGAGCACCACGGCCCGAGGATCATCAGCCACGACCGGGTCGATTTCGATACCCCGGTTCATGGGTCCCGGGTGCATGATCAGCGCGTCGGGCGACAGCATCGCCGCCCGCTCTTCGGTGAGACCGAAACGAGCCCGGTATTCACGCTCAGAAGGAATCAGCGACTCAGCCATGCGCTCCTTCTGGATGCGCAAGAAGTAGGCAACGTCGAGGTCGGGTAACACCGCATCGAGATCGGGTTCGACCTTCGCCGCCCAGCCATCGAGGTTCGGCGGCAACATCGTGCGAGGCCCGATGAGCACGACGTCGGCCCCGAGCTTCGAGAAGGCCGCAACGTTCGATCGAGCGACTCGGGAGTGCAGAATGTCGCCGCACAGCGCGATCTTCTTGCCTTCGAGGGAGCCGAGTCGCTGTGAGATCGTGAAGCTGTCGAGCAGCGCCTGGGTGGGGTGCTGGTGCCATCCGTCGCCGGCATTCACGATGGCGGCATCAGTCCACTGCTGGATCGTGAGCGGGACACCCGAGCTGCCGTGGCGAACCACGATCGCATCAACGCCCATCGCGTCGATGGTCTCGATCGTGTCCCGCAGCGACTCACCCTTCTTCAACGACGACGAGCCGGCGGAGAAGTTGATGACGTCGGCCGACAGTCGCCTGGCCGCAAGATCAAAGCTGGTCCGAGTCCTCGTCGAGTCTTCGAAGAAGGCCAGCACGATGGTCTTACCTCGCAGAGCCGGGACCTTCCGGACCTCTCGGGCCTGCACATCGGCAAACGACGCCGCCAGGTCGAGCAGACCGTGCAGGTCGTGTGCGGTCAGGTCGTCAATCGATACGAGATGCCTCATCGTTCCATCACGCTCATCGTTCCATTACGCCCAGGGCGACGCTGTCGATCGTGGCGTTCACCACTTCATCTCTCCGGGTTGGGAGGTTCTTGCCCACGTAGTCGGGCCGGATCGGCAACTCACGATGGCCCCGATCGATCATCACGGCGAGCTGCACCGCTCGAGGCCGGCCCTGAGCAACGAGAGCATCGAGTGCTGCTCGAATAGTGCGGCCGGTGAAGAGCACATCGTCGACCAGCACAACGGTCTTGCGGGAAATGTCGAACGGCACGTCGGTGGCTGCCTCGGGCAACACCGGCCGGATGCTGATGTCGTCTCGGTAGAAGGCCACATCGAGCCGACCGACCGGCACATCGACGCTCTCGATCTCGGCGAGGGCGATGGCGAGTGACTCGGCAAACGGCACACCGCCGGTCTGCAGGCCGACCACCACCACCTCGTCGAGGCCTTCGTTACGTTCGATGACTTCGTGAGCCATTCGCCGGATGGCTCTGGCCACCGCATCACGATCCAAAATCGTGGTCTTGGCAACAAAAACGCCCCCATACGGGGGCGTACGACGACGTTCGCGCTCGGCCAAGCTCTTACTCCTGCTTCCGTACCGGCCTCACAGGACCAGTTTCACGGACTGACCCGTTCGGACCAGCATGACAACTCCGCTTTTGAGACTAGTGCGAATTCCGCGAATGACAACGTGAGAATTCGGGCCAGAAACGGTCAGGCAGAACCATCAGTACATGCTGGCGCCGCCCGCGCCGTCGTCGCCGCCTCGGGCGATCGTGAACGCTCTCTTGAGACCCGACGTGAAGGCCCCGATATCGCTGGTGACGGTGACCATGCGGAAGCCCTGATCGAGGCGCTTCTTTACCAAGTTCTCGGTGCTGTGGATGCCGGCCACCACCCCGGCGGCGGCGGTCTTCTCGACAATCGTTGCCAGCGCCTCGTTGAACGACGCGTCGTCTGGGTGATCAGGAGCCGGCTCGAGCCCGAGCGTGAGGGACAAATCGGCCGGGCCGACATACACCGCATCCATGCCACCGACGGCCAAGATCTCATCGAGGTTCTGCACGGCCTCGGCGGTCTCGATCATCGGGATGCAGGCAATGTTGGCGTTGGCGGTCGCCACATAGTCATCGCCGAACACGGCCTTGGCCCGAACGGGTCCGTGGCTGCGAGAACCGAGCGGCGCAAAATGGCACGACGACACGACCTGCTGGGCCTGCTCGGCGGTGTTCACCATCGGCACGATGACGCCCATGGCACCGGCGTCGAGCACCTTGCCGATGATGCCGGGGTCGTTCCACGGCACGCGCACGGTGACGGTGGCGTTTGACGCTGACATCACCTGCAGCATCACGAAGAGCTCGCGGTAGTCCGACAGTCCGTGTTGCATGTCGATGTTGATGTAGTCGATGCCGAGCTCATCGGCGAGCGACAGGCTGGCGAGTTCTGCGGTCCACGACTCGGTACTACTCAGCCACAACCCGAGAGTCGAACCACCATCGGACCACGTCTTCATCATTTGGTTCTCAAGCACATCGGCAGCCTAGCTGCGGACCTCTTTGGCAATTGCCGACAGCACGCCGTTCACAAACCGCCCAGACTCATCAGTCGAGTAGCGGGAGGCGAGGTCGACCGCTTCGGCCAGAATCACACCCGTCGGAACGTCGGTGGTGAGCATTTCGCCAATGGCGAGACGCATCACGAGAAGGTCCATGGCCGCCATACGTTCGAGCGTCCAGCCCTTGGCTGTGTCCTTGATGAGCTGGTCGGCCCGGCTTCGTTCAACCTCGGCCGCGCGCAACAGCACAACGGCATAGGGCTCAGGGGCCAGTGGAAGCGACTCGAGAATCTCATCGACAGTGAAGCCGCGAGTGTGGGCCTCATACCCCAGTTCGATGGCCCGCTCGCGGGCCTCCCGGCGGCTGCCGACTCGTCCCTCGTCGCGGGCGCTCACGCCCGGGTCATGTATTCGCCGGTCCGGGTATCGACCTTGATCCGTGATCCTGGCTCGACAAACAGCGGAACCTGGAGCACCAGGCCCGTTTCGAGCGTCGCCGGCTTGCGAGCACCAGAGACTCGATCGCCCTGCACACCCGGCTCGGTCTCTGTGATCTCGAGTTCGACGGAGGCTGGCAACTCGGTGCCAATCACTTCCTCGCCGTACTTGAGCAGGGTGACGGTGGAGCCTTCGATGATGTAGTCCTTGGCGTGCGACATGGCCTCGGCCGACACGTTCGATTGCTCGAAGGTCTCGTTGTCCATGCAGACGAAGTCTTCGCCGTCACGGTAGAGATACTGCCAGTCGTTCTTTTCGATGAAGGCCCGTTCGACCTTCTCACCGGCCCGGAACGTGCGATCAACCACGGATCCGGTCCGCCAGTTACGCAACGTGGTGCGCACGAACGCTCCGCCCTTGCCCGGCTTCACATGCTGGAACTCCATGACCTGGACGAGTTCGCCCTCGAGATCGAGGGTCATGCCGTTCTTCAGGTCGTTGGTCGTTGTGGCCATCAGCCGCCTCCGCTCGTGGGAACCAGGCCCTTGGGGGCATGGGTGATTGGTTCTGCGCTGCCGGTGGTGACAACAACAGAATCTTCGACCCGCACACCACCGAAGCCGGGGATGTACGCACCGGGTTCAACCGTGATGATCAAACCGGCTCGGAGGATACCCACCGCCCGGGTCGACAGGATGGGTTGCTCGTGGATCTCCAACCCAATTCCGTGGCCGGTGCCGTGGATAAAGGCGTCAGCGAGGCTCTGGTCGAACAGTTCGTGGTCAGCAAGCGATTGTCGACACACCGTGTCGATCTCGAGTTCGGGCACGCCATCGGCCACGGCGGCAACGCCGGCGGCCTGCGCTTGTGCGACGGCATCGTAGAGACGCTGCTGGTCGGCGGTCGGTTCGCCGATGCAGAAGGTGCGGGTCATGTCGCTGCCGTAGCCGTCGATGCTGGCCCCGAAGTCGATCACCACGAGGTCGCCCTCCGCGAAGGCTCGAGCGCCTGGACGTGCATGGGGTAACGCCGAGTTGGGGCCGCTGGCAACGATCGTGTCGAAGCTGAGGGCATCGGCGCCCAGATCAAGCATGGTCCGGTCGAGATCCAGCTGAAAGCTGCGTTCGGTCACGCCGGGCACGAGTTGCTCAGTCATCGAAGCAAGCGCAGCATCGGCGATGGATGCCGCCCGTTCGAGCCGGGCTCGCTCCCCTGCGTCCTTTACCTGGCGCAAGCGGGAAACGATCGCATCCGTTGTGATTGGTTCATCGTCGAGCCATCCGAGCAGTTGCTGGTATTCGCGCACGCTGAGGCTGTCGTCGAACCCGAGGCGCGCACCGCGGTTTGGAGTACTGCCGAGGCGAGCCGTGAGCTGGTCGCCGACGTCGGTGACACCGAGATACACCTCGACCTGCTCGGAAACACCAGCGCTTCGGAGCTCTTGGGCTGACTGTTCGCCGTAGCGACCGTCGGTGAAGAGCACAACGTTGTCGCCGGTGACGAGCAGCCGACCATTCGAGCCGGTGAACCCGCACAACCAACGAACGTCGACGGGGCTGGTCACCCAGAGGGCATCGATCTGTTCGTCAGTGCTCTCAGCGCTGGCGATCTCGGCCCGGAGCGCCGCAATGCGGGCTCCATGGTCCATCGGCGGCAGCTGTTCGGTGGAAACCGCCATCAGATGCTGTCGATCGCAGCCTCGACCGCCAATCGATAACCCGCGCCACCAAATCCGACGATGGATCCGGTGGCCACAGGAGCAACCACCGACACATGGCGCCACGACTCGCGGCTGTTGGGGTTGGAGATGTGCAGCTCGACGACAACGCCGTCGAACGCGGCAAGAGCGTCGTGGATTGACCATGCGTAGTGCGTGAACGCGCCAGGGTTGATCACGATCGCGGCGTGGGTCGAGCGAGCGGCTTGAATTGCGTCGACGAGTTCGCCTTCGTGATTCGATTGCTGGTGGTCAAGCTCGAAGCCTCGGGCTGCAGCTGCGTCGGTCGCAACCGCGACGTGATCGTCGAGGGTCGCCGTGCCGTACACCTCGGGTTCGCGAGAACCAAGCAGGTTCAGGTTCGGCCCTGACAGCAACAGGATCCGTTTTGGTGTGTCGGTCGGTGTGTCAGTCATCGCATCCTCTCGATGCAATCTGCGAGCAGCTCCTCGTCGTCGACGAGAACGGTTTCGACTCCGTTCGGCCCGTCGAGCACGAATGTGATGCCATCAACCGCCTTCTTGTCACGGCTGAACAGACTCACGAGATCGCTCGTCGCCAGGTTGTCGGGGATCGTGGCGTCGAGGTCGTAGGCGGCGACGACGCGGCGGTGCTCGGCCAGCCGCTCGTCGTCGATTCGACCAAGGGCGTTGGCCACGAGTCCGGCGTACACCACACCAACAGCAACACCTTCGCCGTGGCGGATGCCGTACTCGCCGGTCTTGTCGGCCGTTGCGGTCTCGAGGGCGTGACCCAAGGTGTGGCCGTAGTTCAAGATGGCTCGCCGCCCACCCTCTCGTTCGTCAGCAGCAACCACGTCGGCTTTGATCTTGACGCAGGCGGCAACTCGCTCGGGAAGCGGAAGCTGGTCGAGCTGACCCCCGCCGAGAAAGTGATACTTGGCCAGTTCGCCCATGCCGCTGCGGAACTCAGCCGGTGGCAGCGTGGCGAGGGTTGCGGTGTCACACACGACTGCGCTGGGTTGCCAGAACGCGCCCACGAGGTTCTTGCCCTCGGGAAGATTCACGCCGCACTTGCCGCCGATCGCTGCGTCGATCTGGGCCAGCAGCGACGTTGCCACGTGCACGACCTTGATGCCCCGGTGGTAGCTGGCGGCAACAAAACCCCCGAGATCGGTCACCACCCCTCCCCCTACCGCAACGACGACATCGTGACGGGTCAGCCCCCAGGTCGCGAACTGGCTGGCGAGGTCTTCGACAACCGATAGCCGCTTGGCCTTCTCGCCAGATGGCACGGTGAAGACACGATGCTCGATACCAGGATCAACCTCGACGCCGATTTCGGCTTGCGTCACGATCGCCGCTCGTCGGGGCCCCTCCGGCATCACCGAGGCGAGTTCGGCCGCCGCACCGTCACCAACGAGGACCGGATAGGTCCGGCCGTCTGGCAGGTCGACGTTCTGCTTGATCAGCGCTTGCACAGCCCCACACTAGCGATGAGGCAGACGCACTCTTGTCAGCTGACGAGATCCGAGAGGATCGAATCCGACACCGCGATCATCACCACGGCACTCAGTGCGAGCGCTGGCCCGAGCGGCAGTTCTGCTTCTCGATCGTTCACCTTCACGACTCGAAGCAACAGTCCAAGAAGACCGGCGCCGAGCATGGCGACGATGAGGGCATAGAAGACAAGCCGCACTGCGCCCATCGGGCTGGTCGAAAGCCACCCGAGAAACAGGCCAAGCGTCGGAGCAAGCTTGGCGTCGCCCATACCCAGCCCAGGCGGGTAGGCCCGATAGGCGAGGAACATGATGATGCCGTAGACAAGGGCGCCGATGATGGCTGGCCAGATGCCTTCTTCGTACCCGTTGACGCCGCTGAGGACCAGCACCAAGAACACACCAACGCCAAGCGATGGCCAGGTGAGGATGTCGAGCAGCAGGTGGGTTTCGTAGTCGATCACCGACATCACAACGAGGGCCGCGAACAACAGCAGATACGGACCGAGCTGCCAGGTCCAGTCGAAACGGAGTCCGGCAACGGCAAAGGCAATGGCGGTCAGAATGTCAACGGCCGGATAACGAAGGTTTCGGTGGCCGGCGTCGGTTGGGCACCGAGAGAACCACGACAGCACCGGCACCAAACTCTTGATGCCAAGGCTTTCGCCACACGTGCGGCACCGGTGGTGAGGTTCGGGACGCTCTCGTTCAACGGCCCGGTCGACAATGATGCCGAGCAGGGGGCCGACCAACAGACCGACGACGGCCAGCGCAAGAATCAGCATGTCAACGAGATCGACGTCTACTCGCCGCTCTTGAGGAACTTCATGAGGACGCTGTCTTCCTCACCGTCATCAATGACAAGCGATGCCGGGTCGAAGCTCGCAGGATCAAAGTCGACCTCTGATTCGATCTGGCTCGAGTCGGAGATCTGGCTGGAGAACGAGTCGATCTCAGCCGGTGACGGCGGGGCGGGGACCGGGGGGATCGAACCTGCGGTCTCGCTGCCGAGCAGGCCATTGTCGACGGCGAACGGCGAATTCTGGCCATTGGGAGGGGCAGGCATGTCGCCTGCTGCGCTGTCGTGATCGACAACAAGGGCGAAGAGTGCCTCAGCCGACGTTGGCTCTTCAGCGACCGCAGCCGCTGGCTCGGCAAATGCCGGAGCGGGTGCAGGTGCGGGTGCTGATTCAACCGGGGCTGGCTCAAAGACGGGTGCTGATTCAACCGGGGCTGGCTCAAAGGCTGGTGCTGACTCAAAGGCTGGTGCTGGCTCAAACACGGGGGCTGGTTCAACCGGCGCGGGCTCGAAGACCGGCGCTGGTTCGGCGACGGGCGCCTCAATCTTCGTCGGCGCAGGCGTCGGTGCCGCAGTCGGAGCCGGCGCAGGAGCTGGCGCTGGGGTCGGAGCCGCGAACGCTGCCGGTTCGAGATCCTCAACCGCATCTGCAACCGAGGCGATCTCGGGCACAACGGGATCTGCCGCGTCTTCCAGAGTAGGAGCCTCGTTCAGAGAAGGAGCGTCGTTCAGGGCAGGAGCGCCGGTCAGTGCGTCGAGCGGGTCGCCCTTCTGCACGGTTGCCGGCTCGGCGATCTCGATCAGGCTGCGGTCGAGCATCTGCATGACACGCTTCGAGCCATCGAACTCGTCGAGGTCGAGACGGTCACTCACGGCACCAACGGTGCTGGTCTCGCCGATGGCGATGAGCAAGTCCCACTCTGCAGCGGTCAAGGTCACTTCACTTGATGGCAACGACATTGCAGGGGTGAGCCGGTGCCACACCGATGGCACAACGGCTTCGATGTCTACCCACTCGGTCATCCGAGCTTCGGCCACGCTGAGTACCTCGTCAACGGCGATCGGGTCTTGTGTGGCGGCGGGCGACTGGCCATCAGCTTCAAAGGCGAACGTGCCGGAGTGGAATCGGAGCAGCTCGAACAGCGTGAGGTCCATCGAGGCATCGACGGATGAGTTAGCGGCTTCAGAGGCGACCAGCAGACCCTCCTCGAACCACAGCGAGCCATGGCCACGATCGCCAGTGAGAGCAAGCTTGCCGGTCTTGCCCGTGTTGGCGAGCAGACCAAGCACCTCGGCCAGCGTGAAGTTGTCTAGAGAGCCCTGCAACATGTTCCTATCGTCCTTGTTCGGGTGATTCCCCATCGGACGACGCGTTCAGATTTTGAGCTACCGAGCCAAGTGGTCGTTGACGGCCTGAGTCATGGCTTCAACAGGCGCTTTTTCACCCGTCCAGTGCTCAAAGGCGGCAGCTGCTTGGTGGATCAGCATGCCAAGACCACCGATCGTGCGAATGCCGCGAGCCTCGCACTGGGCCATCAACGGTGTCACGAGCGGCTGATACGCAATGTCGACCACCACGTGGTTGGTGTCGAGCCGTTGCGGATCGACGGGCACATCGCCAGGTTCGGTCGACGACGTCGGGGCGCCCATGCCGATCGAGGTGGCATTCACCACGATGTCGACATCGCCGAGCGCCGCGACGTCGCCGACCACCGCCGCATCGCTCAGGGCGGCGGCAACGTTTGCCCGATCTTGCGATCGGTTCACGATCACGATTCGACTGGCATCGGCCCGGCCGACGGCGTCGACGATGGCCCGAGCAGCGCCGCCGGCACCGATCACGCCAACACTTCGCCCGGCCACCTCGACTCCCTCGGCGGTGAGCGAGGCGACGAACCCGGCTCCGTCTGTGTTGTCGCCAACGAGCTGATCGCCATCTCGGTAGACGCAGTTGCAGGCACCGAGTGCTTGCACCGCCGGGCTCTGCTGGTCGACCGTGGCCGCCACAACATCCTTGTGCGGCATCGTGACCGACAACCCGTCGATACCAAAGGTTCGCATCGCTTCAACAGCTGCTGCACCATCGCCCGCGGCGACGGGAAGGGCAACGTAGGCCCAGTCGAGCCCGAGCTCGGCGAAGCCAGCGTTGTGAATCAGGGGCGAGAGCGAATGACGAACGGGATCGCCGATGACGCCAGCAATCCTTGTCGAGCCCGATAGTTCGAGGTGTCTAGCCACAACCGAGGCCGCGCTCGGCGCAGAGCGCCTTGGCCTCAACGAACTCTTCTTCGGTCTCGGCAAAGGTGTGGCGGCCGGCCGGATCGGTGAGCACGTAGTACATGAACGCTGACTCTGCGGGTCGGATTGCGGCCTCGAGCGAAGCACGACCCGGCGCGTTGATGGGCGTCGGGGGCAGTCCAACTCGGCCACGGCAGGCGTAGGGGTTCTCAGTGTCTTCGAGCACGCTGACGACGAGCTCGACCTGGCGGTCGCCAGCGCCGTAGATGCAGGTGGCGTCGATGCCAAGCGCCCACTGCTCACGAAGACGGTTGTAGATCACGCTGGCCACAAGGGGTCGCTCGGAATCGACACGGGTCTCGGCCTCGACAAGCGAGGCAACGATGAGCACTTCGTAGGCGGTGTAGCCGAGCTGGGTGTCGGCCGCGCCGTAGGCGAGCTCGCCCGAGACCTGTGAGAACTCATCGGACATCTTGAGCAACACTTCGAAGGCGTCGTCTTCGGCGTTGACTTCGTAGGTATCGGGGAAGAGCAGGCCTTCCCAGCTCGTGGTTCCCGGCGGCCGGTAACGAGGCACGATCTGACCCGAAGCAAGAGCAGCTCGGAGTTCGGCCTCGGTCACGTTGTCGAGCTGGCTGGCGATCTCGGGAATAATCTCGTCGATCCAGAGGCCCTCTCGCACGGTGAACCGGGCGAACTCTTGGGGCCTCGGCCCGGCGTTGAGCACTTCGATCGCGTCGCTCGCTGCGGAGTTCTGACGGAAGGTGTATTCGCCGGCCTGGAAGTTGCCTTCGCCTTCGTATTGGGCGTAGTACCGGAAGAAGGTCGAGTTCGGGATGACTTCGTTGTCTTGCAGGATGCGACCGATGTCGGCCGTCGTTGCCCCGGTTGGCACGTTGAGCACGACTTCGGTGGTTGGCTCACCTTCGGGATCGAGCTGGGCTTCGAACCAGCCCCTGGCTCCGCGGTAGACAAACAGGCCGGCATAGATGATCAGCGCAAGGAAGATCAGGCCACGACCGATGCGATACCAAGCTGGGCGAACCGTGACGAACTCGTCGTCGTTCCAATACAGATCGTCCGGATCGTCGTAGTCGTCGAGCAGATCCTCTTCGACGACATGACCGTTTGAGGACGCACCATTGGCGTGCGTGCCGTTGGACGCGGCGACATCGCCGGACGTTCCAGACTCAACGAGGGTTGACGAATTCTCTACGGATTCGCCGACCTCACCGGTCTCGTCATCTTGGTCGAACAGACCCACCAACGACATCGTAGAGGTTTCGAGCGCCTAGGCGAGTCACCCCTGTGAGGGGGTTTGCCAACTGCTACGACAAGCTCGTTGCATCAAGCCACGATTGCAGGATCGTGGCCGCGGCAACCTGATCGATCATCTCCGATCGCGACGAACCCCGGATGCCTTGTTCACGAAGTGAACGGTCGGCGGTGACGGTTGTCAGCCGCTCGTCGTGGGTGACAACGTCGACCCCGGCAAGGCGCTGTTCGAGACGACGCCCGAGACGGCGCACTTCGTTCTGCACGGCACGGGCCGCGACCCCGATCTCGCCGTCAAGGTCGATCGGCAGGCCGACCACGATGGTCTTGGCGCCGATCGCTTCGGCGATCTCGCCAATGCGGCCGTGCTCGACTGATTCGTCACCGACTCTCTTGATGGTTTCGTGCGGCGTAGCAACCAGTCCACCCGAATCGCAGATCGCAATCCCGATGCGCTTGGACCCGAAGTCGACACCGACGGCTCGGCGCTGGTTGTGGGAAGACCCTGTGGTCAAGAGATGCCTGCGGCGGCCCGAGCCGAGTCGAGCGCGGCATCGATGCCGGCCGGTTCTTTGCCGCCGGCCATGGTGAGGTCGGGTGCCTTGCGGCCACCACCCTGAATGGCCCCGAAGCCATCGGCAACGAGGTCGCCAGCGTCGAGTCCCGAATCGGGAGCAACGGCCGACACCAGCGCAGCGCCACCTCCAGCGGGGGCACCGCCGAGAATGACGGCTTTGATCTCGGGCTGGTCCCGCAACGCAACGGCGAGGTCGCGCATGTCGTCTCGCTCAACGCCATCCACTCGTGCCACCACGATGCCGTCGACGGCCGCGGCCGCCAGTTCTGTTGCCCGGCCCGAGGCAGCCTGTTGACGTAGCGACTTGAGCTCGTCCTTGAGCGCCTTGATCTCGGTCACTCGCTTTTCGACCGCGTCGGTCAGATCGCCGCGTGGCGAGTTGAGCAGCTCGGCTGCTTGATCGATCGTTGCCTGTTCGGCCCGAAGCAAATCGATGGCGCCGGTGCCGGTCACGGCTTCGACTCGTCGAATGTTCGACCCGATCGAGCCTTCGGTGACGATCTTGATCAGCCCGATGTCGCCGAGTGCGCTCACATGAGTGCCGCCGCAGAACTCGAGCGAGGGGCCGGCTTCGAGCACACGCACCAGGTCGCCGTACTTGTCACCGAAGAACGCGATGGCGCCTTTGTCTTCGGCCTGTTGCTTTGTCATCTCTTCGTGAGCGCAGGCGGGGTTCGACAACACCGCTGCATTCGACATGTCTTCGATTTTGGCCACCTCGTCGGCGGTCAACGGTTCGAAGTGGCTGAAGTCGAAGCGAAGACGATCGGCATCAACGAGCGAGCCTTGCTGCTGCACGTGATCGCCGAGCACTTCACGCAGCGCCCAATGAAGAATGTGGGTGCCGGTGTGATTGCGGCGGATGGCGTCGCGCCGGACGACGTCGATCGAGATCGTGGCCTGTGAGCCAACGACGAGCTCACCTTCGGTGATACGAACGACGTGCCGGTGCACACCGGGCGCGGCATACACCGTGTCGAGAATCTCGGCTTGGCCGGTGTCGGTTTTGATCGTGCCCGTGTCGCCGACCTGGCCGCCCGATTCGGCGTAGCACGGGGTGCGGTCGGTGAAGACGCTCACCTCATCGGTGCCGAGGCCAGTGACGAGCAGCACCTGCGCACTCACGTCGGTCAGCTCGTCCCTGCCAACAAAGTCGGTGACGCCGTGGTCTTCGACCAATCCCTGCACCTGCTCGAAGTCGGGCGCTTGGCTCTGGTCTTTGCGGGCCGCCTTGGCTCGCTCTCGCTGCTCGGCCATGTCGGTCTCGAACCCGGCCCGGTCGACGGTGAAGCCTCGCTCGGAGACAACTTCTTCGGTGACTTCATAGGGGAAGCCGTAGGTGTCGTGCAGCTGGAAGGCGACCGAACCGGCGAGCTCGCCGCCTTCGGGAACATCGGCGAGCTGCTCGTCGAGAATCTTGAGACCGTTGGCGAGCGTGCGACGGAACTGTGTTTCTTCACGCTCCACCACCGAACGGATGAGCTCGTGACTCGAGACGAGCTGCGGGTAGTCGTCGCCCATGATGTCGACAACGGCGTCGACGAGGCCTGGCGTGACGAGGTCGGTGACGCCCAACAGATAGGCGAAGCGGACGGCGCGGCGCATGATGCGGCGCAGCACGTAGCCCCGATCTTCGTTTGACGGAAACACACCGTCGGAGATCAGGAAGGTCATGGTGCGGGCGTGCTCGGCGAGCACCCGCAGGGCGAGGTCGGAGTTGTCGTCGGCACCGAGCTCGTAGCCAGTGACATGGCTCGCCGTGGCAATCAGGCGAGCCATCTCGTCGATCTCGAAGACGGAGTCCTTCTCTTGCAGCACCGACAGGATGCGCTCGAGCCCAGCTCCGGTGTCGATCGACGGCTTGGGCAATGGTTTCGAGTTGCCTTCTTCGTCGGTCTCGAACTGCATGAACACGAGGTTCCAGATCTCGACGTAGCGATCTTCGGCCTCGGGGTTTTCTGGGCCGCCTTCGGGGCCGTACCTCGGGCCTTTGTCCCAGAAGATCTCGGAGCACGGACCATTGGGGCCGGTGTCGGCCATGCGCCACCAGTTGTCTTCGTCGAGCCGCTGAATGCGCTCGCGAGGGACACCGACCTCGTTGGCCCAGATCTCCTCGGCCTCATCGTCGCTGAGGTGGACGGTGACCCACAGGCGGTCGGGGTCGAGCCCGAGCACCTCGGTGAAGAACTCCCACGCTTGGGGGATGGCGGTTTCTTTGAAGTAGTCGCCGAAGCTGAAGTTGCCCATCATCTCGAAGAACGTGAGATGGCGTTGGGTGCGGCCGACTTCATCGAGGTCGTTGTGCTTGCCTCCGGCTCGCACGCACTTCTGCACGGTGACAGCGCGAGGATGGGGCGGCTTTTCTTCGCCGACGAAGTACGGCTTGAACGGCACCATGCCGGAGTTGACGAACAGCAGCGTCTGGTCGTGCGGAATCAGGCTGGCCGAAGGAATCTCACGGTGATCGCGTTCGGTGAAGAACTCGACGAACCGGCGGCGCAGTTCTTTGGCATCAATGTTGGACATGGTGGCGGGAAGGATACCCGCGACCCCAGCTATCGATCCCAGGGTTTCGTGGGACGGCGGTAGGTCCGCTGCACCCGATTCACCGGGGCGGCCGGAAGGCCCGGCCGGAAACGGCGCCGCCCGGAGCTGACCGCCGGCGGGACCTCAGGCAACGGCTCATCGATGGGTGAGTCGCGCAGATCGAGCAGAGCATCGAGGGCTGCACCCTCACCTTCGGTCTCGCGCAGCACGTCGCTCTTCATTTGGCGACGAATCATCTCGGACTCGTCTCGCACTTCAGATGCAGCGCTCCGGACACTGTCGAACAGGTGACGACGAGCGGTGACGACACGCTCGGTCGAGCGCTTCGTGCCACTGGCGATGCGCTTGGCTTGTACGGCGGCATCACGTGATCGCTGGGTGGCTACGATCGCGGCCCCGCCGGAACGAACGATGTCGCCCGGAAGCTTCTCGGCTGCCTTCACGACTGGTGCGGGCAGACGATTCTCGAGATCAGCGGTGGCCGAGTCGATCGAGCGATCGAGCTTGTTTTTCACTCCGATGCGGGTGAGCGTCCGGGCCACCCAGCCCAGAATCACCCAGCGGAATCGGCGGATGAGCCAGCCGATCACGAGCGACCGTTCTTGATTGAACCGGCATTGCTTGAGCCGGTCAGGTCGACAATGGCACTGTCGACGATGGGGGCGTCTCCCTTCGGCTTCTTGCGACGACCCAGCCACGTCCGAGCGACCTTGCCGGTGCCCGAGGCGACGGCAAGAGTTCGAATGACGGGGTCTTGCACCGCTTCATGGGTTCGGCGGCTGGTTTCGGAGATCGCGGTGGTGGCCTGGTCGGCGCGATCGAGCACGAGATCGACCTTGTCGAGCTCAGCATCCGCGTCGGCGACGAGTTGGCGCAGGTCGCGGAAGGCGCTCACGCCCTCGTCCCGCAGCGTGTGTGCCGTCTCTTCGAGTTTGACCAACGTGTTGTTGAGGTTGTTGACCGCAGTGACCAAGAAGACAGCGGCCACAACAACGGCAATGGCGACGATGATGGCGGCAAACTCAGCAATGGTCATTCGGTCTGTCTTTCCGTCTCGCCGTCTTTCGGAGGAGCAAACGCTGCCTCGTAACCCCGGTCGGTCGGCCGGTAGTAGCGCCGCTCGGCAACATCGGCAGGCCGATACTGCTGGTCGACGACTCCGTCCGGGTGTGCGTGAGGATAGTCGTAGCCCTTGCCATGCCCCAGCGTGGCCGCACCTTTGTAACTGGCGTCGCGCAGATGCATGGGCACCTCGCCCGCCGGAAGCTCCTGCACATCGGCCATCGCTTCGTTGATTGCGGCATACGCACTGTTCGACTTTGGCGCCGTCGCCAGGTGCACAACAGCCTGGGCCAAATTCAGCCTCGCTTCAGGAAGGCCGACGAACTCGACGGCCCGAGCGGCGGCATCTGCGATCAAGAGGCTCATCGGGTCGGCCATGCCAACATCTTCGGAGGCCAAGATCACGAGACGGCGAGCAATGAATCGGGCGTCTTCACCAGCAGCCAGCATGCGGGCCAACCAATACAGCCCTGCGTCGGGGTCAGAACCTCGGATGCTCTTGATGAAGGCGCTGATGATGTCGTAGTGCTCATCTCGCCCGTAGCGCAGCGCTTTGAGATCAGTCGCGGCCTCGGCGTGGCTGATGTCGATCTGAGGCGATGCTGTCTCTTGTTCGGCCGCGGCTAAGGCAACGGCGACTTCGAGCGTGGTGAGGGCTTGGCGGCCATCGCCAGCGGCGCGGCCCGCGAGGTAGTCGATCGCTTCGGGGCTGGCCGTGGCCCTCTCGGCCTCGAGCCCTCGCCTGATGAGTGTCGCCAGATCTTCGGGCTCGAGCATCTCGAGGCGGAACAGCGTCGATCGGCTGCGCAGCGGGGCATTGACTTCGAAGAACGGATTCTCGGTGGTGGCGCCAATGAGCGTGAGCACGCCCGACTCGACCGCTGGCAACAACGCATCTTGCTGCGACTTGTTGAAGCGGTGCACCTCGTCCAGAAACAAGATGGTGCCCTGCCCCTGCGCTCCGAGGCGCTCTTCGGCCTCAGCGATGACGGCGCGAACGTCCTTGACCGAGGCATTCACGGCCGACAGTTGCACGAACCGCTTCGACGAGGCTTCGGCCACGAGCCGAGACAACGTCGTCTTCCCGGTGCCCGCTGGGCCCCACAGAATGGCAGAGCTCAAACGGTCGGTGGCCACGAGACGCCTCAGCGAACCCTTCGGGCCGAGCAGGTGTTGTTGGCCAACGACGTCGTCGAGTGATCGGGGGCGTAGTCGAGCAGCCAGCGGGGCGCGGGACTCGAGCCGAGAGGCCGCAGCCGCTGCAAACAGATCATCACCCACACGGCGAGGGTAACGACCCATCAAGCACCCGGGCCCGCTAGCGAATTACTCTCTGGGGATGGACGTCGTCGTCTGGGCTCTGTGGATCTGGATTGCTTTGTCGGCGGTCGCGCTCGTGGTCTACGTCTTTCGACGTGTCCGCTACAACCGGCGCCAGCGGGCCGCGGTGCTCAACAAGAAGCCGCTCCCGTCCACCAAAATCGGCCAAAAGGCCCTTAGTTCAGATGGCAAGACAGGCGACAGCGCTGGCGAAAGCCTCGTCCTTGGCACCACGGCATCGAGTCCGCCGCTGAAGAAGCGCCCAGTGGTGAAGGCGGAAGCAGAGAAGCCCGCCACCAGCAAGCCCGACACCAAAAAGATCGTCACGGCGAGCACGCCTGCCAAGCCCATCGAGAAGGCAGCTGAAGAACCAACGGAAGAGCCGGCCGATCACTCCAAGGGTGCGTCAGCCGGCCTTTCACTTGGTTCGCTGCTGGCGCCGCGATCGGAAGAACCCGCAACTGGTTCTGACGCACCGCCAGCTGAAGCCGACATCACGCTCCCCGCAGATGAGGAACCGGACCTCGATCTCAACGATGCGACCGAATCGAGTAAGACCCTCGCCGACCTCCTCGTTGGCATTCGACTTCCCTGCGATCTCATGCCGGTCGACGACATCGACCCCGACATTGCCGAAGTTGCCGTCACGCTCGTCACGATGACCTCTCCGCCCGAAACGGTTGGCGTGATGCTGGCCGACGAACTCGAGCGGCTCGGCTACGCCATCTTCTCCCTCTCCGATTCCGAGGCGGTCGCCAAGCGCGATCTCGATGCGTCGGGCAACGCTGAGGATGTTCTGTCGTTGATCATCCGCACCGACGTCGGCCCAGACGGACACGGTGTGGCGAACGGATCAAACGGCGATGCACTGCCGTCAGCCGTCGCCGTCGACATGTGGGTCGGTGGGGGCGAGTCGCCTCTCCTCCCCAAGCAACGACGCCATCTCGACGTCTGATCTAACGCCTGATTGCGTGGGCTCGTGACAGCCGTTTGACGCCGCCTTTCAGCGTGCTGTTTGGCCTCGCCAGCTTCACTGTCACACCCCATCTCTACGATGGTTCTCACTGGTCGAAACCCTCTCGAACTGTCGACGAATTGGAGGTGAATCACATGGCGACGACGCCCCAAAAGCTACTGCAGATGGCGTCCGATCTCGGACCACACGAAGACGTGTACGGCTCGCGAGCCCTGCTTGATTCTCTCTACGACGATGGCGGGGCGCTTCCGTCCGACTGGGCCGAGTTGCTTGTGCTCGATGCGGTCGACCAGTTCATCTCCAATGCCACCTCAGCAGACGATGCTGTGCCCTCCGAGCCGCTCGACCTTCTTGCGTCAATCGATTTCCTCGACGAGCTCGAAGCAAAGACGGCGGCGGCCAAGGCTGCCGTCCTCGCCCAGTACAACGACCGCCGCGCCTACAAGCCCGCCTTCCGCACTGCCGCCACAGCTCGGGCCCAACGCCGCCGGATGAACGGTCGCCACACCGGAGCCGAAGTCAACTTCGCCATCTCGTTGGCCAAGCTCCCGAGTGTTTTCGATGCCCTGGCCCGAGCGACGATCACGGTTGAACACGCCAAGCGCATCGTCCGGCTCCATGAAAAGTCATACCTTCGAGATGCGGTCGAGGCCGATCAAGACTGGCTGGTCAAGTCGGCCAGCTCACTGAGCTGGGCCGAGTTCGACCGCATGGTTGGCAACTGGTCCGAGCTGGTCGATCCGCGAGATCCGGCCGACCTCGACCCTGGCGCCGACAAGCGGGAGTTGAGCTGGGCTCACGGCGTTGGCGGCACGACGCTGGTGGCTCTCGCCATGCCGCATCTGATGTTCGAACAGGTGCAACAGATCCTGCAGGTCGAGTTCGATCGCCTGCTCGAAGAGGAGTGGGCCGAGGCCCGGGCGGCGTGCGAGGCCGAAGGCGGCAACCCCGACAACATCACCTCGGCGCATCTCCCCCGCACCGACAAGATGCGTTGGCACGATGCGCTGATGATCGTGGTGCGGCGAGGTGGGATCAATCCTGACCTTGTCGACCCGGGCTGTTCAATCAGCGTTGCGGTCACGGTCGATCTGATGACGCTCATGTGGGCTGCCCAGGCGGCGAGCTCCAACGACTACATCCGATTCACGCGACCCGGCGCTGACGCAGACTCGGCTGACGATTCCGAAACGGCACGGCCCGACGCTGGCGACGAGCGGCTCGACGCTGTCGATTCGTATCGCTGTGAAACCGCCTCCGGTGTCCGCATCTCGCCGCAACTGGCGCTGTGGTGCGCTCTGGCAACACACATTCGTCGAGTCACCGCCGACGCCAGCGACCGCACGACCTCGGTCTCGTCGCCCGCTCGACTCTTCAACGACCTGCAGCGATTCGGCATGCTCGTGCGGGATCGGCACTGTCGGGGGCCCGGATGCGGGCGAAGATCGAGGAAGCTCCAGGCCGATCACGCCGATCCAGCCAGCCGAGCCGGCCCGACCCACACGGCCAACGGGCAGATGCTCTGCCCACCGTGCCACCGTCACAAGACTTGGCTTCAAGCCATGGGATTGCTCGATGCGGTGGGCCACCTTTGGAACCCAAACCATGCGAAGCACCCCGACGCAGCGAACGCTGCGCCGCGGAGCCAGTCCAACGACCCTCGCCTGAACTGAGCTGCTTGCCTCGTCACGTCAGCAACGCAGTCAGACGCGAGCCATCGGGGCGACGAGGCCGGGCACGTCGACTCGGGTGCGGAAGATCGTGCCGCCCCGGCTCGGGTCGTCGGTGTTGTCTGCGGTGACGATGTAGAGGTCGCGGCGATCGCCGGTGCCGAAACACAAGCTCGTCACGGAGTCGCCGGAACTTCCACTCGGTCGATCTCTTCGCCAGCCGGTGAGATGGCCCGAGCGGCGCCCGCCCCAAAGTCGGCAACCCAGATCGTTCCGGCTTCGTCGACGGCGAGCCCGTCCGGGTCGAAGCGACCGCCCGGCGAAAGCGCTCGCCGGTTCGACACGGCACCGTCGGCGATGTCGTGCACGATGAGGTGACCGTTCGTCGAGTCGGAGTGATACATCACCGATCCGTCCGGTGAGAAGCCGATGCCGTTGGTGAGCGACACGTCGCCGTAGAGCTCAGCGGTCGTGCCGTCTGGGTCGATGCGGTAGCACTCCCCTGGGGTCCGCTCCGACCCATCAGCGCCGAACGGGTCTGACCGAATCGTCCCGCAGTAGACCGCACCGTCGGCGTCGGCCATCAAGTCGTTCAGTCCAGGCGCTTCGGGAGCAAACACGATGCGGGTCTCTCCGTCTTTGACATGGCAGATGTTGCGCCCGCTCACTACGAGGCCGCCATCGGCATGCAGGGCGATGCCGCCAACGCCACGGCGCTTCGGAATGGCCACGGTGATCTCGCCATCTGGCGAGCGGCGATACACCCCGCCGTTCGGGACGTCGCTGAAGAAGAGGTTGCCGTCAGCGTCGACTCGAGGTCCTTCGATCAACCCGTACCCGTATGCCAGCGTCTCGATCGTCATCGAAGCAGTCTGACATTTCTCGGCTCAGTTGCCCGAAACCAACCCGGGTGCCAGGCACGAGTCGTCGCTTGCACCCACAACATCCGCAAGTTCGACAAGGGCCCGTTCGACGACATCCGCCCGCTCCATCGCATCAGTGATGCCAGAACGTCGAGGGCCGTCCAGAATCGCGTCCAACTCCATCAAGATTGCAGACGAGTCAGCTTCAGGATCTGCGACGCGAAGCGATTCAGCTACCAGTAGCGCCACGTCCGGCTCCGGGTTGTTGGTGGCGATCGCCCAATCATCGATCGAACCCCATTGTTCGACAGCGTCGGCCAGCTCAGCCCCAACGACCGTGCATGGAACGGTGGTGGCGCCGGGCAACAGTGCTGCTTGATCGCTGTCCGCACGGTTGACGAACACGAGCCCGAAGGCCATCACCACGAGCGCGGCTGCCGCCGTTGTCAGCCAAAAGGCGCTGCGACCAGCGGCTGTAGGTTCCCGGGCTGCGGTGGAAGCGATCACCGGCTGTGCCTCAAAGATCCTGTTGCGGACAGCGGCCTCTTCGTCGGCCGTCATCGCTCGAGGACGGTCCGCCTTCGCCACGATGGCTCGCAGTTCGTCATCACGCATTGGTGGTCTCCCGCCCTTCGTCGGGGTCTTCACGCTCGTAGGCGTCAGCGAACGATCGCTTGGCCCGGGCCAGCAACGACTCGGCCGCCTTGTAGGAAAGGTCGAGCGCTTCCGCGACCTCGGTCACTGAGTAGTCATCGAGGTACCGAAGCGTCAGCACGGCTCGCTGACGGGTCGAGAGTGACGCAAGCGCTCGGTCAACGGCATCGTCGGCATCTGGAGCCGGAACTGGTTCGCTTCGTTGCAGCCGCAGCCGTTCGAAGCGATCACGACCTCTGGCCTGTCGTCGCCACTCATCAATCAACCGGCGGCGGGCAACCGTGCGCAGCCAAGCGGGCGTTACTTCAGATCCTCGGCCCGCTCGAACGCGATCACCAGCGTGCATGAAGGTCTCGGCAACGAGGTCTTGCGCTAAGTCTCGGCTTCCGCATCGGGCCAGCAGAAACCCAAACACAGCCGAACCCTCAGCGGCGAAGAGATCGCCGAGCACGTCGTTGAGCGCTCCGCCCAACTGATGCACGTTCGTCTGTGGCTTGACCATCGGAACCTCGACCGATTCATCGCCTAGGCCGACGGAAATCCCTCGACCCGCGAGGGATTTCCTACGTCTCGGTCGATACAGCCGTCAAGAGTGTTGTGGAATCTGTATCGAGGAGGGATCAGAGATGACGACGTACAAAGGCGCAAACACGATCGGGATACTCGTAGCGCTCGCCATGGCTGCAGCAGCCTGCGCGAGCGCCGCCGACCCGGCGCCGCTCGCTGACAACGATGCCGAGATCGAGTTGGCCGCCGATGCCACAACGACGGTGCCAGCCGCCTCAAGCTCGACATCCGAGAAGGCTCAATCGCCAGGCGCACCTGAACGCACCGAAACCGCAGCGCCCACTGTTGTCCCGGAACGTTGGCTCGAGAATCTCACGTCAACACCCCCCAACGAATCCGGGTGGCCAGTTGACGCAGGAGAATGGGCAACGAACGCCTTCACACACCCGGTCGTGTTCGACCTTCCGGATGGTCTGGCCGTGCGAGATCACGGTCCTTTTTCGATTCGGCTGAACGCTGATCGGCCAGACACGGTCGGCCAGATCCACCTCGTTCGCAGCTCGACTCTCACACTGTCCAACGGCAGTTCGGTACCGGTGCCAAAGTCGGTCGAGGAGGCTGCCGAACTCATCGAAACGACAGGTACGTCAACGCTGATCGACCACGGCACCATTGATGGACCAGATGGCGAGATCGGCTGGTGGAAGCTGGAAGTCGATGCTGACATACCAGCGACCGCGTGTCTTCTCGGCGACACCTGCGTCATGCTGGCCGCAGCGTCGAGCGGCGATCCAGTTGAAATCGTGACGGGCGAGCCACTCGTGATCTTCCGATACTTCGGAGAAGACGCTCGGTTTGCTGCGTATGTGACGGGACCGCCGGGCGAACTCGAGCCCTTGGTCGAGGCAACCGAGCACATCATGACGTCATTCACTCCGCTCGTTGACTCCGAAGCTGAACCGCCGCCGGCCGACACGCGGTTCGTCAGCGCACTTGGTACCGGAAACGCCAGGTTCGAGTCAGGCACCTATCACCGCATGTTCGGTCAGACGGCCGTGGAATTTCGCATCGACGAGCCGATCGAGGGCCTCTTCGCCCGCCATTCAGCACCCGACATACTCGTGTTGTCGATCGATGGATCTGACCTGGCGATCATTGCCTACGAGCGGTCGCTGGTCGATCCAACCCTTCCCCAAGCCCGAATCGACCCAATGGAATCACGATTGCTCCCCCGTCTCGCCGAACCGCCAGCCGACATCGACGGGTGGGCTGCGTACGCAGATCATCTCGGGCGGCTTACCAACACCGGTTCGTCGGAGGTCGGAGGAGCGGAGGTGCCCTGGTTCGAGTTCGAGATCGAGCCTGGAACCGGCTTTGATTGCTGGCCCGGCTTTTCGATTGAGGCCGAAGAGTGCATCGAGTTTCTCACGACGTGGGCCCATAGCGATGGCGAGTCGGACAACCGTCACTTCGTGTTCGGGGAAGAGCGTGTACTCGCGGTCATCTACCCCGATCCCGATCTGACGATCGATGAGGTCATGACAACGTGGCAACCGCTGCTCGACACCCTGTCCGTGAGCCGCCTGGGCTAGACGCTCCCGGTCTCCGACCCGCTAAGAGCCCAGATTGAGTCGTAGGAAACGGACGACGGAGTTGAGCCGAGACCAGGGGAACTCATAGAGCCGATACGGAAACGGGTTGAGCACTCGCAGGGCGAAGAACAACGCAAACGTGACGAGTGCGTGCAGTTCGAAGAAGTAGAACGTGATCCACCCGAACGCCGCCCACGAGATGCCAGCCATGATCGCAGCGCCAACGAGCAAGAAGCCGACGTGGGCCAGCAGCGCTTCTCGGGCCTCCGCCGTTTCGGATGCGTCTGGCATGCCGTCGTCGTCAATGTCGACGGGGAGCCGTCGGCCTGCAGACCCGAGCACAGCGGTGTAGGTCATCACCAGCAGGAACAGGATGAAGAACGTGCCGGCGAAGAGGTAGTGGAGTGTCGGGTCGTCGTCGACGTTGAACCGCACCAGCCCGATGAGCGACAGGCCGAGCACGCCGTTGTACCAACGTTGCCCAAAGTGGCGCTTGTTGGAGGAGATGTAGCTGAGGATGGCGTCGAGAATGAGCAACACAGCTGCGATCAAGAACGGGACGGAGAACGCTGCGCCGACGTCCCAATAGGCGCTCACGCTTCCCCGCAGCGCTGGTTCTGCGAGCTGGACCGCCTCGGCTGCAACGTCATCAAACGAGCTGGCGCCCACCGTGAGTCGGTCAACATCGGCGCTGGCGAGTGAGGGGTCGGCGAGCACCTCACCGTCGATGGCCACTTCGTCCAACTCGAGCCGGTCGAGGCTGGCCGGGCTGCGGTTGGCCACAACGGCGGGCACGACGGCCACGGCGAGGGCTGCGAGCGCAGCGAAGAGGTTGAACGCCACGACGAGGTCGGGAATGCGCTTCCAGCCTTGGCTGGTCGTGACCTCGCTGCGATCCGCTTCACGGAACGGTGCTGGGGCAATCGCCATGTCGCTCCCTCCAGAGTTCGCTCTTCCAAACAACGCCGCTGACGTCAACGTAGTCAGCCCACCGTCGCTGGTGGGGCTCCTTCGCCACTCCCCGACAGATTTCTCAAAGAAATCTGTCGGCTCCGAAACGTGACGCAAGTTCACTGGTGCAGCAGAATTTGCCGGATCGTCACGTTGTGTGTTTACACCTCACGTGGAGTAGGTCGTTTGACCTCCCCCCGTGGGTGCGATATCACACTGCGTGTGAGTGGTGTTGCTCACCAGCGCGTTTAGGGCATCTGCTCTGTAACAAAAGCGGGAGTACAAACAATGAGGGCAGTACGGGATTCAGGGAGCCGTTCAAAACGACGGCCCCTCCTTCGAGCGCTATTGGCCGTTGTGGCGATGGTGGCATCGGTCTTGGCCGTTGTCGGCACGGCCGACGCGCAGAGAGTCGAGTTCGATTGCTCGATCGAGATGATCGACGGCGGTGTGGTGCTGAGCTGGCAAGAAGTGCCGGGCTCCTCCGAATACCAATACAAGCTCGATCGGCCAGGCGCCGGCTCGGCCTATGCACGAGTTACCGGCAACACGGTGACCATCCCACTCCCCGTCGGATCCTCCGTCTCGATCGGCTTAGCGCCGGTCTTCGCTGACGGTTCGACCCAGCCCCGCACGCCATGCGGTGAGGGTTCGCCAAACGAAGGCACCGGCATCGTCGATCTCGTCTGCCAGGTGTCGTCAGCTGACGGCGGCATCAACGTCTCGTGGAACGAGATCAATGGTGCAGTCGAGTACGCCTGGAAACTCCAGGTCGAAGGCCAATCGGCCAAGTACCGACGTGTACCAGGTCCGACCACGTTCATCCCTCTGCCTGACGGCGTGACGGGCACCGTGTCGGTCACCCCCGTCTTTGCCGACGGATCCATTCGATCTCGTTCAGCCTGCGGTAGCGCAGCGCCGAACGACGGCACCGGCAACGTGCCATTCACGTGTTCGGTTTCTTCAGCGCAGGACGGTGTCCTCATTGAGTGGATCGCCGTTCCGAACGCAACGGAATTCCAGTACCAGCTGGTTATTGAAGGGAAGGGCGCCCGCTACGTGCGGACGACCGGCACCTCCACATTGGTCGAGCTCCCAGCGGGGACGGTCGCAACGGTTGGCCTCGCGCCAATCTTTGCGGACGGGACAACGATGCCTCGTGCCGCATGCGGCACGGCGACTGCCGGCAACGGCGGCGATCCAGATCCGGATCCAGATCCAGACCCGGACCCAGATCCAGATCCAGATCCCGTGCTGCCAGTGATCAACAGCTGCAGCATCGAAGACGCTGGCAACAACGTCGGCCGGTTCGTATGGACCGCAAGCGACACCGACGCTGACCGCATCACCTGGCGAATCCGCTACACCTTCGGCGATCCAGCCGACCCAGGCGGCTTCCTCAGTGAAACAGCACGAACCTTCGACCCAAGCGATCGCAGCTTCGACATCACTTTCCGCCCCGGCTTCGAGATCGAAGGCGTCATCGCCATCGAGTCAGTCGACGGCCAGGCCGTCCCCGAGAACACGATCGACTGCGGAACCGTCACACTCGCTGACGACCCAGATCCCGATCCAGATCCAGATCCAGATCCAGATCCAGATCCAGATCCAGATCCCGTGCTGCCAGTGATCAACAGCTGCAGCGTCTCCGACGTCGGCGACAACACTGTCCGATTCACCTGGACAGCCAACGACACCGACGGCATCAACTTCAACTGGCGAATCGCCTACATCTTCGGTGACCCAGCAGACCCAGGAGGCATCGCCTCAGAGGTCGCCCGAGACTTCGATGCAGGCACACGATCCTTGGATGTCACCTTCAGCCGTCCGGGCCTCGAAGTGAGCGGTGTCATTTCGGCCGAACAGGTTGACGCTGGAGTCATCTCCACATCCCCAGAAGTCGACTGCGGATCAATCATCCTCGCTGACGACCCAGACCCGGATCCAGATCCCGTGCTGCCAGCGATCGAGAGTTGCAGCGTCTCCGACATCGGCAACAACACCGTCCGATTCACCTGGACCGCCAGCAACACGGACAACTTCGACTTCAACTGGGAAGTCGCCTACACCTTCGTCGACCCAGCCGACCCAGGAGGCATCGCCTCAGAAGTCGCTCGGGAGTTCGACGAAAGCGCACGAAGCCTCGACGTCACCCTCAACAGACCTGGTCTGCGTGTGAGCGGCATCGTCCGCATCGAAGATGTCAATCTCCCAGCCCTGGATGTCGACTGCGGGGAAGTCACACTCGCCGATGACCCACAACCTGATTCGGGCATTCCATTTATCGAGAGTTGCACC
>CALJSB010000052.1 GCA_937976305.1 uncultured Acidimicrobiales bacterium
CGAGATTCTGACCGACATCACCCAGGTGGCACCGCCAGCGGTGGCGGCGCTCGCCTCTCGCTTGATTGCATCGACCAAGTTGGCCGATCGAGTGAACCTGCCGTTCAACGTGGTCGTGTCGAACGTGCCGGGGCCACCGATCCCGATCTACTTGGCAGGCGCTGAGATCAAGGGACACTTCCCCGTGTCAGCAATCGTCGACGGCGTGGGTCTCAACGTGACCGTGGTGTCGACCAACGGGATGCTCGACTTCGGTTTCGTGAGCGATCGAGATCTCGTGCCCGACCTCTGGAACATGGCCGAGTTCGTGCAAGCCGAGCTCAAGTCCCTCTCGAAAGCGGCTGGCACCAAGAAACCCAAGAAGAAGCCCCGCTCCAAGAAGAAGTAGCCACCCCTCTCACCCCATAGGGGTCAGGTACAAAACGTCACGCGACCTACGAATCAGCCCTGATCTAGCGGTTGAAAGGTTCTTGAAATGTCCTCCTGTCAGTGTGCGAGTCGTCATATCGACTGCATCCACCTGGAGGGGGATCAACATGAGCGATGGAAAGCTAGAAGCGCTAAAGAACACCGCAATCTTCTCGAGCTGCTCGAAGAAGCAGCTCACCGAGATTGGCAAAGTCACTGACAGAGTCCGTGTGCCAGCCGGACGAACCCTCGTGAAAGAAGGTTCGGTTCCGACACAGATGACGATCCTGATCAGCGGCAAGGCTGAGGTCGAATCTGGGGGTCAAAAGCTGGCCGCACTCGGCCCGGGCGACGTCGTTGGCGAGCTGGCCCTTGTCGACAACGAATCAGCGTCCGCGACGGTGACGGTCACCGATGACGCCGAGGTGTGGCTCGTTGCCACGTCCGGGTTCAAACCGGTGTGGGAAAAGAACCCGGACATCTCGACGGCTCTGCTGCAGGCTGTCGTCGGGCGACTTCGAGCAACAAACGAGCTTCTGGGATAACCAGGGTTTCGACGATGACATCGGTCATCCGGAACCTTGAAGAGCAACTTGCGCGTTGCGAGTTGCTTGCTGAATTGCCACGGGAAGCGCGGACTGAGTTGTCGAGCAAGGTTGTCCCTTGCTCGTTCTCGATCGGCGAGGTGTTGTGTCGCTCAGGCGAGTCAGCATCGAGTGCGTATCTCGTGGTGAGCGGCCGATTTCGAGCCGACGCGGGAGGGCGCGTGGTCGGCGAGGTCGGGCGCGGCGAGCTCGTCGGTGAGGTTTCTCTCCTCACCGGCGAGCCTCGATCTGCCACGGTGACTGCGCTTCGAGACAGTGAAGTGATCGAGCTTCCCGGCGACGTCTTCACTGCTGTTCTTGCGGAGCATCCGGCCTGCTATCAGGCGGTGGCCCGGCGTCTGGTCGAACGGCTCCAGCGTGTATTGACCGAGCCTGACGTGCGGCCTCGGGCGAGAGTGTTGACGCTCCTACACGACGGCCGCGGCCCGTCTATCGAGTCGCTCGAGGAGTTCGCTCAACTCATCGGGGCCGGTGCCGTGCGGATCGACAACCAACAGGTCGACGTTGGCAGGCTCGAGACGACATCGGACGTCGTGGCGCTGCTGCCTGGTGCGGCCGACGCCGACTTGGTTGAGTGGGCGATGACACACAGCGATCGCACGTTGCTGTTCGTCGATGCTGAATCGATGCCTCGCCCCTTTGACCGGGAGCGAACCGGCGGGCCACTCGATCTCGTTCTGGTCCAACCCGTGTCGATCGAGTGCCCGTCCGGGACGGCTCGATGGCTTCGGGCGGTGGAGCCTTCCGATCACCATCATGTGAGACACGGCGAGTCCGCCGACCTGTCCCGGGTTGAACGACGCCTGACAAATCGTGAGCAAGTTCTCGTGCTCAGTGGGGGAGGAGCACGAGGACTTGCCCATGCCGGCTTGTATCGGGCGTTGGTCGAACGTTCGATGCCCATCGACGCAGTTGTCGGCGTGAGTGCGGGAGCTGTGGCCGCCGGTGTGATTGGCATGCAGGTGCCTCCCGACGTGGCCGGTGAGCGTGCCACTGCCCTCTTTGGGGGCGATCAAAGCCTGATCGATCTGACGGTGCCGACCATCGCCATGGCCTCAGGGGCACGACTCAACGAGCGACTCAAACGGCTGTTTGGCGAACAGCGGTTGCTCGAGGATCTTTGGCTTCCGACCGCAGTGGTTTCGACAAATCTGACGACGGCCTCGACCCATCTCCATCAGTCGGGCTCATTGTGGCGGGCGGTGCGGGCCAGCGCCGCGATCCCGGGTGTTTTCCCGCCCGTGGCTGAAGCGTTCGGCCTTCTCGTCGACGGCGGGATCGTCGACAACTTGCCCGTTGAATTGGTTCGCAGGCACCACCCTGGTGCCACCGTGATCGCAAGCGATGTCGGTCGCAAGATGCAACTGCTCCCCGACGACTTTCCGGCTGATGCTGAGGTGAGTGGTTGGACGGCGGTGCGCTCTCGCGTCGGCCGTGGTGACCGAGTGCCCGGCATGCTTCAAATCCTCGGACAGCTCACCGCACTCGGTGGTGCCGGTGGCAAGGCCGATCGTGGCGACATGCATCTCGAGTTCGATCTCGACGATTTCGGAATGTTCGACTTCAAGAAGGGCGCTGCCATCGTCGCTGCCGGCTACGAGCAGTGCGTTTCCGAGATCGATGCCTGGACCGCATCGCAGCTGAACAGCACGACGCCAATGGAGATGGCGTGATTCGGCTCATCACCCGCCTGGCAACGAGTCGGCCTCGAGCGTTCTTCCTCGGCCTATGCGTTCTCGTGCCGGTTCTGGCTGTTGTGGGAGGAGGCGTCGAAGAGCGGCTGAGTGTCGGAGGGTTTGTCGACCCAGCCGCCGAGTCGACCGAGGTTGCCGAGACTCTCGAGGATGACTTCGGCACCGGCTCCTACGGGTTTGTCTTGCTGCTCGAGCCGAAAGACGAGTGGGTCTACTCCGAGCTGAATCGTCCTGAAGGCGAGCGTCTGTCGTCCGCTATTGAAGCCGACCCCGGGGTGGTGGAGGTGGCCTCGTTCTACAACGTGCCCGAACCGGCCCCGCCAGCAATGAGCCCCCTTCGTGACCTCGGGGGCCAACGAGCACTGATTGCCGTGAAGCTCGGCGGAACAGAAGACGAACAGCAGGCAACGGCCCAGCGCCTTCATGAAGCTCACGTCAACAACAACGAGATCTTCGACATTCGAGCCACCGGCTCTGTCGAAATCAGTCGGGTGGCGGCCGAGGAGGCCGAGTCCGACCTCCAGCGGGCCGAACTCCTGGCCGCCCCCTTCACTTTGTTTGGCCTACTACTCGTGTTTCGGGGACTGCGGGCCGCAGTGCTCCCGCTTCTTGTGGCCGTCGTCGCAGTACTACTCAGCTTCGTGGCGCTCACCGTCGTGGTGCAGTTCACCGAGATCTCGATCTTCGCTCGCACCCTGGTCACGGCTCTCGGCCTGGGATTGGCGGTCGACTACAGCCTGCTTCTTGTTGCTCGCTTCCGTGAAGAGCGGGGACGAGGTCGAAGCGTCGATATTGCCGTGCAGCGCACGATGCAGACTGCGGGACGAACGATCGTGTTCTCGGCAGCAACCGTGGGCTCATCGCTGCTCGGCCTCCTCGTGTTCCCTGTCGTCTACCTCCGGAGTTTTGCGGTTGGCGGTCTTGCCGTCGTTGTGTCGACCGCTCTGGCCACGCTGATCGTTGTGCCACCGATGCTGGTTCGTTTCGGCGCGAAGCTCGGTGATTCCAGTTCGGGCCGGGAGTCACGTTGGGGCCGTCAGGCAGGCCGCGTCATGAGGCATCCAGTTGCTTGGGCCTTTGGCGTCGGTGCGTTGTTGATCGGGCTCGGCTTGCCGTTCACCAACTTCGTGCCGGGTCGGGTCGATGACCGGGCGCTCCCGTCAGACAGCGAGGCCCGCATCGCTGCCGAGACCATTCGCAACGAGATGAGTTGGCGTGACGTCAACCCCATCCACATCGTCGTCCCGGAACTCGACCCGGCCGATCCCAACGCTGTCTTTGCGCTCACCAAAGAGCTTCTCGAACTCGATGGACCCGTGCGTGTCGACTCGACGCTCGGCTACGTGCGCCTCGACAACACCGCACCCCCAAACAACCTGAGCGCGCACTTCCTCCCCATGGAAGGCTCCGGCGCACCGGGCACGTGGGTCAACGTCGTGAGTCGATTCGACCCGGAAGACCCTCGGGCCGATGAACTCGTCGAGTCGTTACGCACGCTCGACACCTCTGCAGGGCCACTCACCGTTGGTGGGAACAACGCCGCCGTGATCGACACCGTGGATGGTGTGATCGCACGCGTTCCCCACGCCCTTGGCGTGATCGCTGCGGTCACGTTGGTGTTGCTGTTCTTCATGACCGGGAGCGTCGTCATTCCCCTCAAAGCGCTCGCCCTGAACCTGCTGAGTCTCACGGCGACCTTCGGCGCCCTCGTGTGGATCTTTCAAGAAGGAAACTTCGCAGAGATGCTCGGTGTCACGGCCACTGGGCGGCTCGATGTCTTCACGCCGATCCTGATGTTCTGCGTCGCGTTCGGATTGTCGATGGACTACGAGGTCTTTCTGTTGGCCAGGATCAAAGAGGAGTACGACCTCACCGGGAACAACGAGCGAGCTGTTCGCAACGGCATCGGACACACCGGTGGCATCGTCACGGCCGCTGCACTCCTCCTCGCGATCGTCTTTGCTGCCATCGCCACCTCGGGCGTTGCCATCGTGAAGATGTTCGGCTTTGGTCTGGCGCTAGCCGTACTGATGGATGCCTTTGTGGTGCGGGCCACGCTGACACCGGCGCTGATGAAGCTGGCCGGTCGCTGGAACTGGTGGGCCCCAAAGCCGATGCGTCGCTTCCACCTGCGGTGGGGCGTCTGGGAAAACGATCCGATTTTGCTCGACACGTCTCGAGCGGGAGGGGGCTAGATGGCCACGAAAAAGCAGATGGTCGAGTCATTGTCGGGGGTCGCATTGTTCGAGCGTTGCACGAAGCGCGATCTGCGAATCATCGCCCGGCACCTCGAAGAAGTGCGTGTGGTTGCCGGTCAAGAAGTGGTGTCGAGGGGCGAGCACGGCGAGGCCTTCTTCCTCGTTCTTGGAGGTGAGTTGGCCGTGCAGTCTGATGGTGCCGACCCGGTGGTGCTCGCTGCTGGCGATCACTTCGGCGAGCTGGCGTTACTTGATCCCGGTCCGCGCTCCGCCACCGTGATCGCCTTGACCGATGGTGAGCTTGGGGTGTTGGGTGTTCGTATGTTTCGTGTACTCCTTCGGGACGTGCCCCACATCGCTGCTGAGCTGCTGGCATCGTTGGCCCGACAGCTGCGAGAGGCTCGATCGGTCAACGTGGCATGACCCAGCCGGTTCGGTTGCGGGTCGAGGTTCCGCAGATGCAGTCGCTTGTTCTCGTGCTCGAGAACGATCTCGTGCTCGGGCGCGATTGCGAAGGACTGCTGCTGGCCGACTCGCGAGTGTCGCGCCGGCACCTTCGCTTACGGCCAGTCGGTGATCGAGTCGAAGTCGCCGATCTCAGTTCGACCAATGGCTCGTTTCTCGACAGCATTCCGCTGCGTGAGCCCCAGCTCGTCGACTCCGACTGCACGATTCTCATTGGTGACACGGTTGTTTCGCTGATGTTCGGCGGAGGCGGTGTTGGTGGTCCTGCATCGTTTGGCACCGCAACCTCGGTCCGCAGTGCCGACGATCTCCGCTCGACGTCAATTGCTGTACTTGCTGACTCGCTCGCAACGATCGAGCCCGCCGACCTCGGCATCGAAGGGCTTGCCGACGACACCGTCACCATGGTGTTCTCCGACATCGAGTCGTCGACAGAGCGAGCGACCGGCATGGGTGACGCAGCCTGGTTCGCTCTGCTGGAAGATCACAACCGCATCGTCCGGTCTGAGCTCACGAAACTCGGTGGTCGAGAAGTGAAATCAATGGGCGACGGCTTCATGCTGGCGTTCCCAAGTGTCAGCCGAGCCCTGCGGTTTGTGATCTCTGTGCAACAGCAGGTCGAAGCGCCAGACGGACCTGATCTTCGAGTGCGTATCGGACTACACACCGGTGAGGTGATCACCGATGGGAGCGGTGACCTGTTTGGGCGACACGTCAATCTCGCAGCGCGGATTGCCAACCTGGCTGAGGGCGGCCAGATACTCGCCAGCGTGGTTGTTCGCGAGATTGCTGAGGGCCGCGACGAAGCAGTTTTCGGTGAGGCGACCTGGGCCGAGTTCAAGGGATTCGCCGAGCCTCACGCCGTGTTCGAGGTCAACTGGCAGGACGCTGACCAGGGAGTTCGCCCCGCCTGAAACGACTGAAATGTCGTTGACATGTTGACCTGTCAGGTTCTTCGAAGAACAATTGCTGACGGAGGGTCAGGGGGGCGACATGCTCATTCGTGTTTTGGGACCGGTCGATGTCGTAGGGGACGACGGGGTCAATCTCGCATTGCGAGGCCCAACAGCGGCGCGCCTTCTTGCCTTGCTTGTCGCCGCGAGAGGCGAGGTTTCAGTCGACGATCTGACGGTTGACCTGTGGCCGGCAGACAAGCGACCGGGTGATCCGGTTGGTGCCTTGCGAACCGTCGTCACTCGACTCCGTTCGACGGTTGGTGCCGATGCGGTGGAAACGAGAACCGGTGCGTATGCGTTGGGTGAGGTCGAGACTGACGCGGCGCGATTCAGCGAGCTGATCGAGCGAGCGCGGCGTTCGTCTGGATCGCCGATGGTGGCAGACCTGTGGCGCCAGGCCGTCGACTTGTGGCGCGGACCTGCCTTTGCGGGCCATGCCGATGCCGACTCGATACGGCGTGAAGCCAACCGACTCGAAGAGTTGCGGGCCGAGGCGACCGAGGCGTGGTTTGATGCTCGGCTGGCTGCGGGCGAAGGCCGCGAATTGGCAGCTGATCTCGATGCCGCCATCGAGGAGTTCCCGCTGCGGGAGGGGTTCCGAGCCCAGCAGATGACCGTGCTCTCTCGGGCCGGACGCCAGCCCGAGGCCTTGCGGGCGTTCCAGGACTTTCGGGCCGATCTCACCGAGATCGGCTTGGCGCCATCTGAGCGTCTGGTCGAGTTAGAAGGCCAGATTGCGGTCGGTGAGGTGCCGCGAGCCGGAGCACGACGAACGCTGCGTGGCTACGAACTCGGCGATCGACTTGGCGAGGGCGCGTTCGCCATCGTGCACTCGGCGCAACAGGCGTCAGTCGATCGGCCGGTTGCGATCAAGCAGATACGGCGAGAGTTGGCCGATCAGCCAGAGTTCATTCGCCAGTTCGAGGCCGAGGCGCACCTCGTTGCTCGACTTGAGCACCCGCACATCGTGCCGCTCTACGACTTCTGGCGGGAGCCCGGGTCGGCCTTTCTTGTCATGCGCTATCTCGAAGGCGGCAGCTTGGGAGGGCGCCTCGTCGACGGTCCGGTTCCCCTCGAACAGCTGGCCAAGATGGCCAACCAAGTTGCGGCTGGGCTTGATGAGGCCCATCGGTCTGGCGTGGTGCACCGTGATGTGAAGCCCGCCAACATCCTTCTCGACACCACCGGCAACGCGTACCTGTCTGACTTCGGCATTGCCGTGGAGGAGCAGGAACGACTCGACCCCGAAGCCTGGTTGTCGAACGGCTCGCCTGCCTATGCCCCGCCCGAGCAGCTTCAGCGCAAACCGATTGGCCCAACCGCCGACGTCCACGCCCTTGGTGTGTCGATGTTTGAGGCCCTGACCGGTCAGTTGCCGTTCCCCGGTGAGACCACGATGGCGGGTCTGCTCGAGCGGCAGTTGAACGACCCGATCCCGTTGGTGAGGTCGTCGCATCCTGAGGTGCCAGCAGCGGTCGACACGGTGATACAGAAGGCAACGGCAAAGGCCCCAGCGGATCGGTATGGGTCGCCAGGTGAGTTCGCTCGATCGCTTTCGATCGCTGCGGGTCTGGAAGGCGACGATCTTCTTCTCGAACCTGAAGACCGCAACCCCTACAAGGGCTTGCAAGCCTTCGACGAGGCTGATGCTGGTGACTTCAACGGACGAGATCGTCTCGTCACCCAGCTGGTCGACGCGGTGTCTGACCATCGGGCGCTACTCGTTGTTGGCCCCTCAGGTTCGGGCAAGTCGTCTGCCGTCCGGGCCGGTCTGCTGCCTGCGCTGCGCAGCGGAGCCATCCGAGGCTCGGAGCGTTGGTTTGTCACCACCATGATCCCGGGTGCCGGTCCGTTCGCTGATCTCGCCGCAGCATTGTTGCGCATCGCTGTCGATCCTCCCGCTGATCTCGCTGGTGAGCTCGCGGCGGACTCAAACGGCCTCGCTCGGATCTTGCGACGCCTCATTCCTGAGGGCACTGAGCTGGTGTTGATCGTCGACCAGTTCGAGGAGCTGTTCACCCTCACCGAGTCGG
>CALJSB010000053.1 GCA_937976305.1 uncultured Acidimicrobiales bacterium
CTGGAACCAGGAAGGTGGCATCATCGACCTTTCCGGTCAGTCACCAAACTGCCCATGGGTTGCTGGCGAGGGTTGCTGAGCCAACACGTCAACATGATGATGTGGGCAACTGAGATTGCCTGCACCTAAGAACAATTGCGACGGTGCTGGGAGCAACGGCTTCCAGCACCGTCGTCGTTTTCGGCCAAACCCCCTGACTGACTGATGGAACTCCTTCTTCAACGCCTCTTCGACGGCCTCTTCAACGGAGCGATCTATGCATCGCTGGCCCTCGCCATCGTCACGATCTATCGCTCGACCGGTTTGCTCAACTTCGCTCAGGCCGAGCTGGCGACCTTCAGCGCCTACGTCGGGCTCGTGTTCGCTGGCGGTTCGGTTGGCGCCACCTTTGGCGGCGCCTTACCCGGCACCGGACTCATCGATGAGTTCCCCGGCTACCCCTACCCAGTGCCTGTCGCCGTACTCGTCGCAATGGTCTTTGGCATGGTCGCCGGCGCGCTGATCGAAGCGATCATCTTTCGCGGTCTCGAACGGGGCTCTGCGTTGTCCCTGGTCAACGTGACCATCGGCCTCCTGATCATCGTGAGCGGCATGACAACACAGTTCTTTGGGTCGGGGGCCCGGATCTTTCCCGAGCTCTTCCCCTCTGGTATCGATGACTTCGTGAGCATCGGTGGAGCTCGTCTCCGCTACACGACCATCGGATCGTGGGCGACGCTGCTGGTTGTACTCGGTCTGCTTGTTGCCTTCATGAACCGAACCAAGGCGGGCTTGGCGTTCCGGGCCATCACGAGCAATCGTCAATCAGCGAGATTGGTCGGTGTGCCGGTCGGACGCACGCTGATGCTCGGGTGGGCCATCGCAGGCGGTTTGGGGGCATTGGCCGCATGCCTCACCGCCGCCGTTGTCAGCTTCAGCCCCTTCACGATGCTCGGTGCGCTCATCTACGCCCTTGCTGCCGCAACCCTTGGAGGCCTCGACAGCCCAAAGGGGGCTGTGGTTGGCGGGCTGATCGTGGCTCAGGCGCAGACAATGATCCCCGCCTATCTCGGACTTCCGACTGAGTTGGCGGTGATCGCAGCGGTCGCCGTGCTCGTGACGGTCCTGCTGTTTCGTCCGTCTGGGCTCTTCGGAACACCGCGGGTCGAACGGGTATGACACCAGCACCACCTCGGCCCAAAGCGTCGAGTGCCAACCTTGGGGCAGCAGGGTCACTCGGCTGGCTCAAGTGGGCCGTGCCCGTGTTCCTCGCGGTTTTTCCCCTGATCGCAAGCGATCTCGTCCTGCGACGATTCTCACAGACGCTTGTGCTTGTGCTTGCAGTGCTCGGCGTAAACCTCGCCACTGGGTATACGGGCCTGATTTCGCTCGGGCACGGTGTCTTTGTTGGCATCGGAGCGTTCGGCATGGCCAATTTCCTCGACGAGATGAATCTCAACTTCTTTCTTGCCCTGCCCCTCGCCACCTTGCTTGCCGGCGTTGGCGGCCTCATCCTCGGCCTTCCAGCCTTGCGCATTCGCGGGATCTACTTGGCCCTCATCACCTTCGGGTTCGCGCTGGCCTTTGGACCGGTTGCTCGACGGCTGGGCTCGATCACCGGCGGCCCCTCGGGCCGACCGATCAACCGTAATGTCGATCCGCCGGCCTTCCTTGGCCTTCCGGAGGAGTGGTTCCCCGAATACCGGTACCTCGTGAGCCTCATCGTTGTTGCCCTCTGGTTTGTGTTGGCGAGAAACCTCGTTGACAGCCGCATTGGGCGGGCCACACGAGCCACGCGCGACGACCAGACGGCGGCAGTTGTCTTTGGTGTGAACCCGACCGTCATCAAGTCGGGCGTCTTCAGCATCTCCGCGGCCATGGCGGGTACGGCGGGAGCGCTCCAGGCCTGGCTCTTCCCGTTTGTGAGCCATGCCGACTTCGACGTGTTCCTCTCGCTTCGCCTCTATGCCGCAGCTGTGTTGGGTGGATTGGGCAGCATTGCCGGCGCGATCTACGGCGTTGTTGCCCTGATTGTGATTCCCGCAATCAACAGTGTTCTCGGCGTCATTGGAAGTGATGCGATTGTCTTTGGGTTAGGACTCATTGTGCTGACCTACTTCGCCCCAAATGGAATTGCCGGCGTTGTGGACCGCCGCCGTGCAGATCGAGACGCAAAGCAGCTCGAGGCATGAGCCGCCGTCTGGCAGCTGGAGCCGTCGCCCTGGCCCTCGTCGCAGCATCGTGCACCTCCCAATCGGGCGACGGTGACGATGTCGCTGGCACCGACAGTCCGAGCACAGAGAACGCGGAAACGGCCACCCCCGTTTCGACAACGGAAGCACCGCAGCCAGACCTTGGCCCCGGCATCAGCGATGCCGAGTTGACCGAACTGGAAGAGGGCATCGACACCTACCTCGAAGAGCGGGGCACGAACCAAGCCATTGCCTTTGTCGAGCTGATGCAGAAGTCAGGCGACACCAGTTACGCGCCGTATCTCGTCGATTTGCTGCGGCTAGGCAACTCGGGCCCGCTTGTGGACCCGCTCGGCGAGGCCCTCCGCAGTTTCACTGGGATCGAGCCGCAGGGTGATGCCACTCGCGACTTCGTTTCCTACGGATCGTGGCTCCAAGGAGCCAACATCGAGCCTGCTGAGGGCTACCGCGAGTTCAAGCTGGCCCTCTACGAACGCCCAGATGAAGAGTTCGTTGCTCTGCTCGACAGTGTTGAAAGCGATGCCGAACTTGCTCTGATCCATTGGGGCGGAGCCCCGAGAGGTGGCATTCCCGAGCTGAACGATCAGGAGCGGATTCCCGTCGCCGAGGCCGACTGGATGACGCCGGACGAGCTGATTCTCGGTGTCGAGATCGACGGTGTTGCGGTTGCCTACCCGCTTCGGATTTTGGCCCGCCACGAGTTGGCAAACGACACCGTGGCGGGCATCCCAATCTCGGTGGTGTATTGCACGCTGTGTCAGTCGGGCCTCACCTTTGATCGTCGCGTCGAGGGCCAGGTGATCGACTTCCAGACCAGTGGTCTGTTGGCGAACTCGAACAAGATCATGGTGGATGTGCAGACCGACACCCTCTGGCGGCACTTGGAAGGCGTTGGCTTTGCTGGCGAGCACGATGGTTTCGAGCTCGAGCAATATCCAACGATCACAACGACATGGGCTGATTGGATCGAAGAGCACCCGAGCAGCGAGACGCTCACCTTCCCCGCTCCGATCTTCTTCGACGATCCAGAACGTCCGCCGATTGCCTACGACTACAGCCCCGGAGCGGCGTATGCGAACTACTACGACAATCCAGATGTGTGGTTCCCGATCTTGGACACCCCCGAGACGTTCGAGCTGAAAACACCGGTACTCGGCATCGACGGAGGTACCGCAGCACTGGCTCTCGAGATCGATGCGGTCGCAGGTGGGCCGAGTCTCTGGTTCGACGTCGGCGATCTGAGGATTGTTGTGATCCCGACTGCCGCCGGTGCACGGGTCTACGACGCTTCCGGACTTGATCTACCAGGCAACTCAGGCGACGAACTCGAACCGGGCGACGTCGATGTTGAGGCGCTGCCCCAGATCGCTGCCGAGCAGTCATTTTGGTTCGCCTGGTTCTCGAATCACCCAGAGACGGCCACCTGGCCCGCCGAATAGGCGAGGCAAAGCGTCACAGAGGGTCAACGTGCTGCTCAAGGGCACGTTTTTTGGCGTCGATACACCGGTGTGTTTCTGAAGCGGCTCTACCGGTTGTTGCCGGCGCTGGTGATGGCTCTTGGCCTCACGTTGACGGTGCAGTTTGGCGCGGGTCTGGCGTCTGAACTGTCGATCCGCAACGAAGCGGCTCTCGAAGAACAAATCGATCGGCTCAGTGTTCAGGTCGATACTCGAGCAGAAGCTGTGCGCCGTGAGTCCGCTCGAATTGAGAGTCTGTTGCATGCTGCTCTCGACCTGGATGGAACAGGTGCGACGCTCGAGGATGTGGTGGAGGGTGCGGACGCCTTTGCGGGCAACGGGGTGGTTCGTGCTGTTTCGGTGACCACATTTGACGGAACCGACGTCGTGCTGCCGAACGGAGCGCTGGCAACCGAGATGATTCCGGGGTCGCTGCAGGGGCTCACGGTGACCAACGAAGGACGCTGGGTTGGTACCGTGAGCTATCGGCTCTTCAGCGAGTCTGAAGCCGGGCGCTCGGCAGCAGCAGTGGTTGATGTCGCTGCAATTGTCGGGAGTCTTCCTCTCTCAGAGGGGTACGAGCTGTGGATCGAGCAGTTCCCCGGACAACCCGAGACCGACGCCCATTCGTCGAGCATGGTTGCCGTTGGCGAGGATGTGTATCGCGACGCCAACGATGGACTCACGACGAGTCGTTCGGTTGAGTTGCTCGGCGAACAAGCCCAGCTCGTGCTGTCGACTCCGTCCGGGGTGGCCAGCCCGCTCACGTCGCGGGAGCTGCCGCTCACCGTGCTGGCCGGCGGTCTATCGACGCTCGTCGCGACGATTGCTGCCTGGCTCCTCGTTCGTCGCATTGATCGTCTCTACCACGAGCGAGACAGCTTTGCGTCGGCTCGGGAAGCTGCCATCGATCGCTTCTCCGCCAGTTTCAACAACGCCCCGATGGGTGTGGCCGAGGTGGACGAGGGGGGCGAGATCATCATGGTGAACCCGCGTTTCGCCAGCAAACTAGGCTATCTGCCAGAGGAGATGGCGGGGATGGGCTTCCTCGATCTGATCGACGGTCAAGATCGCCTCGCCACCTCTTCCGGCATGCAAGCAGTGCGCAAGGGCGGCGAAAACAGCCGGTCTGAGCGGCGCTATCGCACGATGACGGCAAGTGCTGTTTGGATGCGAGAATCGATGAGCACCATCGATGGCGGCGACGGCACCACACATCTGCTTGTGCAGGTAGAGGACATCAGCGACGAGCGCCGCACTCGATCCGAGCTTCGCCGCAAAGCCCTCTACGACGAACTCACGGGCCTTCCCAACCGCGCTCACCTCATCAACCAACTCCGCCTTGCCATCGACAACTCCGCTGAGACCGGCGATCACGTTGCGGTGATGTTCGTGGACCTCAACAAGTTCAAGATGGTGAACGACACCCATGGCCATGAGGCAGGCGACCAGATGCTGATTGAGGTCGCGGAACGGCTTCGAGGAGCATGCCGATCTGGCGACACCGTTGCCCGCTTCGGCGGTGATGAGTTCGTTGTGGTGTGTAGCGGCCTGGTGGGCAACGATGAGGCTCGAAAGGCGGCCCAGCGCTACCACGAGGCGATCAACCAACCGGCAGTCATCGCGAACGTCGAAATGGACATCTCGGCCTCGATCGGCTTCGTGGTTGCCGAAGGTGATGTGGACCCTGATTCGTTGCTGCGCAATGCCGACAAGGCCATGTATCAGGCCAAACTGGCCGACGAGGCGGGTGTCGTCGAGTTCGACTACTCGATGCGAGCAGCCTCTGTCGACCGCGTGTCACAAGAGGTGGCGTTGCGCCAAGCGGTCGAGCTCGACGAACTCCAGCTGTATTACCAACCCATCGTCGATGGCGTGACGTCCGAAATCGTTGGGGTCGAGGCACTCGTGAGGTGGGACCACCCGAGAGATGGCCTCATCCCCCCGGGAGAGTTCTTGCCGCTGGCCAGCGAGCTCGGCATCATGCCGGAGATCGACAGATGGGCACTGCGCACCGGCGTCCGCACCCTGGCCGAGTGGTCACGACAAAGTGAAGCAGCGGGGAAGTGGTTCCTCAGTGTCAACACCGTCAGCGCTCACTACAGCGAGCCTGGTTTCGCTGATTGGGTGGCCGATCTGCTGACCGAAGCACGGCTCGAGCCGCGGCGACTGGTGCTCGAGCGAGCTGAGAGTCTTGTCTATGACGACGGTGCCTCGGCGACATCGAGTATCCGCCAGCTGCGTTCCCGCGGCGTCCGCATCTCGCTTGACCAGTTCGGTGTCGGCCGCACCGCCCTTGCTGACTTGGCGACACTGGAAGTCGACAGCCTCAAGATCGGACGTTCGTTCGTCCGTAACGCCACCCAGCGCGAAACTCATGTTCTCGCTGGCCTTGCCGCTATTGCTGAAGGCCTCGATATCGATCTGATTGTCGAGGGCATCGAGAGCCAAGCTGAACTCGACCTCGTGCTCAAGGCCGGCCTGCGGACCGTGCAGGGATTCCACTTCTCCCGGCCCGTGGACGGCGAGACGCTGGCTCAGTCACGCAGTCTCGGCGCCGTCAACGCGTAGAGCACCGCTTCGCTTGAGTGCGGTGGTGTTAGAGGATCTGGCTGAGGAACAGCTTTGTGCGGTCTTCGGTGGGGTTGGTGAAGAAGTGCTCGGGAGTGCCGACCTCGACGATCTCGCCTGACTCCATGAAGATGATGCGATCGGCGACCTCACGGGCAAAGCCCATCTCGTGGGTCACCACGATCATCGTCATACCGCTTCTGGCGAGATCCTTCATGACGTCGAGGACCTCCTTGATCATTTCGGGGTCGAGGGCTGACGTCGGCTCGTCGAACAGCATCACACGGGGCTCCATGGCGAGCGATCGTGCGATCGCCACACGCTGCTGCTGACCACCGGAAAGCTGGCCCGGGTACTTCTCGGCCTGCTCGGGGATGCCCATCTGGGTCAGCAGCTCCATGGCCTTGTCCTCGGCTTGATCCTTGGGCTGCTTCTTGACCCACTTCGGGGCCAGGGTGACGTTGTCTCGAACCGTGAGGTGGGGGAACAGATTGAACTGCTGAAAGACCATGCCGACTTCGGAACGGATCTTCTCGATGTTGCGAACGTCGTTCGTGAGTTCGACGCCATCGACCACGATCGAGCCGCCTTGGTGTTGTTCGAGGCGGTTGATGCAGCGGATCCAGGTGGACTTGCCCGAACCAGAGGGGCCGAGCACCACGACAACCTCTTGCTCCTTCACCGTTGCGGTGACCCCTTTGAGCGCTTGGAAGTCGCCGTACCACTTGTCGACGCCCGTGCAGACGATCATGTCGTCGCGGGAAGCGAGCTCCTCGGAGACCGCTGTGGTTGCATCTGAGATACTCATCGTTCACCGACTCCAAGTCGTCGCTCGAGTTTTTGACTGTATTTCGACATGGAGAACGCACCCACCCAGTAGATGAATGAGATCAGAATGAGGTTCTCCATCTGCACGCCGAGGAATTCCGACTGGGCCGGAATGATCGCGTTGGCGATGCGGGTCAGGTCGTTGAGACCGACGATCGCAACCAGCGAGGTTTCTTTGTAGGTGGCGATGGCCTGGCCGACCAATGGTGGGATCGACACCCGCAACGCCTGGGGGAGCACGATGAAGCCGGTCCGTTGGGAGCCGGTGAGACCAAGGGCGTCCGCCGCCTCGAATTGGCCTCGGCGGATGGACTGGAGCCCACCACGAACGTTCTCGGCGAGATACGCCGCAGAGAAGAGCGTGTAGCCAGTCACCACCGCAGCCGTCTCCGACACCGACATGCCGTTGGGGAGGAAGAGGTTCAGGACGACGCTGAAGAAGAAGAGAATCGTGATGAGCGGGACACCCCGGATCGCCTCGATGTACACCGTCGACAGCAAGCGGAAGATCGGAAGACGCGAGGTTCGGGCGAGGGCCAACATCACGCCCAGCGGGAACGACAACATGAGCGTCATCACCGACACGAACAAGGTGAGGGCATAGCCGCCAAGGAAGAAATCGCCTCGGAACTCGAGCGTCGACGCCGTGTTGATCATCGTGGCGAAGTAGTGGAGGACCGCCATGAAGATGCCCCACCCGAAGACGAGTTGGAGGCGGGTCCTGCGATCGCCGGCAAAGTTGGCCGCCGCCATGGCGAACAAGGCCAGAAACAGGAAGCTCAACCGAGCCTTCTGCAGCATCGGGTACCACCCGAAGAAGGCCGCCAACCAGTGGAAGGCCGCAAACAACAGCAGGCCGAAGCCCGCAAGCTTGCCGATCTCGCCCAGTCCGGGCTTGGAGAGGGCGTAGAGGAGCGCTCCACCGATCAGGATGAACCCCAGGGCCATCGGAATGTCGGTCGAGATGACGTGGTCCCAGTCGAGTTCGGGATCGCGGAGGATGACCCACACGATGATGAGCGGCGACAGCACCCACAGTCCGATCAAGATCGGCTTGAACACCCGAGCCGCAGAGGCAGGCGCGAACCGCCCGGCGATGTAGGTCCCGATGAGGATGAACGCCATGACCAGCCATGGCCACCGGGTGGTGAACGCGACGATCGAGTCGGGTTCGTTGGTGAGTACGCCGTCGCTGAAGGTGTAGTTGCCGTAGGGAACGACCCACAGGCTCGCCACGATCGCAGCGATGGCCCCGTAGATCAGATAGGGCGTGCGCACGAAGGTGCTCCGCCGCTTCTGGTCGCCGAGTCCGTACCAGAGAGCCAGGCCGATCGCTAGCGACACCGCCGAGGCGATGAACCACGTGGTCTTGCCGCCGGTGTCGAGCGGGGACAGGGCGATGGCGATGATGCCGAACGCTCCGGTGGACATGAACCAGGTCGAGATGCGCTTCATCGAGACGGCATCGCCGGCGTTCCAAATGCCGCTGCACAACCCGGTGAGGGCAGCCAGGAAACCGACTGACACCCAGATGCGGATGTACTGCGACTCGGGGTAGCCCTGGGTCATCAGTAGACGGAGGTTGGTTGCGGTGCCGTTCCAGCGTCGTTCCTCGGAGAACACGAAGTCGACGAAGAGATCGATGAAGAACAGGGCGATGGCGCCGAACACGACGGTGAGCACAGCGTTGAAGGGAGTCGAGAAGAGGTTCTTCTTGATCCATTCACCCGGTGGGAGGCTCGGCTCCTCCGGGGGAAGAGCGGCCGCCTGCGGCAGCACGCCGTCGTCGATGGTCAGTGAAGGTTGGGAGTTCTCCATCTCAGCGCTCCACGATCTTGAGTCGGACGTTGAAGAAGTTGACGACCACCGAGATCGTCAGCGAACAGGCGAGGTAAAACGCCATCCAGATGGCGAAGATCGACAGCGACCGGCCGGTCTGGTTGCCGACCGTCTGACCCACCTGGACGATGTCGGAAAACCCGACGGCGATGGCCAGTGAGGTGTTTTTGGTGAGGTTCAGATACTGATTGCCGAGCGGCGGCAAGATGATGCGAAACGCCTGAGGCAGGATCACCTTGCGGAGCATCTGCACGCGGCTGAGTCCGACCGCTTGGGCGGCCTCGGTTTGTCCCTTTGGCACCGCCAAGATGCCACCTCGGACAATCTCGGCGATGAAGCTGCCGGTGTAGAGCACGAGTGAGAAGAACACGGCGGCGAAACCGAGGCTCATGTTGAGACCGGCGGGGCCGTAGTTGGGGAAGTTGCCGGCCTGCACGATGTCGGGACGCTTGGCATCGATGGGCCAACCGTTGCGGGGATCGCCGTCGGGGTTGTCGCCGAACTTGTCGGCGATGACCTGGAACAGATCGCTTCCCGAGTTGATCATCCAACTCGAAAAGCCGGGCCAGATGACGAAGAAGAACAAGGCGGCGAAGGCAGCTGCGACACCGGCGAAGATGACCCGGAACCAATCGTCGTCGTCGAGCTTGGCCGTTCCGGCTGGGGTCGTGCGCTCTGCGAAGAAGTTTCGGATCCACCGAATGGCGAGAAGGACGGCGAGTGCACTCAGCGCCGCCTGCATCGCCACCTCTGGGATGGCGCCGATCGCGTCAGAGACGGCCTGAAACGGAGCGTTGAGGAAGGCGAAGATCGGGTGGATGAACCAGCCGACGATGCCGAACACCACGATGACCCCGAGGGCAAAGAGCCCGGGATAGGTGTCCTGGCCGGTCTCGTCTTTGATGCTCTGGCGCCACTTGGCGACCTGTCGAGCGATGATCGCACCGATCAGCAGCACGGTGAGCCACTGATAGAAGCCATCGGCGATGAACACCCGGGGGATCGACACTCCCTTGTTCGAGATGTGCAACCAGCCGTTGATCGGTCCCTGCTCGGCTGCCTGTTGCACCCGGCTGAGGCCGGCGAGGAGCGCTGCAAAGATCAGGATCTGCACCAACACCGGGATGTTGCGGAGCGTCTCGACGTAGACGTTGCCGAACTTCTTCACGACCCAGTTGTCGGAGAGGCGGGCGAGCCCGATCAGGATGCCGACGGTGGTGGCAGCGAAGATGCCGGCAATCGCGAGTCGGAAGGTGTTGACCATCCCGACCCACAGGGCCCGTCCACCGGTGGCTGGTTCGGTGTCGATGCCCTCAGACAGGCTGATGCCGGGATCGTTGCTGAGGAAGTCAAAGCTGGTCGAGATGCCCTTGGCCCGGAGATTGTCACCGGCTTGGCGAGCCAGGAACCAGGCAGCGAAGACCACGAGGGCCAAGACCACCAACTGAAGTACCCACTTCACGACCACGGCATCGCGATAGAGCGGGGGTCGTTGTTGTTGGGTCGATGAAAGTGATGTTGCAGCCACGTAGCTCCCCAAGAGTGCGGCGGTTGGTCTGGGATGGGTGGTGAGCGGGGGAGGGGCCGAGGCCGGGGCCTCGGGAAAAGCCGACCGTGGGGGCCAGTCGGAACTGGCCCCCACGAATCATTGCGTGTTTGAAGCGCTCAGATCAGCGAGCGGGCGGTGCGAAGATCAGACCACCGGCGGTCCACGCTGCGTTCGCCGAACCGTCGCGGGTGAGACCCACAGGGTTGAGGTTGCGAGCATAGATCTCGTCGTAGTTGCCTACCTGGCTGATCACCTGGAAGAAGGCGTCTGCGCTGAGGCCCATGGCGCTCTGGAGCTCACCTTCGCCACCGAAGAGGCGGACGATCTCGGCGTCGCCGTTGGCGAGTGCGTCATCGACGTCACCGGAGGTGACACCCTTTTCGTCAGCGATGATCGTGGCGTAGACAACCCAGTTGATCACGTCGGCCCACTGGGAGTCGTTCTGACCGTAGGTTGGGCCAAGCGGCTCCTTCGAGATCGGCGTTGCCGGGAAGATGACCCACTCTTCGCCATCAGGCTGCTGCTCAGCCTTACGGCCGACGAGACCCGAACCATCGGTGGTGATGATGTCGCAGGCACCCGAGATGAAGTTCTCGGTCACGATGTTGAAGTCTTCGAAGGTGTTGAGGGTGATGCTGATTCCTGCGGCGGCAGCGGCATCGGAGATGTTCTGCTCGGTCGTGGTACCAGCGTTGGTGCAGACAACTGCGCCGTCGATGTCAGCGACACCGGAAGCGTTCGAGAAGCCGTCACCCTCGCGGGCCATGAGCTGCTGGCCGTCGTAGTAGGTGGTCGGACCGAAGTCCATGCCAACGTCGGTGTCACGGCTCTGGGTCCAGGTGGTGTTGCGCATGAGCAGATCAACGTCGCCCGTCTGGACGGCGGTGAAGCGCTCGGCTGCGGTGAGCTCCACGAAGTTCACAGCCTCGGCGTCGCCGAGAACGGCAGCGGCAACGGCACGGCAGTAGTCGGCATCGAAGCCGACCATGTTGCCCTCGGCATCAAGGGTCGAGAAGGCAACAGCGGCGCCAGAGACGCCACAGTTGAGCTCGCCACGAGCCTGCACGGCGGCGAGCACGCCGTCGCCCTGGGTCAGTTCGACCTCGTCGCCGTCATCGGAGTCTCCGTCGTCTGAGCCGCCATCGTCGGAATCACCGTCGTCGGAGTCTCCGTCGTCTGAGCCGCCATCGTCTTGGCCGGCATCGTCGCCTCCACCGTCAGCGGAGTCGTCGTCACTGCTGTCACCGCACGCTGCAACGAGCAACGTGAGGGCCGCAAGGAGCGCCAAAAGGCGCTTCAGCGTCATGGTCATTGTTACTACCTCCACAGTAGTTCCGGTCTGTTCGACCAGGTCCATATCGGTCTCATGGGCGGACCGAAAATGTGCGAGGGACACTAACTCCTTTTGCTGTCTTCGCGCTCGGGGAACACCGCAAATCCTTCAGCCTGTCACGCAGCGGAAATGTAAGCGATCAGTCACTTTGCGTGAGACTGACCTCACAAAGGCTATTGGCTGCTGCGTAATGCGGTCGCGTACCGTGGCCACTGTGGGAGCTTGTTGGTTCAGGTGTGAGAATGTTTCACGCCCGCTGATCGATCGTTCGTTGTAACTTTCCGCCCTCGGACCGGGGGAGCGAACCGGGCTCGTTGAGCGTGACGGCAGCGCCGATTCCAAGCGATGACCGCATGGCCTCGACGACGGTCTTGACCAGCTCCGCGTCAGATGCGGTGCTGGCCGACGCAGGGTCTCGCTCGCCGCGAATCGTGAGGGTGTCGAGCGTGCCGTCTCGCTCGACGACGAGTTGGAAGTGGGGGCTGATGCCGTCGATGCCGACAAGCGTGTGTTCCACCTGGCTTGGATAGACGTTGACCCCGCGGATCACGAGCATGTCATCAGCCCGGCCGACGACGAACGACATGCGAGCGTGGGTGCGGCCACATGGTGACGGTTCCCGGGTGAGCGAACACAGGTCACCCGTCCAGTAGCGCAACACCGGGAACGCCCTTTTCGAAAGACTGGTGAGAACGAGCACACCGGTTTCGCCGTCGGGCAGACGCTCTCCGGTGTCGGGGTCGACGATCTCGGGAATGAAGTGGTCCTCCATGATGACCAATCCGTCTCGGTCTGCTGTTTCGCACGAGACGCCCGGCCCGAGCACTTCGCTCAGCCCGTAGATGTTCACCGCAATCATGCCGAGGCCGGTTTCGATGGCTTGCCGCGTCTCGTTGGTCCATGGTTCGGCCCCGAGGATGCCAACCCTCATCGAGGTCGAAGGACCCTTTTCGCCCAAGAGCTCAGCGAGCGTCAGTGCATAAGACGGCGTGCAGCACATGGCTTCGGGAGCGAAGTCGTCAATGAGCATGAGTTGGCGTTCGGTGTTGCCGCCCGACACGGGGATGCAGTTGATGCCGGCTTCCTCGGCGCCCATGTGCATGCCGAGACCACCGGTGAAGAGGCCGTAGCCATAGGCGTTGTGCAACATCCAGCCTGGTTCAACGCCAGCGCCTCGAAGGCAGCGGGCCACGCATTCCGCCCACATCTCGAGGTCTTCTGCTGTGTAGGCGACGACGGTTGGTTTGCCGGTTGTGCCTGAGCTGGCGTGGACCCGAGCCAGCTCCTCTCTCGGCACCGCGAGCAAACCGAAGGGATAGTTGTCCCGAAGATCGGTCTTCTTGAGAAACGGCATGGCGGCGAGATCGTCCAGGGACGTTGGATCGTCGATGCCATCGAGTCGCTCAGCCATGAGTGGCACATTGCTGCGCAGGTGTCGGACCGTGGTCTGGAGCCGTTCGAGCTGGAGACGCTCGAGTTCTTCTCGAGGCATCGTCTCGATCTCGCGGCGATGGAAACCTGGGGTCAGAGCTTCAGTCACTAGAGCCTCTCTTTTGCAGTCTTTCGGGCTGGCTAGGGCCGCGGTGCCCTGAAGCCACCGGCGCCAGTGTCGCTCATGGCCGTCTCGAGAGCGATGGCCGCCTGCATCGTTGTTCGGTCGCCGAGATGGGGGCCGATGAGCTGGACGCCGATCGGGAGGCCCGTCTCACTGGGTGCGCCGGCAATCACGGTGGAGGGCAGGTAGACGAGCGTTGAGATTCCAGCCCAAAACAGTTGTTCGTAGTAGCCGATGGTGCGGCTGTCGCCGATGTCGATCGTCCGGTCGAACCGGTCGGCGTCATCATGAGGCCACGCCGGGGTCGGTGCCGCCGGACAAAGAACGATGTCGTAGCTCTCGAAGAACTGGGCCCACGAGCGCCGCAGATCTGACCGCTCAAGGTCGGCGGCCATCCATTCGCTGTGCGGCATGGTCGATGCCAGATTCACCTTGGTCCGCCACGTCGTTGTGTTGGGGCTCGTCGCCTCCCGCAGGGCTTGGGCCCTCACCTTTGCCGCCTCATCGGGGGAGAAGCCGGCAGGGATCGCGGACCGAAGCAGACGGATGTACACGTCGTGGGAGTAGGCGGTGTCGACCGGAAGTGCAACGGTGTCGACGTGGGCGCCCTGTGCTTCGGCGACGGCCGCAGCTGCGGTGATCGTTGCTTGCACCTCTGGCGAGACAGCGCAGACGGATTCCTCGGTGACGACCGCAATACGCAGACCGAACAGCGATCCTCGCCGAGGCGGTGGGAGGTCGAGACGCATGCCGGTTGCGTCTGAACCATCGGGGCCCGCCATGGTGTCGAACAACAGGGGAAGGTCGCTGGCCGACCGAGCCATTGGGCCAACCACGCTCAGGTCAATCGGCCGAAGGTTGGTGTCGAGGGCGTGGCCGGTGAGCGGGATGATGCCGTAGGTGGGTTTGTGGGCGGTGACGCCACAGAAGTGTGCGGGGTCACGGAGCGACCCACCGATGTCGCTGCCGACTTCGACACTGGCGTAACCCGCAGCGAGCGAGACGGCACTGCCTCCCGATGAGCCGCCCGGCGTTCGCTCGGGGTCCCACGGGTTGCGAGTGCGTCCGTAGACGGGATTGTTCGATTGCCAGTCGGCGAGAGCGACGGGCACGTTTGTCTTGCCGATGCAGATCGCCCCGGCGTCTTTGAGCCGGGCGACAACGGTCGCATCCGCATCGGCAGAGTGGTTGGCCCTGTCTTCGAAGCCCCACGTCGATGGTGTTCCGGCGACGTCGATGCCCTCTTTGATCGTCATCGGCACGCCATGCAGCGGGCCGAGTGGCTCGCCGGCCTGCTGGCGTTGATCTGCGGTGGCAGCGGCGGCTCTCGCTTGGTCGTCGAGTCGCACGCACACGGCGTTGAGTTCGCCGTCGAGTTCGTCGATACGGGCCAGGCTCGCCTCGACGGCCTCAGTGGCGGTGATCGCACCAGAGGCAATGGCGGCAGCCGTTTCGGTCGCGGTCATGGTCCGAAGAGAAGCAGCATCTACTGACATGGCCGGAAGCTAGCACTGCCCCTGAAGCTGACCCATACGAGAAGTGGCCGACGCTCGACAGATGAGCGCAGGACCGATTGCGGGGCTAGGCCACTGGCCCGCCGACGGTGAGGGTGCGGCCTCGCATCACGGCAATCGTTGTGCCGGCGGCATCGGTGATCACGACGTCGTGCACGTTGAGCTTGCCTCGTGCAACCACCGTCGTAGCCGTTGCGGTGAGTTCTGCGCCCAGGGGTGCCGGATTGACGAAGTCGATGTCGGCGTGGCTGGCGAAGGCCCGCTCATTGCCGGCGTTCGATGCAAAGGCCATGGCCGAGTCGGCGAAGGTGAAGAGAAAGCCGCCGTGGCAGACCTCGAGGCCGTTCACCATGTGATCGAGCACGGTCATCGACAGAACAGCGCGGCCGATCTCGACCTCGACCAACGCCATGCCGAGCGACTGACTGGCAGCATCGCGGTCGAACATCGCTTCGGCGACAACCATCGGATCTGGACCAACTTCGGCTCCCATGTGGGCCGACCCTACTGGGAGAGCTACGATCCGCTCCAGCGCTGTCACCCGACCCGGTGGCCGCCTTTCATCCCCGAACGAGGAGCGTTCCATGACCTTTTCTCACCGCCTTCTTGCCGCCTTCGATCGGTGTGTGCCGGCTCCCGTCGCCGACGCTCACTGTGACGGTCCCTGTGGCGTCTATGACCCATCGAGCGCCCGCATTGCGGCCGAGGCTGTGTTGTCGATGACCAAGAAGATCGTTGATCTCGACATGAGTGCCGATGGTGCCCACAACACCTTCAGCCGTTTCGTCGCCATCAAGGAAGAGCAAGCCGAGATCACCAAGCGCGAGCTCAACATTCTCTGGCACGACTACTTCAAGCCGAACCACCTTGAGGCCTACCCCGATCTCCACACCACGTTCTGGAACGCAGCCAAGCAGGCCTCCGCATGCAAGACGTCCGTCGACGTCGGTGCTTGCGAAGAGCTGATGTCGCAGATCGAAGCGATCCACCACAGGTTCTGGGAGTCCAAGGGCCGCGAGGTGCCCTGGTACACGGCTTCGTGACTTCGTCACGAAGCTTCGAGTTTCTTCGCTGACGCTCAGAAACTCCCTTTCGTGTTTGGAAACGCCGTTGTTGAGGTTGGGGCTTGGGCTCTGCGTCGGCGGCGGCGTTTTCGCGTTACCGGTGATTCGATGTTGCCGACGTTGACGCCCGACACCTTTGTTCTGATCGATGCCGCTCGGTCCCCGGCGGTCGATGATCTCGTCGTGGCCGTGCACCCGCAGAAAAAGATCGAGATCTGCAAGCGCGTCGCCGCTGTCCTACCCGACGGCGGTGTCGAGCTGGCCAGCGACAACGCCGCGGCTGGTCAAGACAGTCGCCACTTCGGACCCGTGTCCCGGTCGGGGGTGCGAGGCGTCATCACCCACGTTTTCGGCTCATCCGGCGGAGGTCTAGGGTCCGCTGATGGATCTGCACCTGCGAGGTAAGCGCGCTGTTGTCACCGGCGCGTCGAAGGGCATCGGGCGGGGCGTCGCCCGAGCACTGGCGGCCGAAGGCGTCGACGTGGTGGTCGCCGCCCGATCCGAAGCGCAACTCTCCGCCGAGGCCGACCAGATAGCGGCCGACTTTGGTGTATCAGCCACAGCGGTGCCGTGCGATCTGTCGACCCCTGCTGGTCGAGCTGCCTTGGTCGAAGTGATCGACGGCGGTCCGCTCGACATCGTCGTGAACAACGCCGGCGCCATCCCCGGCGGTTCCCTCGACGAGGTCGACGACCAGGCATGGCGTGAGGGGTGGGACCTCAAGGTCTTCGGGTATGTCAATCTCACCCGTGCCCTCCTACCTCGACTGATCGAGCAAGGTTCGGGCGTGGTTCTCAACGTCATCGGCTCGGCCGCCGATCGGCCGAATGCCGGCTACATCGCTGGTGCTGCCGGGAACTCGGCGCTCGTTGGATTCACCAAGGCCATTGGCGCTGAGTCGATCCGGTCTGGCGTTCGAGCCCTTGCGGTGAACCCGGGGTTGATCGTCACCGATCGGATGACGGATCTCTTGCGGCGCCGAGCCGAAAGCGAGTACGGCGACCCCAACCGGTGGGAAGAGATGATCCCGACTGATCCCGCAGCCGGCACGGTCGAGCAGGTTGCCGACGTGGTTGCGTTCTTGGTGTCTGACCGGGCGTCGCACGTGAATGCAGTTGCGCTCACCATCGACGGCGGTGCTGCAGCCAGGTAACGGGCTGGCTCGATAGCCTGCTGCGGTGATCTCGGTCAGCGGTTTGGCGAAGGCATACGGCGGGCGAACGCTGTTTCAAAACGTGACGTTTCGGCTCACCAACGGCCGACGGATTGCACTTGTTGGCGGGAACGGTGTTGGCAAGACGACAATTCTCGAGATCGTCGTCGGTCTACGAGAAGCCGACACCGGTGATGTGTCGATTCAGAAAGACACGCGGGTCGGCTATCTCCCACAGGAGCTCCTCGACTCATGGGAGGGTTCGGTTCTCGACGAGGTGATGCGAGGCGCCGATCACATCCTCGAGATTCAAGACAAGCTCCGTGAGCTCGAAGCTGAACTCGCCTCTGGCGACCCCGATGTGATGGAGCGCTACGGCGCCCTCCAAAGCCAGTTCGAGCAGCTCGGCGGCTACCAACTCGAAGCCGAAGCTCGCAGCATCCTGGGTGGTCTTGGCTTCACCACCGAAGACATGGACCGCAAGCTCGCTGAGATGTCCGGTGGCTGGCAAATGCGAGCCGCTCTCGCTCGGTTGCTGCTGCAGCGACCAGACGTTCTCGTGCTCGATGAGCCCACCAACCATCTCGACGTCGACTCAGTGCTGTGGCTCGAACAACAACTCGCTGCGTTTCCCGGAGCGTTGCTGTTCGTATCGCACGATCGTGACTTCATCGACGCCGTTGCCGAGCGAGTGGTCGAGGTCGCTCGCCAGACCGCAGCCGAATACGTCGGTGGCTTTGCCGAATTCGTGGTGTTGCGTGAGGAGCGCATACGCATGGCCGAGGCCGAGGCTGCCAATCAGGCTCGCAAGGTCGCACACGTCGAAGCGTTCATCGAGCGCTTCCGCTACAAGGCGACAAAGGCTCGACAAGTGCAGTCGCGGATCAAGACCCTCGAGAAGCTCGAGACCATCGAGGTGCCCGAGATCGAGGAGCTCAAGCTCAACTTCTCGTTTCCAGAACCCCGACGTTCGTCGCGGGTCGTCGTCGAGATCGACAATGCCGACATCGGCTACGGCGACGAAGCGCCTGTTGTCACCGGAGCAAATCTGGTCGTCGAGCGAGGGCAGAAGGTCGGCTTGATTGGTCCCAACGGGGCAGGCAAGTCAACGGTGCTCAAGGCCGTGCTCGGCGAGTTGAAGCCGTCGACCGGATCGGTCACCATCGGCAACAACGTCGACGTTGCCTACTTCGCCCAGCACCAAGTTGATGCTCTCGACCTGTCGAAAACCGTCGAGCAAGAGTTCCGCATGAAGGTGGGAGAACAGCCCAAGAACCGCAACTACCGAACGGTCCTCGGTTCGTTCGGGTTCTCCGGTGATGCAGTCGAACGCCGAGTGGCCGATCTGTCTGGTGGCGAACGAACTCGGTTGGCGCTGGCCGAAACGATGTGCAACCCGGTCAACCTGCTCATCCTCGACGAACCGACAAACCACCTCGACATCCCGAGCTGCGACGTGCTCGAGGATGCCTTGTCGGTCTACCCCGGCACGGTGCTTCTCGTCAGCCACGATCGCTACCTGGTGCGCAACACGGTCGAGTCGCTTGTCGAGGTGCGCGACGGCAAGGTCACGCAGTACCTCGACGTCGAGGAGCACATTCTCAATCCGCAGAACGTCACGGCATCGACGTCTTCCCGCACGTCAACCCAGGACTCGAAGAGTTCGCAGGGGCCGGGGGCCAACAAGGCCATCAGTCGAAAGGAAGAGAAGCGACGCGAGGCGGAGGGACGGCAGGCAAAGTCGAAGCGGACGAAGGATCTTCGCAAACGGGTTGAGCGCCTCGAACGTCAAGCGATGCGGGCCGAAGACGTCGTCACCGCTCTCGAACAACAGCTGGCCGACCCGGCGGCCTACGAGGACCCCGATGAGATGAAGCAACTGCTCGCCACACACGAGACGGCCAAAGCCAAAGCAGCCGACCTGGTGAGCGAGTGGGAAGAGGCGGTCGAACGCCTCGACGACGCCAGCTGAATCAGTCGCTCAGCATGCGGGCGTTGTTGATCAGCCCAATGTGGCTGTAGGCCTGCGGAATGTTGCCGAGTGCACGTTGGTGGCCGGCGTCGTACTCCTCAGCCATCAGGCCGGTGGCGCCCACGAGACCAACGAGATCGTTGAACAGTTCGAGTGCATCGTCTCGACGGCCGGTAAGAGCGAGGGAGTCGATGAGCCAGGAGGTCATCATGTTGAAGCCGCCTTCTCGCCCGGGAAGGCCATCGTCTTCGAGGTATCGGTAGACCGTTGGTCCGTCGCGCAGCTCTCGTTCGATGGCAGCCACGGTTGAAACGAATCGCTCGTCCTCGGCGTCGACCAAACCCCAGAGACCGATGGCCAAGACCGAGGCGTCGAGATCCTGGCCGTCGTAGGCGGCGGTGAAGCTCCCTCGCTCGGCGTTCCAGCCGTTGGTCAAGACGTCCTCTGCGATCTGATCACGAAGTTCGACCCACGCCGCCGGTTCGCGGTCGAGGAACTGATCGGCAATCGCGATGGCACGATCGACGGTGACCCAGCACATCACCTTTGAGTACACGTGATGGCGAGGGGGTTTGCGAATCTCCCAGATGCCGTGATCGGGCTCTGCCCAACGTCGTGAGACGGCGAGAACCATCGCCTCGACGAGGCGCCAATGTTCGGCCGAAAGCGCTTCGCCGCGGGAGAGCAGTTGGTGAACGAGATCGACCACGGGGCCGAACACGTCGAGCTGGACCTGACCGTCTGCCGCGTTGCCGACGCGCACAGGGCGAGAACCCCCGTAGCCCGGGAGCTCAGCGATCTCGGCCTCTGGTGGCAGGTGGCGGCCGGTGACGTTGTAGAGCGGCGCAAGTCGCTCGGGGTCGCTGCGGGTCTCGAGAATGCCGAGCACCCAGTCGAGGTAGGCCATTCCTTCAGCGTGTGAGTTCAGATTGGCAAGGGCCGATGCTGAAAGCGCTCCATCTCGAAGCCAGCAATAGCGGTAGTCCCAGTTGCGGACACCGCCGAGATGTTCGGGCAGGCTCGTTGTGGCGGCGGCGAGTATGGCGCCGGTGGGCCCGTGGCAGAGCCCCTTGAGCGTGATCGCTGAGCGTGTGACCAGTTCGCGCTCGAGATGCGGCACCTCGAGCCGTTCGGCCCAGCTCCGCCAAAATCGTTCAGTGTCCTCGCGGCGGTCGGCCTCGCTTCGGGCGTCTACACGCAGCGTGCCAGTGCCACTCCGAAGCTCGAGAGCGACGCTGCCACCGTCGAGCGTGATTCGGCCGCACGCCGTTTGGTGGATGCCGTCCTGCACGATCTCCCAGCTCACTTCGGGAGCCCGGAGCACCATGAGATCTGCGGTGCCCATCACGACAACGCCCTCGTCGCGCACCTCGAGCTGGGTGGGCACGCGGCCAAAGTCGATACGAGGGGCGAACTCGATGACCGCTTCGCCGTGACCTTCGAGCAAACGAATCAGGTCGGAGCGGCCCGCAAGCCGTTGGCTGCGGCCGCTCGAAACATCGAGGTAGTCCGTCACACGAAAGTCAGCGAACTTCGTCTCGAGCACCATCGACTGGCTGCGGTATTTCTGTTCGACTGCGGTGGAGCCATCAGCAGGTGCCACCGAAAAGAAGCCAGCGGACGGGCCGCCCAACAGCTCAGCGAAGACAGCGGCGGAGTCGATCCGAGGAGCACACAGCCAGCTCACGCGTGCCTCGGGTGTCATGATCGCTGCGGTCCGCAGATCGGACAGCATCGAATGGTCCTGGATCGGTGTGAGTCCTGACCCTTGAAGCCACTCGCTGCGCAGCTCGGAGATGAGGGCCAAGACTTGAGCGACCGTGTCGGTGTCTTTGACCCGGAAGCGAGCAGCCGTCTGGCCCTCGCCCACCTTCACACCAACGTCAGGGCCGGCGAGGCTCTTGAATCCGTCCTCGTCGGTGACGTCGTCGCCGAGGAACAGCACCGCAGATGCGCCGACCTGTGAACGAATGGTGTCGAGGGCCCAACCCTTGTTGGTTTCGATGACGGACATCTCGATGATGTCGTGGCCGTTGCGGGTGTGGATGTCGTCCCACCCCGCAGGACCGCGCACGACTTCGTCGCGAGCGACCTGCTTTGTCTCGTCGTCCATGCCTCGAAGGTGGAACGTGACACCGGCAGGCTTCTCTTCGACGAGAGCGTCGTATTTGTCGCCGAGCTCTTTCACCGCTTGGGTGAGGCGTTGGCGAATCTCGAGCAGTTCAGGACTGAGCTGTGAGGCAAATCCCAGATCGAACTCGCTGCCGTGAGAGCCGACAAGGCGAATCTCTTCGGGTAAGCGGGACAGGGTGGCGAGGTCACGCAAGCTGCGCCCGGAGATAAGCGTCACATGGGTGTTGCCGAGTTCGGCCAGGCTGCGCATGGCCGCGACGGAGTCGCGGTTTGCTCTGGCGTCCATTGGTTTGTCGACCAGGGGAGCAACGGTGCCGTCGAAGTCGCAAGCAACGAGGAGGGTGGGGACCCGCGCCAATTGCCGTATGCCTTCGCCTAGGTCGCCCAGGTTGTCGCTCGTCATTGAAAGGTCTTCCTCGCTGAGGTTGGCCAATTTACCCCGTGGTCACTCCCAAAAGGAGCGCACGAGGTAGTTCTCAATCGGCGTCAGCGATGCGTCCCTGAGCGCGGCATGAGAGGCTTGGATCCATGTGCCGCAACATCACCATTCTCCGTGGTCTCGAACCCGCAGCGACAGAGGAAGAGATCGAAGCTGCAGCGCGGCAATATGTGCGCAAGATCAGTGGGATTCGAGAGCCGAGTGCTGCCACATCAGAGCCGTTCGAAGCCGCCGTTCGGTCGATCGCGGAAGCGTCGGCTGCAGTCCTCGAGCAGCTGCCACCACGCAAAGTGGTGCCGAAAAGTGAGCCGCCGCTGCGTCGGATCAGCCGCCGGTGATCAGCTGACGGTGATCGGGCACACCTCGAGACCACGCAGTACCAGACGGTTGCGATACACCCGATCGCCGGCGTCATCGATCTTCGAGAACCGTCGAAGCAAGCCCGCAAACACCTCTTGACCCTCAACCTTCGCGAGATTGGCGCCGAGGCAATAGTGGATGCCTGATCCGAAGCTCATGACGGGCTCGGCTGGGTTGGGTCCGTGATAGCGGGCGATGTCGAAGTCGTCTGGGCGCTCGTACTTGGCGGGATCGTGGTTGGCCGCTCCGAGAAGTGTGAGGACACGGTCGCCCTCCTCGAACCTCAGCCCGGCAACCTCGGCAGGTTCGAGACACGCTCGGCCATCGAGCTGCACGGGCGAGTCGTATCGGAGGATCTCCTCGACCAATGACGGCACGAGTTCATGATTGGCGAACAGCTTGTCGAGTTGGTCGGGATGCTTGAGAAGCTGATGCAGACCGTTGCCGATCAAGTTGGTGGTGGTCTCGGCCCCAGCAGCAAAGAGAAGTTGGGCTGTCGCGAGGATCTCGTCGTTTGTCAGCTTGTCCTCGCCGTCGGCCGCCGCAATGAGCGCCGACAGCAAATCGTCTTCAGGGTCCTTCCGGCGAACCTCAACGAGATCGGTGAAGTAGTGCCACAGCACGGTCGAGGCTGCATCGGCCTTCTTGAGTTCCTCGAGCGATGCCGAGGGTTCGAGGGAAGCGACCACATCGGTCACTTGATCGCGGATGGTTGGCCAATCGGAATGCGGCACCCCGAGCATCTCGGAAATCACCGACACGGGCAGCGGGAGGGCCAGGAGCTCCATAGCGTCGCCGGTTTCCGCTTCGGCTAAGTCGTCGAGGCAGCCCTCGACAAGTTCGCGAATGCGGGGACGCAGCTTCTCGACGGTTCGAGGAGTGAACGCTCTGCTCACGAGGCTTCGTTGTCGCGTGTGATCCGGCGGGTCGAGGCCGAGCATCGACTGTGGCCGGGCTTCTTTGCGCCGTTCGAACATCTCACGTCGGTAGTTGCCGGCCTCCGATGTGTCGCTGCCAAAGGCCGAGCCAGGGCCAGCGTCGCCGTTGCCGAATCGAGGATCGCGCAGCAAGGTTCGAGAGTCGTCGTAGCGGCTCAAAATGGCGCCGCCAAAGCCGCTTACATGAACGGGGACTTCGTCGAGGAACGACTGGTAGAACGGGATGGGGTCGGCGTAGCCGTCGGGTGTGAAGAAGATCTGACCAAAGAGTTGATCGCCCCGGGCTTGCGCCTCGGGATCGACGGTTCCATCAATGAAGTCGACCATGTCTGCACCGTAGAGCCTCCCACGCTGGCGAACCCAACAGCCATGCGTGCCCGTCGACTGGCGCATTGGTTCCCGATGCCCGGGATGAGGCAGGCTGACACCATGAAGATCCGCATTGGCTATGGGCTCGGTACGAGAACGACAACGAATGACCAAGAACGTTTTGGAGCGCTCGTTGATGGGCTCGAGCGGAACGAATTCGACTCGCTGTGGCTGTCAGAACGGCTGAGTGGTGACTGTCCCGACCCCATGATGGGCATGGCCTTCGCGTGCGGGCGCACGAAGAAGCTGAAGGTTGGCATGTCGGTGTTGGTCCTGCCGGGCCGCAACCCGGTCGTGTTGGCCAAGTCGATCGCGAGTCTCGACCGGTTGTCGAATGGCCGAGTGCTGCCAGCCTTCGGGCTCGGCGTCGCCAATGCAGCCGAACATCAAGCTTTTGGTGTCGATCGTAAGGACCGAGGTGGCTGGTTCAACGAGGCGCTTCCACTGATGCGGCGCTTGTGGACCGAGGACAATGTGAGCCACGAAGGCAAGAGGTTCAGCATCTCTGATGTAACCATCCGGCCAAGGTCGGTTCAGGATCCGCTCGAGGTGTGGCTCGGAGGAATCGCGCCGCTCGAACTCAAGCGAGTGGGTCGACATGGCGACGGCTGGTTGCCATCGTTCTGCACGCCGGGTCAAGTGGCTGAGGCTCGCACGGTGATCGAGCAGATTGCTGATGAGAACGAGCGCGAGATCGAAGATGAGCACTACGGCGCCCTCATCCCGTACCGCAACGTTGATGAGCCGTTGAGCGAGGCCTTCCAGACCATTCTGGCGACTCGGAATCCCGACGCCGATCCGAACGACATCATCCCGACCAAAGACGGGCTCGAAGCTGTCGTGAACCGCTTCATCGACGAGGGCTTTTCAAAGTTCGTGTTGATCCCCACCGGCGAGCCGCCGAGCTGGGACGACGAACTCGACGAGGTCGTCACCCTCGTCAAACACCTCGAGAACTAACGACCCAACTCGTAGGGGTCGTAGGGGTCGGCGGTGAAGTCTTGGAGTTCGACGTCGGTGCCAACGCCGACCCGCGTCGCATGATCGAGCGCAAGCTCCGCAGCAATGCGATCTTCGACGGCCCACCCAGTCGAATCGAAGACGGTGAGACCACCGGCCAACTTTTCGGCCAATTCCGGCTCCTTGCTCAACTCGATGATGGTCGGGCCCAATTCGTCTCGCTCCAGCCGCTGGGCTTCACCTTCGATCAAACATTGGTCGACATCGTCAGGAATCACAACAGCTCGCCGCACGAGTTCGGCCGGAAGTTCGACCTTGCCGGGAAAGTCAGCCCCAACTGCGTTGACGTGCAGGTCAGGTCGATGCGGTCCGTCCGGAAGGACGCTGCCGACGCCCGGTTCGACCGATGTCGCCGTACACACGAGATCGACGTGGCTCAGGGCGTCTTTGAGTTGATCAGCGTGAACCGGTCGCAGGGCTACCTGATCCCGAACACTCTCTGGTAGCCGAGATCGGAGGCTGGCTTGCACCACGTCGTCGGTATCGAAGATCAATACTTGTTCGATTGGCCTCACCCGGCTGACGGCGTGGATCTGGCTGACCGCCTGCGCCCCGCAGCCGATCATCAGCATGGTCGTGGCATCCACTGGAGCGAGTAGCCGGGTGGCCAAGGCAGAAGCCGCCCCAGTGCGGAGCGCAGTGAGGAGTGTTGCGTCAGTGATGGCGAGCAGCCTGCCCGTTGTTGCGTCGTGCAATGTGGTGGTGGCCATCACGCTCGGAAGCTTGTTGACAGTCGGATTTTCCGGGTGGTACCCGACCACTTTCATGGCGATGCGTTCGCCCTCTTCCATTGAGGGCATCCACTCGAGCAAACCGAACTGGGGCTCGTCGTAGGAGAAGCCGGTGCGTGTGATCGTGCTCACGGACTTATCATCGAACTCAGCGAAGCTGCGGCGCAGCCGCTCGGTCATTTCGTCCATGAGCTGATCGAGCCCAACGTCGGCCACGATGGCACGCAGCGCGTTGGTGTCGAGCAACGTGGTCATGCGACCGACTTCGGGGTGCTGTCCTTCATGGCGTGCTTCTCCGCTTGTCTCGCCCGCTTCTTCTGACGGCGCTTTTCGAGCCGGCCACCCGTTGGTTCGTCCGCAGCCGGTCGTTGGATGCGGTGCGTCGTGCTGGCAGCGAGCGCATCGATGCGATACGAGGCAGTAGCGACAGGATCGGTACCGGTTGCCGTGACGACGATCGAGCCGCCATCTTCGCCGACCAGCGGCACGGAGATCGGTTCGGTCGGGTCACTGCGTTCGAAGGTGAGGTCTTCGCCAATGAGTCCATCTGGATCGCCTGTGACCTGGATGGCCCATGGTCCTGCACCGACGACCGGCCAGGGCACCGTGATGGTCGAAACCACGTCTTGAGGCGCTGCCATCGGCAGGTCGAGGTCAGGGACGAGGCCGTTGATTGAGATCGGGCGCACAGTCTTTGCCTCGAGATCGACGAGGACGAGCCGGTGGTTTCCGGTATCGGCCACAAGAACCTCGGATCCCAACGACAGGAGTGCCTCCGGCTGATTGAGACCACGGGCGCCGATAGTCGAGACGTTCCGGTCGGCCACGACCCGCAGTCGACTCGTCCCTGAATCGGCGATCACGAGCGAGTCGTCGGCCATGCGAGCGATGGCCCGGGGGCGATCGAACATGGCCTTTGATAGTGGCCCGTCGACAAGGCCGGCTTCGCGGAAGGAGGCCTCGCCCGAGGTCAGGACCTTGCCTTTGTCGGTGAGCACTCGAAGACCGCTGGTCGCAAGATCGATGAAGGCGATTCCCTTGCCGCTTCGGACGAGGTCAACAGGTTGGGCAAGGGTGGCACTGCCCGCCGGTCCGTCATCACAACCCGTGGTGCCCGAACCGGCGATCACGCCCTGATTCTTGAGGTTTGCACCGTGCCCGTCCTCTGAGTCGGCACCATCGAGATCTACGATCCGCACCAGTTGGTCGGCGCCAGCGTCGGCAACAACGAGCGTTCCGTCGATGTCGATCATCAACCCGATGGGTCGAGTGAGATCACGTGAGATCGTCCACTTCTCCTGGGTGACCACGTCGATGCCAACGACGCGTCCGCGATCAGGTAGAGAGACCGCGATGGCTTCTTCGCCGATCCAACAAACGCGGGCTGGGCGGTGCAAGCCGCCGATCTCATGCACGACATGGGCCTCACCGCTCGTCGAGTCGAGGTCGAGAAGCAAGACGCGATCATTGCCGCTGTCTGCAACCGCGATGAGCCGAGACTTTCCGTCGGTGGTGTCGGCCGCGGCAAGACCGGATGGATACTGCAGCCGACCGAGGCTCGGCTCAGGAAACGCGGGGAGGGCCGACGGGATTGGCAGGGGCTGCGCTGAACGACGCTTGCCATCAGCGTGGGTTGAGCGCCTCGTGGCAGCGACCTGACACGTGTGGTCGATGGCTTCACTGAGGACGGATGTGCCGACGCCGGCTCCCGAGGCGACAACTCGGGCCTTGTGGTCGATGAGGACGACGGCGGGCCAGCCCGGGGGGCTGTAGCGGCCCCAGGTAGTCAGCTTGGGATCGTGAACGACGGGGATCGTCAGACCCATGCGTTCGACGGCACGTCGGACTGGAGCGACGTCTCGCTGATCCTCAAATCGAGGGCTGTGAACGGCAATCACGACGAGTTCGCCGCCACGCTTGTGATGCAGCTGTTCGAGCCGGTGAAGCAGCGATCGTGAACTCTCACAACCAATGGTCCAAAATGCCAACACCGTGGTTCGACCGCGCCAAACCTCCGGCCCGATGCGGTCGGTATTCAGCCAAACGGTGCCATCAACCGGCGGAGCTGCTTGTCGCACAGCTCTCCTGTCGGCTTTTGAGCTCATTGGCTGAGAACTGCCCCCCGCATCATCGGGAGGTAGGGTCGGAGCCATGAAGGCCGCCGATGATGCGATTGTCGTTCGAGAGGCGTCAATTGACGTTTCAGCCACGCCGGCGCAGGTCTATGACCTCGTTGCCGACATCAGTCGGATGGGGGAGTGGAGTCCGGAAGCGACGGGCGGAGTGTGGACGCAAGGCAGTGGCGAGGTTGGCGACTGGTTCGACGGTACGAACAAGGCCGGCGAGCGAGAGTGGACCCGCGAGTGTGAGGTTGCCGCTGCCGATCGGGGTCGTGACTTCACCTTCGTCGTCGGTGGGGTCGAGGCCAACCGCACATGGTGGAGCTTCGAGATGCAGCCCGCAGAAGACGGAGTGACCCAGCTGACCGAGCGTTGGTGGATCGTCAACAAGTCGCCCGCGATGCTCGAGGCAACAGACGAGCAGTTCACCCAACGAATCGCTCTCACCGAAGAGATGCTTGCCACCACAATCGCTGGCCTCAAGCGGGCTGCTGAAGCGGCGAGCGGCTGAGCGCTACCACTAGTTGTCGCAGTTGTTGGCGATGTAGTTGTCGATCCGGCTCGAGGTCTCCTGGATCGTTTCGAAGTCGCTTGAAAGATCTTCGAACTCCTGGGCGCTGAGCTCGGTCGGGTCGAGCTCGCTGAGCAGGCCGAAGCTGTCGATCATGGCCTCGAGGTCGCCCCGAATTTCGGCGGGTGCGACGTCCCGGGCCTCTTCCATTGCCTCGATCGTGGCTTCGAAGAACTCGGGCGTGCCTTGCTCGGTTCCTGCCGTTGGATCATTCTCTTCGAATTCGAGCATGGTGGCGCAGAATGCCTGCGTATCGCCATCGTCGCCGCCACCGCACCCTGTGAGGGTCAAAACGGCGCCGAATCCGAGGCCGATGATGCTTGCGTTGAGTCTCTTCACGGTGTCTCCGAAGGTGGCACGATCCGACGGTGTCGGTCGGTGCAAGATCTGGGCTGGGCACGGTGGCTGTTGCCCGCTGATTCAGCTGGTCTATGACCCCTCCGAATTGGAGGGGGGAACCTGCCCAACTTCCTCAAGCGAAGCCATTTTTGTGACGACCGGATTGTATGGGTCTCGCTGCGCTCTCCGACGACAGGCGGAGCCCCGCGTCCGAACTCGGCGCAGCACACGAGGCGGTTGAGGCCAACAAGTGGATCCCTCCGATCGGGACTCTGGTTGCCGTCTGGGTGTTTCTCTTGTCGGCGTTGCCGCTCGAGCCGGACTATCCCCGACTCTTTGCGTGGGCATGTGTCTTCCTCGTCAGCTTCGTTTTTCTGCCTGGTTTCAGCTGGATGCCCTCGCAGTTGCTCACCAGAACGGCGAGCGGTGTTACCCGTTCGGCCGAAATCGGGCACTTCATCATTGGGCTCAACTGGGGCGTCTTGCTCTTCGTCGACACGGCGTCATCGCGGGGACTGACCTATCGCTGGTTGGTTCTGGCAATGATTTTTGCGGTGAGTGCCAGAGCTGTGGGCGGCACGGCCTCGCTCAATGGGCTTGGCGCGACCGTCGTGTACCCGATGTTGTTGTCGACATCGCTTGGTCTCGCTGCAGTTCACGACTTCGCAGTGGCTTTGGGTGTGCTGTTCTTCCTGGTGGTGCTCTCCACCGATCTCGAAGACAGCCGCTTGCGATGGTTCGAATTGTCTCGCCTTCGCCGCAGGGCCGCCGACAGCGCAGACAGGTCGGCCTGGATCGCAGCCCACGACTCGCTCACCGGACTGCTCAACCGTAGTGGCGCGAAACAGGAACTCGAGAGCTGGAAGCAGCAGCGCACCACCGCGATGTTCGTGGATCTCGACCACTTCAAGTTTGTGAACGATCGATTCGGCCACGCCGCAGGAGACACGGTTCTCAGCGAGGCTGCCGAGCGGCTGCGTGGCGTGCTCCGAAACGACGACCTCATCGCCCGCATCGGCGGCGACGAGTTCTTCATCGTCCTCCATGGCGAGTTGCCAGACGAGGAAGTTGATCACCTTGCTGATCGTCTCATCGACGAGCTCGAACAACCCATCGCGCTGACTCACGGCGATGAAGCCTTGATCTCAGCCAGTGTCGGCATTTGTGCGGTTGACAGCGACCCATTCGATGCCGACTTGTTGATGAGCCAGGCCGACAAGGCGATGTATGTTGCGAAGCGCCGAGGGCGACGTCGGGCCCAGCGGTTCGCCGACGACATCGATTCAGAGCTGTCCAAGCGGGCGAAACTCGAGGTGGCACTTCGGCGTGACGTCCGAGACGGCAATCTCGAAGCGTACGCCCAACCCGTGTTCAGTCTCGAGACCGGCGACGTCGACTTCATCGAGCTTCTTGCCCGTTGGCAGACGGTTGAAGGCGAGACGATCAGCCCCGACGTGTTCATCCCGATGGCTGAAGAGATTGGCCTCATTGGCGAAGTAACGGGGCTCCTACTGCGCAAGGCCGGCGAGGCGCTCGAGATCTGGCGCGACGACCCGCTGCTTGCAGATGCCAAGGTGTCGGTCAATGTGTCGCCAGTGCAGGTGGCCCAAGGCGGTATGGCGGAGAGCATCTTCGCTGCGCTCGAACGCTTCAAGATCGAACCGGGCCGGGTCATCGTCGAGCTCACCGAATCGTCGATGCTGCCCGAGATCGCGCAGAGCGTCACACTGTTCGAGGAGCTCTGTGACCGAGGTTTGACCTTGGCGGTTGACGACTTCGGCTCTGGCTACTCATCGCTTGGACAACTGCTGGCGCTTCCGGTGTCGATCGTGAAGATCGACAAGGCGCTGATCAGCGAGATCGAGCGCAGCTCGAACCAGGTGCAGATTTTGGGCGCCATCCGTTCACTCGCAATGGCCCTCGGCCGCGAAGTCGTTGTCGAAGGCGTCGAGCGCGGTGAACAACTCGACTTGCTTCGTGAACTCGGGATCGACGCCGCCCAGGGCTATGGCCTGTGCCAACCAATGCCGATCGAAGTAGTGGCTGACGCTGTCGCTGATGCGGCGGGTGCCACGTCTCTACCTGCCGAACGGGCCAGCTGAACAGCCCGGTTGAACGGGCGAGCTGAACAGGTTCGACTGGAGGGACGAGCGACCTCGTCGCTAGGCCTCGCAGTTCGCTTCGACGAAGTCGTCAATGCGTTCGCCGTTTTCGGTGACCCCGGTCAGAATCTCCTGCATCTCGCCGAGGTCGATGTCAGCTGGGTCACCCTCCGCAAGCTCACTCATCTGCTCGAAGGCTGCCTGGAAGTCCTCGAAGTCATCCTTGATCTCGTCCGGGGCAGCATCGACGGCTTCTTGGACGCTCGAAGTTGTTGCTTCGAACCACTCCGGTGTTCCCTCTTCGAGGCCATCGGTGGGGTCGTTCTCCTCGAGGTCGAGCATGATGCCGCAAAACGCTTCTACGTCGGATTCACCACCACAGCCAGCGAGCGTGAGCATCGCTCCGAATCCGAGCGCACTGAAGACAGCGTTTACTTTTTCCATTGGTTCCTCCCGGTCGGCCGAGGTGGCCTCCACGAACCGCAATGATGTCATGGCGGTGGCCGCGTCGAAGGGAATCGCATCACATGGTCGATCGGGATTACTGTTGCAAGACCGATTCGAACCTTGGGAGCTGCCATGACTGACACCGTTGAGCCCACACTCGAAGGCCTCACGGCCGAACTCAACGCCGAGATCACCGATATGGAAGCCGAGCGCTTGCACCGCAAGCAGCGGCTCGCCGGTGGGCTCCGCACCCTGGGACGATTGCGCCTCGCCGAGGGTGTCGCTGGTCACGTGACGGTGCGCGACCCTGAGTTCCCCGACCGCTTCTGGGTGAACCCCTTTGGTCTGAACTTCAAGCACATGACGGTGAGTGACCTCATCTGCGTCGACCACACCGGCGAAGTCGTCATCGGCGATCAGCCGGTCAATGCCGCTGCCTTTGCCATTCATAGCGAGCTTCACAAGGCTCGGCCCGACGTCATGGCCGCCGCGCATTGCCACTCGATGTACGGCCGCACGTTCTCGTCGCTGGGCAAGCCGCTCAAGATGATCACCCAAGATGCCACGGCGTTCTACAACGACGTCGCTCTTTGCAACGAGGGGAGTGGCGCCGTCGTGCTCGACACCGCAGTGGGGCGGGCCATGGGCGAAGCACTCGGCGACAAGAAGTGCTTGATCCATCAGAACCACGGTCTCATCACCACCGGCGGGTCGGTCGACGCCGCGATCTGGTGGTTCGTGGCTCTTGAACGTTGCTGCCAGAGCCAGTTGCTGGCCGAAGCTGCCGGTGAGCCAATCGAGATTCCCGAGAACCTCTGCATTGACGGTCACCGGCAACAGGGCAGCGATGCTGCTGGTTGGTTCCAATTCCAGCCGTTCTGGGCCGAGCTCATGCGTGAAGAGCCGGACTTCCTGAACTAGCCGCTGTCTGACGGGGACCGTCCGTGGATGACATCACTGAAGTGCTCGACGAGATGCATGCCGCCGTTGTGTCCATGCTTCCTCCGACACTCCTCGATCTGACCGACATCAACGCCACCCGAGCCGGGCTCGATGGCCTGTTGGCCGCGCTGCCGTCGCCACCACTTCCCGGAGACGTGACGCTGAGCGATCACCACGCGCCGGGGCGAGATGGCGATCCGGACGTGTTGGTGCGCATCTACCAGCCAGCAAATGCTCAACCGGATGGCCCAGCTCTGTACTGGATCCACGGTGGTGGCATGGTGCTGATGTCGGTCGATAGCGACGACCTGAAGTGTGCAATGTGGGCCCGCGAGCTCGGCGTGGTGATCGCGTCAGTCGACTATCGACTCGCTCCAGAGGCCCCCTACCCGGCTCCCATTCACGACTGCCACGCCGGCCTCGCGTGGTTCGCCGAGCATGCCGCGCAATTCGGCGTCGACGCCGAACGGATCGTGATCGGCGGAGCCAGCGCCGGTGGCGGCCTCGCGGCTGGAACCGCCTTGTTTGCTCGAGACCACGGAGGTCCGCATCTCGCCGGCCAGATGCTTGTGTTCCCAATGTTGGACGACCGCAATGAGACACCAAGCAGTCGGTCGATCAACGACAGCCGAGTGTGGAATCACTCGGCCAATGTCTTGGCCTGGGCGGCGTATCTAGGTGGCGCCAACGGTGACGCACCCATCTATGCCGCGCCATCGCGCTGTGATGATCTGAGCGGCTTGCCGCCGGCCTTCCTCAACGTCGGAGCGCATGACATCTTCCTCGACGAAGACCTGGCCTACGCCCGGGCGCTCATGGCTGCTGGGGTGCCCACTGAGTTGAAGGTGTATCCGTATGCCTTTCACGGATCGAACAGCTTTGTTGCTGACCATCCGATCTCACAGCAGTGGGTTGCCGATGAAATGACGGCGCTGCGACGCCTGCTCGGCACGGCCGATATCACGGCCTGACATCACGGCCTGATCGGTCGAGTCAGACGATCACCGACAGCACGATTACCAGGAAGCACGATTCCCAGGAAGCACGATTGCCAGGAAGAAGGACACAGCATGGGGTTCTACACCGAGTCGCAACGCAACGCTCAGGAGGAGTTCAACAGTCAAGAACTCGCAGCGACGATGGAAGCAGCCATCGTCGCCGACGAACTCGACGAGAGCCAGGCGAAGTTTGTCGGGAGCCGCGACTACTTCTTTCTGTCGACGGTCAACGGCAGGGGTGAGCCGACGGTGTCGTTCAAGGGCGGCGACGTTGGAACCGTGACCGTGATCGACCCGCAACATCTCGCCTTCCCGATCTATGACGGCAACGGGATGTTCCTGTCGGTCGGCAACATGGAAGAGACCGCCAAGGTCGGCTTGTTGTTCATCGACTTCGAGACGCCGAGTAGGGTCCGGGTGCAGGGCAACGCCAGCAGGACAGACGACGAACAGTTGGTGGCCGCCTATCCCGGCGCGAAGTTGGTGATCGAGGTCGAGATCACCAGCGTGTTTGTGAACTGCGCTCGCTACATCCACAAGCACACCCGCGTGGCCACCTCGAAGTACGTGCCAGACGAGAACGGTGACCAGCCCTTTGCGTCGTGGAAACGCATCGACATGTTGCAGGGGCACCTGCATCCCGATGACGAAGGCCTTGCGGACGAGAACGGCGGCACCATCACCGCCGAGGAATACGGCGCCAAGCTCCTCGCTGGCGACACCTGAGGCCGCTTTCTCAGGCACATTCGCGGCTGGCGTCAGTAAGCGGAAACAGACACGAAACAGGGCGTGCACTTCAGCGAAACCCACGTGTCAAAACGCTGTAACGATGGACACACAGACGCGAAACACCGCCCCCCTAGGTTCTTCCTCGGTGCAAGAAGCACGTTAGGTACATCCCCTGGGGAGGACGCAAGATGAAGAAAAAGTTGGCGACCGGAGCACTTGGAAGTTTGGGGGTGCTACTTGCCTTCAGCGGGCCGGCCTTTGCTCAAGAAGAGGCGGCCGCCGCAAGCCAAGTAGTGCTCGACAACATCTTCATTTTCTTCTGCGGTGTGTTGGTGCTGCTGATGCAGGCTGGCTTCGGCCTTCTCGAAGCTGGTCTCACGCGGGCCAAGAACGCCTCGAACATCATGATGAAGAACCTCATGGACGCCAGCATCGGCTTCCTCGCCTTCTTCGTCGTCGGCTATGGCATTGCCTATCCCGGCGACTTCAACGGCTGGATCGCATCCGCCGGTTTCGGCGTCGAGGGCTTCATGCTCACAGAAGGCGACGGACTCATCCCGTCTGTCGACTTCTTCTTCCAGGCTGCATTCGCCGCCGCCGCAGCCACGATTGTCTCGGGTGCTGTCGCCGGCCGTACGCAGTTCAAGGGCTACATCATCTACTCAATTCTCCTCACCGCCGTGATCTACCCCGTGGTGGTGTCGTGGCAGTGGGGCGGTGGCTGGCTCTCAGAGATGGGCTTCGTCGACTTTGCCGGGTCAGGCGTGGTGCACATGGTCGGTGGCTTCGCAGCCCTGGCCGGTGCCGTCGTGATCGGTCCTCGCATCGGCAAGTACAAGGACGGCAAGCCCCAGGCCATGCCTGGCCACAGCATGCCGATGGCCGTGCTCGGTGTCATGCTGCTCTTCGTCGGTTGGTTCGGATTCAACCCCGGGTCCGAGCTCGCTGCTGACCTGGCAGTGCCCGTCATTGCTGCACTGACCGCTCTCGTTGCCGCTGCCGGTGCGATGGCTGCCATGATCACCAGCTGGATCGTGCTGAAGAAGCCGGATGTCTCAATGGCCGGCAACGGCATGCTCGCCGGTCTCGTTGCGATCTGCTCGGGTATCGGCGAAGTCACCGCCATCGGAACGATCATCATCGGCTTCATCGCCGGCGTGATCGTGACCTTCGCCGTGCTCGCCATCGAGCGTGCCGGTATCGATGATCCGGTTGGTGCGTTCTCGGTCCACGGCGTTTGCGGTTTCTGGGGCCTCGTGGCCACCGGCCTCTTTGCCACCAACGGTGGAGCCTCACGCCTCACCGACGCTGAGGGACTCTTCTACGGCGGTGGCGCTGGCTTGCTCGTTGATCAGGTCGTCGGAGGGTTCGCCATCGCCGCCTACACCTTCATCGTGGCCGGCGCCCTCTTCGGCGCCCTCAAGGTTGCCGGAATGCTCCGTGTGTCAGCAGAGGAAGAGATGATGGGTCTCGACATCGCTGAGCACGGCGCCCCTGGCTACGGCCTCGAGACTCGTGTCGGCTCCGTCCCGGTCTCCAGCGGTGCCACGGTGGCTCCGGGGGCATCGACGGTCGATCTTCGCCCCGGCAGCCCCGCAGCGCAGCCAACACCCGCGACCTAAGACGAAGGGTTGGTCTTCACGCCGGCGATGTTCGCCGGTGTGATCAACCAACCCCAAGATCCCCAACACGACTCACCGCCGGCCCACACCCCGGCGGTGAGTCACGTTTTGGTCAGGGCAGCCTCGACAAGAACCTGTGGATTGGCGTGATGTAGCGGGTGGGCTGCTCGAGAATGCCCAGGTGCTGGAGTCCGTCCACGATCACGGTTTCGGCTCCCTCGATCTCAGCGGCAATCGCATGGCTCATGGCCGGCGTGCTTCCTGAATCGTTCTCGCCTGTCATGACCAGCGTCGGTACCGTCAGTGCCGTTGGCAGATCAATCAGTTCCCGCACTCCGTTGGCCAGGACCCAGGCTGCCTCGGCGTACCCCCCAGGGTCAGCCTCAAGACGCCAGCGCCGCACGGCCGCCTCGTGTTCGGGATGCTCGGCAAGGTGCCCGGGGGTGAACCAGCGCAACAGCGCTGCATCCATCGTCGCCATTGGCCCCTGGCCAGCTACCGACCGAGCTCGTGCTTCGACCGCCTTCTGGGCCTCGACTCCGCGATCGTGCGGCGAGTTGATGATGGCAAGCGAAGCGACTCGGTCGGGTTGATCGATCGCGAGGCGTCGGTTGATCATGCCGCCAATCGAAAAGCCGACGATGTGCGCGTGCGGTACGCCGAGGTGGTCGAGCAGATCAACGATCTGGTGGGCGAACGCCGAGAGGTCAACCGGCGTCGCGGCGCGTCCGGTTTCGCCGTGGCCGTACAAGTCGTAGGTCACGACCCGAAACTGATCGGCGAGCAGCGGGATGTGATCCGCCCACATCTGCCGCGAGAGGCCGAGCCCGTGAATGAGCACCACCACCGGCCCTTCGACGGGCCCGGCAACGTCGAACGCCGTGTTCACCCCGGGTTACACGCCGGCGGGATTGTCGACGTCGCCGCCCATCTCTTCGAGATCGAGGTAGCGGTTTCCGATGCGGTGATGCGGATGGCCGCCAACGGAGGCGCCGAGCGCCATGATGATCTCGTCGTCGGCCGGTGCATCGGGCACGTTGAGATGGATCGTTTGATAGTGCGACCGCTGACCGACATCGTCTTTGTGCATCAGGGGAATCATCATCGGCGTTCCGGCTGCGCCGCGAGTGTTTGCGAACGCCAAATAGCTCTTCGCGTTGACGGCGTTGCGGTACTGGTTGCCAAAGAACAGCGTGTGGGTCATCGCTTGGGCATGCTCGATCTCGCCACCCATTCCCACGACCGAACTCTTGCCGTATCCCTCGAGCCGATCGCCTGTGACGTCGAGGATCATCTCGGTGAGCAACGAACCGAGGCCAGGGGCATGGCTCCGAATCTCGGGTCGCAAGTCTTCGACGAATCCCTGGCCGAACCACGGGTTGCGGATGATCGCCAATGCGGCGACGAGCTCGGTGGGTGTGTCAACCGGCTTGCCCCCTTCGATGTGGGTGACTTGGTGATGCAGCAGCGTGCGTCGAATCTCAGCAGTCATATCGCTCTTCCGTTCATGCAGCGTCCTCGGTGCGAGCCCCGTGAGGGTAGATCAGGAAAAGTGCGGGATCACGCGATCGACAAAGAGCTCGAATGAGCGTCGTTGCTGCTCCATCCCGAGGCCCATGGAGGCGTAGTAGATGAACGAGTCGATACCGAGCGCCTCGTACGACTTCAGCTTGGCGATGACCTCGTCGGGGCTGCCAAACATGAGGTTTTCCTCGAGCATCACCGGATCGACCCGAACGTTGCCTTCGAGTTCTGAGAACGGAATGTGCTCGGGGAAGCCGTCGATGACCTCGCCCTTCTTGAGCATGAGGTTGCCAAACATCCCAAGCACGTGGCGTACGGCGCTCAGCGCAGCCTCACGATCGGCCTCGGTCTCATAGACCGCAGCATGGCGCATCACGGCCCACTGTCCGGTCCACTCGCCCTCGGCCGCCTCGATGGAGTGCTCGAGTCGACTGCGGTACTCCTCGACCTCAGACATGGGCTGAGTGAACGGCCAGCTCATGATGTCGCAGTCGTTGGCGACGGCGTAGTCGAAGGTGATGGGGGCTCGCGCCGCCACCCACATCGGTACATCGTCCTGAAGTGGCTTTGGGCACGATGTCGACTTCGGGAACTGCCAGAACTCACCGTCGTGTTCGACATCGCCGGCCCAGAGTTCGCGAATGAGCGGCAGTGCTTCTTGCATGTAGCGCCAACCGTCGGTCTGGGCCACGCCAGGAAGCATGCGGTCGAACTCGCGCTGGTAGGCGCCCGAACCGAGGCCGAGGTCGAGCCGACCATTCGATATCAAGTCGACCATGGCGGCCTCGCCAGCCAGATTGATCGGATGCCAGTAGGCCGTGTTCGCAACCGCTGACCCAAGCCGAATGTTGGTGGTGTGCTCGGCCCACCACGTGAGGATCTGAAACGGATTCGGGGCAATCGTCATTTCGAGGGCGTGATGTTCTGCGGCCCACGCAACGGCAAACCCGGCGTCGTCTGCCATCTTGACCATCTCGAGTGTGTGGTCTCGCACAGCGAGCATGTCGGTCTCTGGTGAGATGCGCTCCAAGTTGACGGCGAGATGGAAGTCCATTTTCTGACACTACGCGTCGACGCACTGGGGAGAAAGCAAGCTCTCACAGGCTGGCACGCATCACCGCCGAACTGGAGGCCTCTACCGGCAAAAACGCCGGTAGCAGACTCCAGAATGGGTCGTCCGAGAGCTGGTTCACGAAACCTTCACGGTCAGATTCGTACAACTGACCCATGGCACCAACGGCGACGCCCGCAAACGTGGCTCACCTGCTGCGTCGAGCAGCATTTGGCGGAACACCCGATGAGATTCAGCATGGTGTCGACATCGGCATCGATGCTCTCGTCGACGAGCTCTACGACCGATCGAACGCGCCCGTCCTCGGCGGCCCCAAAACGGTGCCCGGCACCTATAACTACGGCAGCGGTGTTCTCGCCCATTGGTTCGTTCGCTCGTGCGTTGCCTCACCCACACCAGCCATCGAACGGGTGATGTGGTTCTGGTCAGGGCACTTTGCAACGAGCCTCGTGAAAGTCGACACGCCCGACCTGTTGCACCATCAGTTCCTGACGTTGCGTCATCTCGGCCTCGGCCGATTCGACGACATCTTGAAGGCGATCACCCGAGACCCGGCAATGAATGTCTGGCTTGATCTTTGGCTCTCGGCGGTCGGGAATCCCAACGAGAACTTCGCTCGTGAGCTCCTCGAGTTGTTCTCGATGGGCGAGGGCAACGGCTACACCCAGGCTGATGTCGTAGCCGCAGCGCGAGCATTTACCGGGTACGGCATCGAGGATCTCGAGGGCACCAGCAGCCGACCGGTTGGGGTCACGCTCGAACGAGCCCGGCACGACTACGGCGAGAAGACCTTTCTCGGAAACACCGGCAGCTTCGACGGTGACGACATCATCGACCTGATCGTGAAGCGTCGCGAATGCCACGAGTTCATCGCCGGACGCTTCTGGCAACGCTTCGCCGGCACGACACCTCGCCCCGAGGTGCTCGCCGAGCTCGCAGATGTATTTGGCTCCAACCTGCGGATCGACGAGTTGCTGCGGGCCATGCTCATCCACGACGCCTTCTACGAGGACGACGTGAAGGAAGGGCTGATCTCGCAGCCGGTTGAGCTGGTCATCCGAACCGTGCGTGGGTTCGACCTTGAGCTGTTCGACGAAGCTGCGTTCACAATGGAGGAAGCCAGCGATCGCCACGACGCCGACGTCGAAGCTGGCAACCGCACGTTCTTGTTTCCGTGGGCTGTTTCGTCCTGGACCCAAGCCATGTCGCAGGAGATTGGCTATCCGCCGAACGTCGCTGGCTGGCCACACAACGAATCCTGGCTCGACAGCAACCGGGCCGCAGGCCGGCTTCTCGCCAGCATCGAGATCGGCTGGGGTTTGATCGATGACGAGCACCCGGTGGCGGCCCGACTCTTTGACCTCTCCGACAATCCGGGCGCATTGACGGCCGAGCTGATGAGCCGCTTCGGGGTTGTGGAGTGGTCAAAGCAAACCGAGGCCGCGATCGCCGCCGCCTACCAGCGAGACGATCCGTACCAAACGCTCATCTCGTCGTTCGCCGTTGCCTTTACCTCACCGGAAGTGACCCTCGCATGAACCACCATCCGCTCGTACTACCTGATGCCCATCGTGATTCGCGGCGCCGTTTCCTCAAGCTGGGAAGCGCTGGTCTGTTGGCTGGTGCTTCTGCGCTCGGTGGCGCCCGCGCGATCGAACGGCTCGCACAACTCGACGCTGGCGCCGACGGCGACACCGTGGCCTACCTTCCCGGCACTCAGCTCGATCAAGCAATCGCGGAGGCGGGGCTGATCTTGGTGGTCATCGAACTCGATGGCGGGCTTGATGGTTTCAACACGATCGTCCCTTACCAAGAAGGTGCGTACCGCGACCTGCGCGAGGCGGGAGCGTTGGGAGACGACGAGCTGATAGCGCTGGACGACACCTACGCCATCAATGCCACTATGCCGAACCTCGCGAGGCGTTGGGACGAGGGCGACCTGGCCATCGTCCATGGCGTTGGGATCGAAGACAACTCACTCAGCCACTTCACCAGCGTCGACATGTGGAACCGAGGGAGTGCCGAGTCGCCGGACGAAACCGGCTGGATCGCTCGAGCGCTTGAAGGCGCGGTCACCGATGTTGACCCGCTCGCGGGTGTGAGCATCGGCTACCTGAGCCCGGCGATGTACGGGGACGGTTGGAGCGCCGTGGCTCTCCCTGACGATGGCGCCCTGCCATGGAGCGCCTCTTTCGTCGAGCGTCATCCTGGCATCGTCGCCGCGTACCAACAGATGCTGGGAGCGCCGGCGTCAGGAGACATGTCGCTCGGTCAGCAAGTGCGCAACAGCCAACAGTTGGTTCGCAGCGTTGCCGACAGCATTGGCGGCGTCACCGACCCCGAAAGCGTGATGGCAGCGGCAGACCTGCTGGGTGATCGCGAGGTTCCAGACGATGTGTGGGTGGGCGATGGTTTGTTGCCGGCACGGCTGTCGATGGTCGCCGACCTGATCACTGGCGGGTTGCCGACCCGGGCGTATCACGTTGTGCACGGCGGGTTCGACACGCACGCATCGCAGAAGGCTGCGCTTCCACTGTTGCTGACCGAACTCGACGCAGCGATCGAAGGGTTTCATCAGGCGCTCGGCGACGACGCTGATCGAGTGGTGATTGCGACTCGGAGTGAGTTTGGCCGCCGTCCCGACTGGAACGGGTCAGGGACCGATCATGGCTCGGCTGGTGTGCAGTTCGTGATTGGACCTCGCGTCGTCGGTGGGCATCACGGTGAACCCTCACCTCTTGACCGATTCGATCGAGACCTGAACTTCCTCGTCACGACTGATGTTCGCGACTACCTCGGTGGTCTGACGCACGGCACGTTCGGCGTTGATCCAGAGCTCGTTGTTCCCGGTGCCCGCACACCACTCGATCTGATCGCCTGAAGGAAGCGCCGTGACAAAGCCACTGCCAATCGATGAACCACGCCCGTATCAACCGTTGATCACGGTGCTCACCGTGATTGCGCTCATCACGACGGGTTGGATGATCGGGTCGCGAGCCGGCGGGTTGCTCGTGGACTCTGCCGCTGAGGTGCCCGACGTGCCGGAGCGAGCTGCATCAACCCTCGTTGAGTCGGCACCAGCTGAAACGACACCGCCTGAATCAGCCGACGACGAGGCCAGCGGCGGCCAGGGGGTTGTTCCAGAAAAGGCGACGATCGCGGACTCGATGGAGCAGGCCGGGATGTCGGTCCCCGAGAGTGAGCCCGCCGAAGATGCCCGGGCCGTCTCGATCGAGGTCGAGGCGGGCGACCTCGCAGCTGAGCAGCAATGCGGTGAAATCGAACAAGAGATCTCGCTGCGGTGGGATGACGGACGCTTGAGCGACGAAGACTACGACGCCCGCTGGGAAGGATTCCTCACCGAAGAGCAGTACAAGAGCGTTCTGGTCCCCAGCTTGGGAGCAAGTGGTGGCGTTGCGTCAGCTGGTGACCGCCCGCTGTTTGAGGGCTTTCCAAGCGGTTTCGTGGTCGAAGAGCTCGACAACAATGAGCTCATCACCGGCGGCGACAACTGCTGGGAGTTGCTGCAAGACGACCTCGAGTGACCCTGTTCCACCCGGCTCCGTCTGGGCTTGATGAGACCGATGAGTTGTACTCTGACGGCGTGCGGATTCTTGTGATTGAGGACGACAGCGACATCCGCGCTGCGCTTGATGAGTCGCTTCGAGGCGATGGTTTCGCGGTTGATGTGGCGTCAACCATTCGTGACGCCGACGAACTGCTTGCGATCAATACCTACGACACGGTCGTTGCCGATCGGATGGTCCCCGACGGCGACACCACCGACCTCGTCGCTTCTCTCAGAGCGCAAGAGGTATCGGTTCCCGTTCTCTTCCTTACGGCTCGAGACTCGGTTGAAGACCGCGTGGACGGGTTCGAGGTCGGCGGCGACGACTACCTCATCAAGCCGTTCGCTATGGATGAGCTGATCGTCCGTGTGCGAGCGCTCTGCCGGCGTCGAGGGGTGACGGCGCTCCCGGTCCTCGCGTTCGGCAGTCTCGAGATTGATCGAGGCCGAGCCGAAGTGCGGCGGGGCGGCGTGCTTCTACCGCTCACGGGCAAGGAGCGTTGCATACTGACTCAGCTCGCAGCATCGCCTGATCACGCGGTCACGCGCTCCGAACTGATTGAACACTGCTGGGACGAACATCACGATCCGATGTCCAACGTCGTCGACGCTCACGTGGCATCGTTGCGGCGAAAGCTCGGCCAGCCCAACCCCATCCGGACCGTTCGCGGTGTCGGCTTTGTTCTTGATGGCGAGAGCGAGCAACCTGCGCCACCGGCAGCGGGCACTGGTGGCCGATCATGAGTAGCGGGATGAACAAGCCCCGCCGTACGGCGGGGCTCGACCCACTGGGTGAAGCCGCCAGCCGACAAATGAAACGGCTGCGGTGGCGGGTCACTGGGCTCATCGTGTTGCTGGTGGCAACGATTTTGGCGACCTTCACCGCAGTGGTGGTCCGGCTTGATGACGAGAGCCGAACCTCAGCGCTCGAAACACAAATGCTCGAGAGGACCAACTTCGCGGTAAGCCGGATCGGTTTTGAGAACAACGCACCCGATCTCCGAGCGCTCGGACCCCTCGACGATGGCGTCGTGGTTGGCCTCCGTGAGCCATACGACGAGTACCACATCGTCGATCATTTCGAGCTCTGGGACGAAGTGCCTGCGGTCACCGACGAAGAACTGCTCGAGTTCGTTCCGGCCGCGATTGACGCGCTTGAGGACAACGACCTGTCGTGGATCTTGCAGGTCGACAACGGAGATCTGTCCCGTGACGTCATGGCCCAGCGGATCCTCGAGGAAGTGCCAGAGCCGATCCTCGGCGAGGCACACCGCCAATACATGATCGGGGTGTTCGATGAGAAGGGCATCGCCTTGGAAAATCCGACAGACGACCTACGCCTCACCCGAAACTCGATTCTGACCCGAGAGACGGGTATCGAGGCGGTCAACGTGGTGATTGACGATGGCGTCGACAATGCCTTCGAGCTCGAGAGCGAGGGTCGCACCTTGCTCGCTCGGGGTGCACCCGTGCGGTCGGGCGGCGAGATCCGGGGCGCAGTGGTGGCCGCCGTCGATCCTGGACCTTCTCGGGAGGCACATCGCGACTTCCGGAACAACTTGATCGCCCTCAGCCTGCTACTCACGCTGGCTGCGGCTGGCGCAGCTTGGTTCGTTGCGGGTCGAACGATTCAGCCGGCTTCTCGGGCCCTGGCCCAACAGGAGCGCTTTCTCGCCGATGCCGCACACGAGCTGCGCACGCCGATCGCTGCCATCCGAGCGACGGCCGAGACAGGATCTGAGCAAGCGCTGCCCAGAGTGGCTGAGCTCGCTGGGGGAGCAGCCCAACTCACCGACGACTTGCTCACGTTGGCCCGAATGGATGCCGACCGAATGACGCTCCGCACCGAACCCGTGCGTCTCGACCTGCTCGTCGAGGCTGTTGTCGATGACAATCCGGCGTTTGTCATCGTTGTGGTGGGTGACGACGACGAGTTGATCGTTGACGCCGATCCGAGCCTGCTGCGGCGGACAATCACCAACCTGTTGACGAATGCCATTCGCCACGGCGGGGCTACAGCTGACACGCCAGCTCAGATCTCGGTGAGCCCACGCCAGGTGACGGTTGACGACGAGGGTCCCGGCATCGATGGTGCGCAGATCGAGAGCGTCTTCGAGCGGTTCCGTTCAGGTCCGACATCGCCGGGCCATGGCTTGGGCCTGCCGCTGGCCCGCTGGATCGCGCGAGCGCACGGCGGAGAGCTGCGAGTCGAACCCGGTCCCGGAGGACACTTCGTTTTGGACCTCTGAGATCGATAATCTGTTGCCCATCTGAACGAGAGGTGGGTATGTCCGACTCAGCACCGTCGACGTCATCATCCGGTGCAGACCAGATCCTGGCTGCACTCAGACGCCAAGCCACGGTTGACTTCCAGGCGACGGGCGACCAACGGGTGCAACGTGTCGTCGAGTTGGTCGACGGGCTCAGCCTTCGGCAGCCTGCGGACCAAGAAACCCAGCCGGTCGTCGAGAAGTGGTTGGAACGGGCCGTCGCGAACGCTCCCGATTCGACTCGTGACCTGGCGGAAACCCTGCAGCGGCACGTCACCGATATTCCATGGAAGCTTGCCTACGAATCGGTGACCGACAACGAATACGTCGACGAGATGCGAACGGGCTACGCCTTCGCCCTCGTTGCGGGAATGGCCAGAGACGACTTTCCGTTTGGCCCATTTGCCTCGGACGAACTGCTGCTGGGCTTCTCGCTTCAGGCTCCTGGCATTCACTATCCCGGCCACTTTCACGCGGCGGTCGAGGTCTACAGCGTGATCTCGGGCACGGCCGACTGGTTGAACGGCGACCGAGTGTGGACACCTCGGCCGCCTGGCTCGGTCATGGTCCACGACCACAACGAGATTCACGGCATGCAGACCCACGACGAGCCACTGCTCACGTGGGTGGCGTGGATCACCGATCCGGAATCACGAGCGATCCTCGAGTAGAGGCGTCTCGGCCTGGCCATCTCATTGAGGGCAGTGCTGGCTCCTGGGACAGGGCTGGGTTCTGAAGCGCCTCTGGACTACCTTGCTCATACTCCATTAGCTGCGTTGGCGTTGGTGAGCCTGCGCACATTTGTTCTCAGGGGGAACTCGCTGTGAAGGTGCCACTGACTATCAATGACTTCCTCGATCGGGGGGTCAACGTGTATCCCGATCGCGTCGCCATCGTTGATGAACCCGACCAGCCTGCGCCATCGCTCGGCGAGGTGACCTTTGCCGAGCTCGGCGACATTCGTCGACAGGTCGGCGTCGCGATGGACGAACTGGGGCTCGAGATGGGCGCTCGGGTCGCCATGGTCAGCCACAACGCAGGTCGACTGCTCACGATGTTCTTCGGTGTCAGCGGCAATGGTCGGGTGTTCGTGCCGATCAACTTCCGTCTCAGCCGAGACGAGGTCGCCTACATCGTGGAGCACAGTGGCGCCGAGGCACTCCTGATCGATCCCGAGCTCGTTGACGAGCTCGGCGACATCGACTGCAAGCACAAGTGGGTCATTGGTGATGAGAGCGATGGCTTCTGGTACGGGCGCGAGGGCACACCTCAGGCCTGGGAACCAGACGAGGACGGAACCGCCTCGATCAACTACACCTCGGGGACAACGGCGCGCCCGAAGGGGGTCGAGCAGACCCACCGAGCCCGTTGGACCAATGCGGTGACCTTCGGCTGGCACGTCGGTGTCAACGATCGCGACGTCTACTTGCACACCCTGCCGATGTTTCACTGCGACGGCTGGGGAATGCTCTACACGGTCATGGGAATGGGCGTGAAGAACATCGTCCTTCGTAAGGTCGACGGCGCCGAGATCTTGCGCCGGGTTGAAGAGCACGGTGTCACCCTCATGTGTGGCGCACCAGCTGTGTGTGCCGCGGTGCTCGACGCAGCAGCCGATTGGGACGGCGAGATTCCGGGTAAGGGCCGAGTGCGTATCGTCGTTGCTGGGGCCCCGCCACCCTCCAAGACCATTGAGCGCATCGAAACTGAGCTGGGTTGGGAGTTCATCCAGATCTACGGCCTCACCGAGACCGCTCCGCTCATCACGATCAACCGAGCTCCGCAAGAGTGGGATGAGCTCGAGCCCTCCGAGCGGGCAACCAGGCTCTCGCGCGCTGGCGTGCCGTCGATCGGCATCAAGATGAAGACGGCGCCCGACGGTGAACTGCTGGCCAAGGGCAATCACATCCTGAAGTCCTACTGGGACAACCCCGAGGCGTCAGACGAGGCGCTCGACGGTGGTTGGTTTCACACCGGCGACGGCGGTGTGATCGGCGATGACGCCTACATCACGATCACCGACCGAAAGAAGGACGTGATCATCTCTGGTGGCGAGAATGTGAGCTCGATCGAGGTCGAAGACACGATCTTCTCGCACCCCGACATCACCGAAGTCGCCGTCATTGGTGTGCCCCACGAGAAATGGGGTGAGACGGTCAAAGCGCTGGTCGTGACGTCGCCCGGTGCTGATCTCACTGAGCAAGCCGTGATCGACTACTGCCGGGACCGGCTCACCCACTACAAGTGCCCCACAACCGTAGAGTTCCGTGATGCCCTCGATCGCACCGCCACCGGCAAGCTCCAGAAATACAAGCTTCGGGCCCCGTACTGGGACGGCATGGCAAAGCAGATCAACTAGGTCGCACGTCAGCGGCGTCAACACGCGCAGATTCGCTCTGGCCGTGGTTGCCGTCGCTGCGCTTGGGCTCGCGGCATGCGCTGCTGAGTTCACTCGGGAGGCAGCCATCGATTCGTTCGTTGCCACGAACGAAGACGCGTCGCGCCAACAAGCGGGGTGCGTGGTCGATCGACTCGTCGACGGCTACACGCTCACCGGCTTGGAAGAAGAGCTCGCCGCCGAGCGGCTCGATGCTGACTTCGAAGAAGCCCAGTTCCGAGCCGAGTTCGGATGCGGGATGCGGTCGGGCGTCGAAGCTTCGCTGGTAAGCCAGCTCGAAGCCTCCGGTATCGAAACTGCCGATGCTGAGTGTGCCGCTGATGAGTTGGTCGACTCCCTCGAAGAGTCGGACCTCGACGTGCTGCTCACCGGCGAGCTCACCGACACGTTCTACACCAAGTACTTCGATTCCCTGGAGCGATGTGATGCCCTCCCCGAGTAGTCCACCGATTGATCTGCAGATCGCCGATGATCTGATTGCGGCCCAATGGCAGGACGATCTCGAGCCCCAGCTGATCGACTACATCAAGATCCCGGCGCTGTCGCCGTCGTTTGATCCCGAGTGGGAGTCGGCCGGTCACATCGAGGCCGCAGTGACCCAAATCACCGAGTGGCTCAGAACCCGCCCGGTGCAGGGCATGACCATTGATGTGCAGCGTCTCCCGGGCCTCACCCCTCTCATCGTGTGTGAGATCGATGCCTTTGTAGCGAGCGGAGCCGAGCCGGCATCCGACAAGACCGTCGTGTTGTATGGCCATCTCGACAAGCAGCCGGAGATGACCGGGTGGCGAGATGATCTCGGCCCGTGGAAGCCGGTGCGCGAGGGCGATCGCCTCTATGGCCGAGGCGGGGCCGACGATGGGTATGCCGCCTTTGCCAGCTTGACCGCCATCGAGGCCGTGCAGGCCAGCGGCGGCTCGCACAGCCGGTGCATGTTGCTGGTCGAAGCGTCTGAAGAGTCAGGCAGCCCGGACCTTCCCGCTCACATCGACGCCCTCGCTGATCGGTTGGGCGACGTCAACCTCGTGCTGTGTCTCGACTCCGGGTGCGCGACCTACGACACGATGTGGCTCACCACGTCGTTGCGTGGCCTTGTTGGCGCCAACATGTCGGTCGACATCGTGACCGAGGGCCTCCACTCAGGTTCGGCCGGGGGAGTGGTGCCCTCGACGTTCCGCATCGCCCGTCACTTGCTCGACCGGGTCGAAGATTCGTCATCGGGTGAGGTGCTGATCGACGCGGCCCGAGTCGACATCCCCGACTATCGGGTGAACGAAGCGAGGGCGGTTGCGGACGAACTCGGTTCGCTCGCTCTCGAAGGGCCTCCGTTTGTCGAGGGGGCGGGCCCCGTGACCGACGATGTCACCGAGGCGCTGTTGAACAAGACCTGGCGGGCATCGTTGTCGACGACGGGCGCCGATGGTCTGCCGCCGACCGCTCGGGCCGGCAATGTATTACGACCAAACACCACACTCGCCCTGTCGCTGCGGATTCCGCCGACGGCTGAAGCAACTGAGGTGTTCGCCGAACTCGAAGCGAAGCTCACCAGCGACGTGCCGTATGGCGCCGCCGTGTCGCTCGGCCATCCCGAGCTCGCAAATGGCTGGCATGCACCCGACCTCGAGCCGTGGCTGGCGGCTGCGCTCAACGATGCCAGCGAGACCGTGTTCGGCAAGCCGATGCGGCTCTACGGCGAGGGTGGGACGATCCCGTTCATGGGGATGCTCGGCGAGAAGTTTCCGGCTGCCCAGTTTGTGATCACCGGTGTTCTTGGCCCAGAGTCAAATGCTCACGGTCCCAACGAGTTTCTTCACGTCCCCTACGCCGAGAAGATGACCCGTTGCCTCGCCCTGATTCTCGCCACCCACGCCCTCACCCCTTCCTAGGGGTCAGGTCTGAAACGTTAACAAGCGCGTCGAACGCAGCGTTCGCTGCCACAACGGAGCACCTCATGACCACATCAGCGAATCCAAGCCAAGAGCTCGAAGGCAGGGTCGCCATTGTCACCGGCTCGTCGTCTGGTATTGGCGAACGCACGGCCCAGCGACTGTCGGCCCTCGGGGCAACGGTCGTCGTCAACTCGTCGTCGTCGGTCGAAGCTGGCCAAGCCGTCTCTGACGCGCTGCCCGGCACCTCGATGTATGTGCAGGCCGACATCAGCGATCAAGGCCAGGGGCAGGCGCTGCTGGATGCAACCATGGATGCATACGGCAAGCTCGACATCCTGGTGAACAACGCTGGCTGGACAACGGTCGTGCCTCACCGCAAGCTCGACGAACTCACCGACGACATCTTTCTCAAGACCTTCGACGTCAACGTGTTCGGGACCTGGTGGCTCACCAAGGCTGCCGTTCCTCTCCTTGCGGCGTCCGATGATGGGAACGTCGTGACCATCACCTCGATCGCTGGTGTTCGACCAGTCGGCAGCTCCATCGCTTACTCGATGGCCAAGGCAGCGCTCAACCAGATGACGGCACTCTTGGCGAAGAGCCATGGCCCGACCCGCTTCAACGCGGTTGCGCCTGGCCTCGTGGCGACCCCATGGACCGAGGACTGGGACGCTCAGCACGAAGCGGTGGCCAAGATGTCGCCGATCCCACGGTCAGCAACGCCAGATGACTGTGCCGAGGCGGTGCTGGCGTTCGTCCGCAATCGGTACACCACCGGCCAGGTGATGGTGGTCGACGGCGGTCTCACCATCGCCACCTAAGTCGCGACGCCGCCGGATTGCCCGATTTCCTGTCGTTCTGGAGGCCCCTACCGGCGGAAACGCCGGTGGGGCACTCCAGAACCGGAAGAAGGGTTCGTGGGTCAGAGCTTGAGGTCGACGGGGCGGGCGGTTTCGGCGTAGAAGTCGTTGCCTTTGTCGTCGATGACGATGAAGGCGGGGAAGTCTTCAACTTCGATCTTCCAGATGGCCTCCATCCCGAGTTCGGGATACTCGAGCACTTCGACCTTGCGGATCGAGTCCTTGGCCAGGCGAGCAGCTGGCCCACCAATTGAGCCCAGGTAGAAGCCGCCGTTGCGCTTGCACGAGTCGGTGACGTCCTGGCTGCGGTTGCCCTTGGCGAGCATCACCATCGACCCACCGGCGGCCTGGAACTGCGAGACGTAGCTGTCCATGCGTCCAGCCGTTGTCGGGCCAAACGAGCCGGAGGCGTACCCCTCAGGGGTTTTGGCCGGGCCGGCGTAGTAGATCGGATGCTCTCGCAGGTACTGCGGCATCTCTTCGCCTGCATCGAGACGTTCTTTGATTTTGGCGTGAGCGATGTCGCGCCCGACCACCAGCGTTCCCGTGAGTGAGAGGCGGGTCTTGTAGGGATGCTTCGTGAGCTCGCTGCGGATCTCGTCCATGGGCTGGTTGAGATCGATGTTGACGACCTCAGCGCCCAGATCCTGCTCGGTCACCTCAGGCATGTACTTGGCCGGATCGGTTTCGAGTTGCTCGAGGAATACACCCTCGGCGGTGATCTTGGCGAGGGCCTGACGATCGGCCGAACAGCTGACGGCGAGACCGACGGGGAGCGAGGCACCGTGTCGGGGCAGACGAATCACCCGGACGTCATGGCAGAAGTACTTGCCGCCGAACTGGGCCCCGATGCCGAACTCCTGAGTGAGGGCGAGCACTTCCGCTTCCATTTCGAGATCGCGGAAACCGTGTCCGCTGGCCGAACCCGATGTTGGCAGTGAGTCGAGATAGCGAGTCGACGCGAGCTTGGCCGTCTCAACTGCGAGCTCCGCGGACGTACCGCCAATGACCAGCCCGAGGTGGTACGGCGGGCACGCCGAGGTGCCGATGAGCCGAAGCTTCTCGTTGAGGAACGCCCGCAGGCTCGTGGGATTCAGGAGCGCCTTCGTCTCTTGGAACAGGTAGCTCTTGTTGGCTGAGCCACCGCCCTTGGTCATGAACATGAACTTGTACGCGGAACCCGTGATCGATTCGAGCTTGATCTCGGCCGGCAGGTTGTTCTTGGTGTTCTGCTCCTCCCACATCGAGATCGGTGCCATCTGCGAATACCGCAGATTGGAGTTCTGGTAGGTGTCGTAGATGCCCTGGGAGATCGGCTCTTTGTCGTTGCCCTCGGTGAGAACGAACTGGCCCTTCTTGCCCTTCACGATCGCTGTGCCGGTGTCCTGACAGCCCGGAAGCACAAAACCCGATGCGATGTTGGCGTTCTGAAGGAGCTCGGTGGCCACGAACTTGTCGTTGGCCGAGGCTTCGGGATCGTCGAGGATGTTGGCCAGCTGTTGCAGGTGGCCAGGGCGGAGCAGGTGTGAGATGTCGCGGATGGCTTCTGCCGTCAAGGCGCGAATTGCCTCGTTGGAGACCTTCAGAAACTCGGTGCCGCCCAGGTCGACGACTTCGACGCCGTCGGAGGTGAGCTGGCGATACGGCGTGGTGTCTTCGCCGAGGGGAAGGAGGTCCGTGAAGTCGAAATCAGCCATGGGATCACGCTACCCAACCCCGCTACCGCTGCGAGAGTTCGTGAGGCAGCCAGGCTGTGAACTTCTGGGTGCTGAGAAGTCAGTCCATCAGCAGCGTGCGCAAACGACCCTTGGTGAACGCCACGCCGAGAGCGGCCATTGCGACGAAGTAGCCAACATGCCAGAGATCGCCCCAGCCCTGAGCCCCGAAGGCGAGGTTCCGACACAACGTGACGCCGTGGTAGAGGGGCGTGGCCTGGACGAGCGGCTCGGCCCAACCGGGATACACCGACAGAGGGAAGAAGGTGGTCGAGGCCAAGAACAGCGGCTGGAGCCCCAGCTGGATGTAGTCGAAGTCGTGCCAAGACCGCATGAACGAGGTGAGGGCGGTGCCGACGGCTGAGAACGCAATACCAATCAGGAGGGCTGCGGGGATCGTGAGGAGGGCCCACCAACTCTCGACAAGACCCAAGATTGTGGCGATGCCCAAGAAGATGGCGGCGTAGATGCCCGAGCGGGTCATCGACCACGCAACCTCGCCACTCACCACATCGCCGAGCCGCAGCGGGGTCACCAACATCGCATCGAAGGTCTTGGCGTACTTGAGCTTGTAGAAGAAGTTGAACGTCGAGTCGAACACGGCAGCGTTCATGGCTGATGACGCAATAAGTCCGGGAGCGACGTAGGCCGCGTACTCGACGCTCATGCCGTCAACCTCTACTTGACCGACGAGCTGGCCGAGGCCGACCCCCAGTCCAAGCAGATAGAAGACCGGTTCGATGAAGCCAGCTACGAAAACCAGCCACAACCGTCGGTACGACAGCACATTGCGCTCGAACACGTGGCGGGCCGGAAATCGAGTCGCCGACTCGGGAAGCCGAGCTGCTTGCCGGAGGGCGATCATGCCGAGAGCCGATTGGTGAAGGTCCGTCGAGCCACCAGCCACCCGGTGAGAATCCAGGCGAGGATCACCACCACGTGTATGAGATCGTTGAGCGGATCGAGCTCGCCATTGATCAGATGGCGACACACCTCGACACCGTGCCAAGCCGGGGTGACTCTGCTGATCCAGGACACGACGACCGGCAGTTGCGACACCGGAAAGAACGCACCCGAAAACAAGAACAGCGGCGTGAAGATGAGACGGCTGATGAGCGAGAAACCTTCGTCAGAGTCGCGGCTGGCCGAGAATGCGCTGACGGGCGCGGCAAACGACATCGCGACCATGCCGGCGACCAGCGGTGCCAGAACGGCGAGCGGACTCGTAACGAGCCCAAACAAGGCAAGGACGAAGACGTACAGGCTCGACCCAACGGTGATCCGAAAGCCGATCCACAGAATGTGACCGGTGGCCAGCTCGGTTGCTGTCAGGGGTGTCGACAGAACCGCTTGGTAGGTGCCCTCCCACTTGAGCGCTCCGAGCGTTGGCCACAGTCCGAGCTGGCCGCCTTGCAACATCGCTACCGCAGCCAACACGCCGGGCCCGACGAATGCGGCATAGTCGTCAGTGCCGAGGGTCGACGTGTCGTCGATCTGGGACCCGAGACCGAACCCGATGGTGAGCAGGAACAGCACGGGCGAGATGAGCCCGCTCACGATCGTGGGGCGCCACGTGGTTCGGTAGCGAGAGAACTGGTGCTCGAGAAAGTGCCAAAGCGAAGAGCGTCCAGATGGAATCACGCCGGCAGCGAAAGACGGTCTGCTCGCGACTGCTGGAGTCGAACCGGTGGGCAGGGTTGAACCGGCGTCACTCATTGAGCGACCTGCCGGTGAGGGCCAGGAACACGTCCTCGAGCGTTGCCCTCCGGATCAGGCTCCCGGTTGGATGAACGCCCTCGTTGTACATGTGTGAGAGAGCGGCGTCGCCATCGTCGACGTAGACGAGCACTCGATCGGGAAGCTGTTCGGTGCGGTGCCCGAGCGCATTGAGCTCTGTCGGTGTGCCGTCGACGAATCGCAGCTCGAGCACCTCTTTGGTGACGTGCTCCGCGATCAACTCAGTCGGCGAGCCGACGGCGACGATTTTGCCCTGGTCCATCACGAGAAGCCGGTCAGAGAGCTGCTCGGCCTCGTCCATGTAGTGGGTGGTGAGCAGCAAGGTGACCCCCTGCTCCTTCAGCCGGTACAGGCGCTCCCAGAGCAGGTGTCGGGCCTGAGGATCGAGGCCAGTGGTTGGCTCATCGAGCAGCACGAGCTCGGGCTCGTTCACGAGCGACCGGGCAATCGTGAGTCGGCGCTTCATGCCACCCGACAACGGATCGACCTTGGCATCAGCCCGATCAGCGAGTTGGGCGAATTCGAGGAGCTCATCTGCCCGAGCCTTCGCCGCCGACCAACTCAGGCCGAAGTAGCGGGCATAGATGACCAGATTTTCTTTGACGGTCAGCTCTTGGTCGAGATTGTCCTCCTGCGGTACGACTCCCATACGTTGGCGGATCTCGCGGCCCTCACGATCGGGCGAACGGCCAAAAATCGAGAGCGTTCCTTCGGTGAGCGGACTCACCGTGCTCACCATCTTCATGGTGGAGCTCTTGCCGGCACCATTGGGTCCGAGCAAACCAAAGGTTTCACCCGGAGCGACCGCGAAGTCGATGTGGTCGACCGCGACAAAGCTGCCGAACCGTTTGGTCAGTCCGACAGCCTCGACGGCGAATGTGGCGATCTCAGTCAGGTCGCCAGTGTGCCAGCCTTTGTGGCTAACGCAGTAGTGATTTGCGGCTGCTGCCGAACATCACCAGAGCGGTGCCGGCGGCAAGCAGCCACAGGCCACCAAGCACGAAGACCGACGTCTCAGCGCCCGTCACCGGCAGCGTTGGCTGGTCTGTCGTTGGCTGGTCCGACGTGGGACTCTGCTGCTGCGGGGCGTCCGGGTTGAGCGGCGCCTCTTCGTCTGGGCAGTCGGGGTCGGTTGGGTCGACTGGGGTGCCGTCTGCGTTGGTTGGGCAGGCGGGTGCCTCTTCCTGTGGGCAGTCGGGGTCAGTCGGATCGACTGGGGTGCCGTCCGCATTGGTCGGGCACGCCGGCGCCGGTGGTGGGTCGGGATTCAGCGGCTCTTGCGGGCAGTCGGGGTCGGTTGGGTCGACTGGGGTGCCGTCAGCGCCCGTTGGGCAGGCGGGTGCCTCTTCGTCTGGGCAGTCGGGGTCGGTTGGGTCGACTGGGGTGCCGTCCGCATTCGTCGGGCACACGGGAGCGTCAGGCGCCGAGGTACAGATCGTCACCTCGCTCGCATTTACCGAGTGGGGGCTGACCTGATCGGTCTCGTTGGGACGGTGTGCGGCACGAACTCCCACGGCTGGTGCGGTGAGGGTGACGGTGCCGAGTGGGCCAACCCACTCGCCGGTCTCAACCATGTCGGGCACGTCGGTGGTCGGCGCTGAGGTACCAACAACGCTGCCATCGGCTCCGATGAACTCGACGACCCAGATCTCTGAGGTCTGGGTGACGTCGACTCGGGATGGGTAGCTGTCGGTCGAAATGGCTTCAGGAATGCTCACCTCGCCTGCTGGCAGATCAACCGGAATGGTTGGAGTGACGGGGAACGCCGGATTGAGCAAGTTGTGCCCGATCGAATCGATGGCGCCGCCAAATTGGACGGTGGTGCAGGTCTCGCCTTCGGTCTGCGCTGACGCAGCTCCGGCGAAGCCGACCAACGTGGCGCTGATGACTGCAAGCGCGGCAAGCGCTCGAAGAAATGAGGACCGATGCACTACAAAATCGCTGCTGGTTTCTGGAAGACCAGAATTGAGGGAAAAAGTCACGAATATGCCTCCACTCGCTGTGCCCAATTCGGACACTATCCGCACGCAGCGTGAGCAACGAGTCCGATCTGACGATGTCACGAAGTTTTGGGTGCGGAGCGCGGTTGTCGCCACTTTGGGTGGCAGTGACGCCACTCTTTGCCGGTTCCTCAGCCGAATTCGTAGGTGAGCTCGGCGCCAGATCCGTCGGCCTCGGCTTCACCGGCGAGGCGAAGATGTTCAAGGTGGGCGTATGTTTCGCTCTCGGCCATCGGTCCCCACGAGCGCTCGGCAAACAGCGAACGCATGTACGCGCTCACGGTGCCTTTCCCGATCTCGTCTGACGATTCGCGCAGTGTGTCGAGTCGCTCGTAATGATGACGCTTGATGTCGTTCGCCCGACCCGGCAGGTCAGCAAACTCGAGCCCGTGAGCCGGGAGCACGGTGGCCACATCGGCGAAGTTGTCCATGCGGTCGAGAGACTCGAAAAACTCGCCGAGCGGATCAGCCGTGAGCCCCATGCCCGAGATATGAGGTGTGATCGTCGGGAGCACGTGGTCGCCGCTGATCATCACCTTGGCATCGGGGTCATAGAGGCACAGGTGATCGGTCGTGTGGCCAGGGGTGTGGACTGACACCCAACTTCGCCCGCCGAGTTCGATCGCCTCTGCATCAACCACACGCCTGGTCGGTGAAGGAGTCGGAATGAGACGACCAGCCGTGAACTGCATGATCTTGTATTTCACTTGCCGATGGCGTGGGATCATGTAGGGCGACCCGCCCCAGGGGGTGTGAGGCGACAGCGGCCCGTGATCGACAACCTGACCCTTCGCGGCATCGACCATGGCCTTTTCATCCCACTCAGATCTCGCTGCCCGTTCCTGCGATGTCGTTGGTGTGGCGTCGAGATCGACATCGTCATCTTCGGCGACAGGGTCGAGGAAGGTCCGAAAGTTCTGGTGGGTGATGACGTCGGCGCCGGCAACACGACGCAACATCCCGGCTTGGCCAAAGTGATCCGGGTGGGAATGTGTGATCACAACCGTGTGCACATGGCGCAGCGACATGCCGGCCGACTTGAGGCGTTTCTGTAGTGCAAGGGTCGTCTGCGGGCCGGGGAGTCCTGGATCGATCAGGGCGACGCCGCGGTGGTCCTCCATGGCGTAGCAGTTGACATGGCCCAGACCTGGCAGCGATATAGGAAGCTGCAGTCGCAGGATGCCAGGTGCCACTTCTTCGACCTCTGAGCGTGCCGGCCGGCGTTCTTCACGAACGGGTTTCGACCCTTGGCATCCGTCGGTCACACGCGCACCTCGTAGTAGAGGTTCGCGGCGTCGTCGAAGTCGTGAGTCTCGATACGGCTGAACCCCGCCTCTTTGACCAGCGACTCAGCGGCCTCAGGATGGAGCCCGAGCGTGCCCAAGCCAATGCCGTCTGGTTCTGACATTGCGGACTGAAGGCACGAGGCGACTGAGAAGCCATAAAAGAGAGCCAGGAGTGGATTGCGCTTGTCTTGCTCGAAGTCGCCCGTCGAACGAATGTCTTTGATCAGCCAGGTGCCGTCATCGGTGATCGCCCGTCGGATGGCGGCAGCTGCTTTGTCGGGGCGGGGCATGTCGTGCAGGCAGTCAAAACACAACACCAGATCGAAGTCTGCTGTTTGTGGCACATCTTCCGCGCCTGAAGCGACGTACTCGACGTTCTCGAGCGCCATGTCGGCTGCGCTTTGGCGAGCCAAGTCGACGGCGTGCTGTGACGGGTCGTAGCCGACACAGGTGGTTGCCGGGTACGCCTCCGCGATGCGGTTGAGCGTGACCCCAGCGCCACACCCGACGTCGAGCACACGAGCGCCAGCCTCGAGCTTGTCGACGACGCCGTCGAGGCCGGGCAGGGTCACGGTGGTCAACTCGAGGCGGCTCCGGACGCCAGTCATGCGAGCCAGACCGGCGGCTGCGCCGGGACCCTGTTGCTCGTAGGTGATGCCGATGCCGGTTGAGAACGACTCGGCAACCGAGTCGAGGAGCTCGGGGGAGAATCCGCCACGGAAGGCGCCAGCGGCAAAGCTCATCGACGACTCCTCGTCGGCGAGCACTTGGGCCTGGACCGCGGTGAGCTCAAAGACACCCTCTTCGACACGGTCGATCAGCCGGGCGGCCGCCTGGCCCATGAGCCACTCCCGAACGAACCGCTCGTTGAGGTCGAGGTCAGCGGCGAGCGCGTGACTGGTGGTTGGCCCTCGTCCCTGCATGGCTTTGTAGAGGCCGAGTCGATCGCCGAGGTAGATGAGCAGCGAGACCTGCTCGCCCATCTTGTAGCTCCACACCGTGAAGCCAAACATCTTGACTGCGTCTTCGTCGATCTCGGCTTGGCTCATCTGCTTCCCCCAGGTAGCCGCTCAGGACATGTGAACGACGACGAAGCTACTCGGCCTTGTCGGCCGACTCTGCATCTTGGGGCTGGGCATCTGACGAGCCTGCCTCCGATTCGGCATCGGGCGCATCGAGCGGGCCGGCAACCATGGTCCAGCGCCCCGAGACCTTCTCGAATCGGAACCAGTCGCCAGACGTGCCCTGGCGGAACTGCACGTCATCGGAGACCTTCTGTGTCTCCGCCACGTTGTCGAGCACGTTGACTCCGGCCGCTCCGGCGAGTCTCCACGCCTGGGCTCGTTGACGCATGGCTTGGCCTGAGTGCGGTGAGGCAGCGACGATGCCAGCCCACCCATCAGTGTTTTCGGCGGCAGCGGCGCGACGGGCAAGATCGAGGGGGCGGCTGAGATCGAGAGAGGAGGATGCACCGTCGCTGATCATGGCGAAGGCTCGGCCGGCCGCTTCGGTGGCCAGGATACCGAGCCCGCGAGCCGTGAACGGGGCAGACCGCGGGGGACCGGCACCGAAGTCGACATTGTTGGGTGCAGCGTCCGGCATCACAAGAGGCTCCGGGATGGGACCAGGGGTCCGTTTCCATGCCGTGACGGCAGACATCATGTTGCTCCGCGACAGCTCATCGTCGACGACTGAGTTCGCACGGTTCTCAGCCGCCGGTTCGGACGCTGATTCGCCGTCGCCACCTGGCTCGGCGTCATCACCAGCGCGGATGCCGCCAACCGATGCGAAGACCTCGCTCGCCTCCTTGCCGCGAAACAGCAACAGGTCGAACGGATCCTCGTCGAACGCGTCGGCGAGGACGTAGAGCACCGCAGCCGCGTGACGGCACGGCGCCACCTCGCTCCGGCACTCACACGACACGCGCAGCGAGCGCGGTGACGGGAAAATCTCGATCCCGGCGGCCTGCGCCTCTCGCAACAACTCGATGTCGAGCTCGCGATCGAGCAGAGCAGCCGTTCGGGCGGACGAGTCGGCGATGAGCCTGAGAAGGCGGGCCCAACCGTCGTCATCCAGAGGGGGAGCGGCCACGACGGCCCGGTAGGTAAGTCGGGGGCCCGATCGAGCCAGGGCCGACGCCTCACCCGGTTCGAGGTCGACGTCGAAGCGCCAGTCGTGCTGGGCGTAGGAGCGACCGCGTTCGAGGTCGGCCGCAGCAAAGCCACTGTCGGGGCCTTCGATGAGTTCGAGCCAGGCTCCACCCCACGTGATATCTGAAGCCGTCACCAGTCGCCCGCCTCACCCGAGAGGGCAACGAGTTCTGCAAGATCGTCGTCGCTCAACTCGGAGATCCAGCCTTCACCAGCGCCGACGACCGCCTGGGCCACCGATCGTTTGTCTCGTAACAGTGCGGCAATGCGATCTTCGATCGTTCCTTCAGAGATGAGTCGGTGAACGTGCACTCGGCGGTCCTGGCCTATCCGCCACGCCCGGTCGCTGGCCTGATCTTCAACGGCCGGGTTCCACCAACGGTCGTAGTGGATGACATGGGTGGCAGCGGTGAGGTTGAGTCCGGTTCCGCCCGCTCGCAACGAAACGACAAAGGCGTCGGCTTCGCCGGCTTGGAAACGATCAACCATTTCTTCACGTTGGCGAGGTCCGAGACCACCATGAAGGAAGAAGGTCCGCAACCCACGTTGCTCGAAGTGGCCCTGCAATAGGTGGCCCATGGCGACGTATTGAGTGAAGACGAGCGCAGCTTCGCCACCCTCGACAATCACATCGAGCAGGTCGTCGGTCGCAGTGAGCTTTCCTGAACGTCCCTCGAGCTCACCGCCTTCGGCCAAGAGATGCTCGGGGTGGTTGCAGACCTGCTTGAGGCGCGTGACCAGACGGAGCACGAGCCCTCGGCGTTCGATACCGGTGGCGGCCGCAATCTCTGCCATCACATCGGACACCACCGCCGCGTAGAGCGAGGCCTGTTCTTCGGTGAGCGGAACGATCTCGTCGGTTTCGGTCTTCGGTGGCAAATCCGGGGCGATGTCGGGATCGGTTTTGCGGCGGCGCAACAGGAATGGGCGCAACAGCCGGTTGAGCTGCGCTGTCACCTCGGCATCACCCTCGCGCTCGATCGGTGCAGCAAGTTCGCGGCGGAACCGTTCGAGCGGGCCAAGCAAGCCAGGGGTCGACCAATCGAGAATGGCCCACAGGTCGACGAGTTGGTTCTGGATGGGTGTTCCCGTGAGGGCAAAGCGGGTGCCCGAGTTGATGGTGCGAAGGGCTCGTGCCGTGCGTGATCGCGGGTTCTTGATGGCTTGGGCCTCGTCGGCGACGACCAAACCCCAGTCGATCTCAGCAAGGCGCGCCGCGTCGCGGCGGGCGACTCCGTAGGAGGTCAGCACGATGGCGTCTTGGTCGAGGTCGCTCACCGATCGGTTGATGCCGTGGTAGCGGACCACGGATGTTTTCGGCGAGAACCTGTTTGTCTCACGGCCCCAGTTGCCAACGACTGAAGTGGGGCAGACGACGAGCGTGGGGCCTGCCTGGGGGCCCATCGTTGCGTGCCGATGTGCGTGCAATGCCAAGAGTTGGATCGTTTTCCCGAGACCCATGTCGTCTGCGAGTACTCCGCCGAGGCCGAGCTCGTCCATTTCCTTGAGCCACGCCAGGCCTCTTCGCTGATACGGGCGAAGTTCTGCGGTGAATCCATCTGGCGGGTCGAGCTCGCGCAACGTGTCGAGTCCGCGCAGTCGATCGCCGAGCGTCGCCAGCGGGCCAACGACTTCGACCACCGCCTCAGTCGGGCCGCCGAGATCAATGCCGCCACCGAGCGCGGCGGCAAGCGCTGCTCCGGCGCCGACCGATCGACGTTCGCCGAGGCGTTTCAGCTGATCACTCTCGACACGGATCCAGCGACCGCGGACCCGGACCACGGCTCGGTTGGCGTCAGCGAGCGACGCCAGCTCTGCGGGAGTGAGGGGTTCACCATCGATCTCTCCTTGCCATCGGAGTTCGAGCAATGACGACAGGTCGAGCCGTGTGGTGCGTCCGGCGAAGGCCTCTACGTCGCCAGGCGCTTGCTCGGCCGGTCCGAGAACAGGGGTGAGGGTGATGCCGGTGATCAGGTCTGTTGGCCAGATGACCGACAGCCCACCGGCCCCGAGCTCGGACCCGAGCGGTCCGGCCAGCTCGTCGAGTTCGGACTCAGTGAGCTCCATCTCGGTTGGACGAGGTTGGGCGAGCAAACGAGTGATTGGTTCCCAGCGTCGACCGGCACGGCGCAGGTTCAGAAGCAGAGCCGTCTCGAGCGGGGCGAAGTTCTTGCGAGTTGCTTCTGGGGCGGCCCAGAGCGATGCAGCAGGAACGGTCAGCGTCGAGTCGAGACGAGATTGAAACACAAGGCTGCCGACGATGGCTTGGTCGCCAGCGTTGTCGCTCGGCACCTTGATGCGAAGCGTGGTGAGCGGAGCTCGTTCACCGCTCAGCGCACTCAGTCTCTTCAACGCAGCGCCGCTATCGATGACGACGGGTTCGGTTGTGGCGAAGGCCTCGTGGCCGGCAACCAGCGCAGCCGCGGCGGGACGGGCGAAGCGGTCGACGATGGCCTGTATGAATGCGCGAGCAGTTGCTTCGGGGGTCGGCACCGAGATGGCGGCCGCCGAGATGATCGCTTCAAGGTCTCGTTCGTCGCTTCGCGGGTCGGCGGGTGTATCGGGGCGGGTGGAATCGAGTGGCGGTCCCTGGCTCGACGGGGGAAGAGCCCCAGAGCCTCCATCGTCGACACGGCTGTGGCCGGCCGGTGGCATTGCCTTTGCCAAGGCGTCGATGTGAGCTTCTTCGTCAGGGGTGAGAGGGCCGAGCTGCCAGGCGTCGTAACCAGCCGAACTCAGTCCCGGCTTGAGCCGACCGCTTGCTGCGATTGTGAGTGCAGCTCTCGTTGCTTCGACCCAGAAGTTGTCAGCGGCAGTTGATGAAAAGACTGCATCCGATGGCGGTGCTTCGGCCGAGCGGGCGAGCGTCTCGATGATCTCGCTGAGTTCGACGCGTTCGACCGGGGTTTGCCGCAGCGCCACGTGGCCCGTCGCGGGATCGGGACGGGCGATGGTGATCGAGTCGGTCAGAGCGAGATCGGCCTCGGGATGGTCGCTCCACAAGGCCAGCCAAGAGGCTCGTGGGGGATCGGCTTGCACGAACGAGACCTCGAGTTGGTCGTCCTGAAGGCGTGCGCGCATCCTTACCAGCGTAGGGCTCGATGGGCCATCACCGACCGGCGCGACCAAGGTCACATCACCGAGCTCTCTCACCTGAATCTCTGCAAATCGGGGCAAAATCACGAAAACTGCGAGATTCTGCGGTCAACGAAGGGGTGTCCTTGGGGCGATCGTGTCTAGTCTTGTGGGTCGGGAGCGGGTCGTGGAGATCAGAGTTGGGCGTTGCCAGCAGCGTCGCATCGATGATCAACCGTGATCCAGGAGTACGAACTGGCGGAGCGGAGCCATGGCAGATCAACAGAGTCGACCCAGTGATGATGGCGAGAGCCAGTCCCGGACCTGGGAAGCGTTTGCGAGCGAAACCGGCGAGTTGTCCGGTCATCGCATCGAAACGTATCGAGCACCGGCGAGCTCATGGGATGAGCGTCATCGTCGGCGTTTGGCACAAAGCGCGGCGATTCCCGGCCTCCTGCCGGTCATCGCAGCCCAGCGCACCAATGGGATGGCCGAGGTCGTGTATTTCGCGCCCGAGACGGCCTCGCTTGAGCAGCGCCTGAGCAGCTCGGCACGTTTGCCTTGGTACGAGGCGACCGGTGTCGTCTCTGCGGCAGCGCTCGGTCTTCATGCCGCCCACCTCGACGGGCTGGTGCATGGCGCCTTGACGGCGTCGGACGTGCGGATCTACGGCAACAGCGTGGCCATCGCTGGCGCTGGCGCTGGCCGAGGCGGGCTTGTGCCGGCAGATCGTCGGAGTGTCGTTGCTCCAGAGGTACTTGCCGACGAGGGTGTCACCGCCCGCTCAGACGTGTATTCGCTTGGTCGCCTTCTCGAGCGCTCGATCCAAGGTCAAGCCAACGTGCCCGAAGAGGTGAGTCGTCTTGTGCGCCGGTCGATCGCTCCGCTTCCGGGAGATCGTCCGGTCTCTGCTCGCTTTTTTGCCGAAGGGCTCAATCGCGCCTCCGGTCGTCGACAAAAGAACTTCGGACTTGCCGACCTGGGAGCAACTCCCGACTTCCAGCGGGCGTCGTCGGCCTATCGACCAGCTCCCATTCGTAAGCCCAATGTGGCACCAGCTCCTGTGTCGACCTCAGAGGACGCTGGGGGTACAGCGGGAGCTGAGGCGAACACAGCGGGAGCTGAGGCGACCTCAGAGGTCGCTGGGGGTACAGCGGGAGCTGAGGCGAACACGGCGGGAGCTGAGGCGAACACGGCGGGAGCTGAGGCGATCACGGCGGGAGCTGAGGCGAACACAGCGGGAGCTGAGGCGAACACGGCGGGAGCTGAGGCAAACACGGCGGGAGCTGAGGCAAACACGGCGGGAGCTGAGGCGAACACGGCGGGAGCTGAGGCGAACACAGCGGCAGGTGGTGTGCCGGCAGTCGATGGCGTTGATTCCAGCGAAGGAGCATCGGGTGCTGCCGTTGCTGGCGCCGCGGGACTCGCTGGTGCAGCGGGTCTCGGAGCAGCAGCGCTGTTCGGCAAGCGCGACGACGCTCTCGAGATCAAACCACACGACGCCTCGGCGGTTGATGCCGGTGTCGAAGGCGCCGCTGGCAAGGTTTTGAGCGGTTCTGGCGACGCCTTGCATGACGATCTTGAGGTCGATGATCTCGAGGTCAGTGATCTCGAGGACAGCGAAGTGGGCGTTGACGGGCTGACAACTGCCGAGTTCGATGCGAGCCTCGATCCGGATACAACCGTCATCGAGGAAGTGCCGCTGACCACTGCCGCGACGCCCGCCGACCTCAACCCAATGGAACGCCCTGAGATTGCCGACGCTCCGCCACCAGATCGGCCACCGGTTGCAGCAGCCAATGACAAGGCGGCGCCGGCAAGCAAGCCGGGGCGAGACGTGGTTTCAGCCTCGCAAACAACGGAGAACGAGCGCGGCAAGCGAGCCGGTTGGCTATGGGCTGGCGCGGCCGTTGCCGGTCTTGCTGCGGTGACCGCACTGGCGATCTACACCAGCGACGATGGCGACGACAACGACTCCGTCGCTGTCACCACGACTCAGGCTCCGACGGCGACTCAGGCTCCGACCACAACCGAGGCTCCGACCACGACTGAGGCTCCGACCACGACTGAGGCTCCGACCACGACCGAGGCTCCGACCACGACCGAGGCTCCGACCACAACTGAGGTCACGCCAGCCGAGCCCGAAGAAAGCCCATTGCTCTCGAATGCACCGCTCGATGCTGAAGTCGCTTCATCAAGCTTTGAAGTGGTCCATGCCGTCCCGGGGTTTGATGCCGATTTGTATCTCGACGGGATGCTCCTCGCGGCCGGTGTGAGCCCCGGAGCAGTGCTGAGTCCGATTCCGCTCGAAACCACCGGGGAGCTCCAACTCTTTGCCGCCGACGTGAGTGCGCCAACCGACGCAGCGGATCGACAAGATGAACCGGTTCTTGTCTCTGATCTCGAAGTGGCCGAGCCTGGCACCGTTGTTGCCCACCTCGATGGTGACGAGGCGGTCCAGGTGTCTATCTTCGGCAATGATCTCAATCCGGTTCCGGCCGGTCAGGGACGACTCGCTCTTCATCACGCTGCCGCCGTGGGGCCGGTCACGATCAATCTCGACGGAACCGACGTTGCAGAGGGCGTCGATGTTCTCGACAGCTTGGTCACCGATGTCACGGCTGGCTCACATCTCGTGCGGGTCACCACCGAGGACGGCACAACCATCTTTGACGAGACCGTTGACGTTCCGGAAGGTGAACTCACCGCGGCCTTCGTCGGCGGAAACGACGATGAAGTCACCGTGACGGTCCGACGAGTCACCGGGCTTGAGTCTGCACCGGCAGCGGTTGACAGCGGCGACTCCGGTCTTCTGAGCGACGAGATTCCCTGGGTGGCAGTGGTGGCCCTTGCCGGCAGCCTCACCCTTGGAGGCGTCGTCCTCCGCCGCCGGTTCGAGGAGCCCGCCGAAGCGTGAAGTTCGTTGTCGTTGTCTCCGTCCTGACGGCTGGCTTGGCTGCCATTGTTTCGACGCTCTCCGAAACACATGTGTCAGAAGCACCGCTAGCGGCGGAGACCGTCTCAGCTGCCGGCGATATGTCCTCTTCCGGCACAGAACGAGCGCCGGAGACAACGCTGCGTTCAGGGCCACCCACCAACAGCGATGGATCAGGCGACACGGCCGCGCCGGAAACGACCCTCCTCTCCGATCCTCCGGGCAGCACCCTCGTTCCCGTAGACGGGCACGACCTTCAGATCGCCGAAACCGGTGTTGTTCCACTCCGTATCCGAGTCGAGCAACTCGACATCGATCTCGACGTGCTCAGTGTCGGCGTCGACGATGAGGGGGACTTCGACGTGCCAAGGTCAGGTATTGGCTGGTACGAGCACGGGTCTGCTCCGGGCGAGGTCGGCTCCGCGGTCCTCGCCGCTCATGTCGACTTCGGAGGTGCACCCGGAGCCTTCTTCCAGCTCGAGACCCTGGTGCCAGGCGACGTGATCGAGATCGATCTGAGCGACGGGTCAATACAGGCATTCGAAGTCGTGGATCAGGTGCTGTACGACAAGGTGGCGCTACCAGCTGACGAACTGTTCGATCGTTCCGGCGATCCGCTGCTGCAGTTGATTACCTGCGGCGGGGCGTATGACCCCGATGCCCGGAGCTACCACGGCAACAGAGTGGTTACTGCTCGTCCCCTGGCAGAGGTGCCGGGGTGATCGTGCGAATCCGGGTCGGGTCGATGGTGATCCATACCGGCGTCTCGTCGCTGACTCCACCAACCCACGTCGGGTAGAACTGCACCGCTGGGATGATCTCGTTGCCGTCGGCATCGAGATCAGGAATGCCGATACCGGCGTTGATCTGGAGTTCGAACCGAGCGAGGCTGTCGTTGCGGATATGAACACCGTCGACTGCTGTTTGACCGTCTTCCGCAGCCGCTAGATCGGCCTGGCTTCCGGTGAATCGGCAGGCGATGTCGATCTCGATCGTTGCCAACGTCGCATTGTGGACAAAGCCGAACCATCGGCCGGGTGGGAGAATCTCAGGATCCACTGGAGTGCAACCTGCATCGTCTGGCAGAGCCCGCGGCGTGCGGTACGAAGCTTCAGTCGTTGACGCATCTTCTGGCTCGGTCGTCGTCGGCGACGCAATGGTCGTCTCGTCGTTCACGGTGATGTCGATCTGGGTTTGCCCGTCGTTGACAGTGGTTCCGCAGGATGCAGTGACAACAAGGGCGGCAGCGGCGGTCGCTCGACGAATGAACATCTTGGACAAAGGGTACTCGCCAGCATGTGGTTGATCGTGGCTCCCTTTCTCTCAAAACTTGCACCTGGCAGTAGGTTGCGGCCGTGGTCGAGCCCGATACCCAGAGTCGTCCCAGCGGACTCGACCAAGATCTGCGGGCCGGCTTGCTCGGCGCAGCCATTGCCGTTTGCGCATGGGGTGGCGGAAGTGTCCTCGCCAAGCTGATCTCAATGGACAGCGCAGCAATCGCGGTCTACCGCTTTTCGCTGTTCTCGATCCTCATGGTTGTGTGGCTGAAGGCTCGCGGCACGACGATCTCGTTGCACGTGATGCGCAGCTCGTTCTTGGGTGGTTTGGCCCTTGGGATTGATGTAGCCCTCTTCTTCTCCGCGGTGAAGTTGACCAACGTGGTCAACGCAACGTTGATCGGGTCGCTCCAACCCGTCTTCGTGGGTGTCATCGCGGCCCGGTTCTATAACGAGCAGATTCGTCGGAACGATGTGTTGTGGTCCGCCGTTGCCATTGTCGGTGTCGGGTTTGTCGTGATGGCCTCGAACGACACGCCGGAGTGGAGTGCAGCGGGTGACCTCCTCGCTCTCGGCGCCATGTTGTCGTGGGGTTGCTACTTCATCGCATCGAAAAACTCCAAGGAGCACCTCACCCCGACCGAGTTCACGACTGGTTCGTCGATCTGGACGGTCATGATCAACGTGCCGTTGGCTCTCGTGTTGGGTCAGGACTTGTCCTGGCCATCAAACACCGATTGGTTCTGGCTGCTGGTGATGACGGCGCTCGCCGGGTTTGTCGGCCACACGATGATGAACTGGTCGCTTGTGCGGATTCCGCTCTGGGTGGGATCGACGTTCACGTTGCTGATACCCGTTGCCGCATCTCTCATCGCATGGGCGGCCCTCGGCGAGGCCCTCTCACTTGGACAGGTCCTGCCCATGGCACTCGTGCTGGGTGCTCTCGGGATGATTGTTCGCAACCAGCAGGCAACGGCGTAGCCCGAGCCGCTCTACTTCTTCTGGCGGCGCGAGCCGCCGTGCCAGTCTTCCTCGACGCCAACCTCGGCATCATCAACACCAAACGACTTCAGCTGCGGGCGCTCCCGCAAGCTGCGCTTGAGCTCGGCAAACCCAGAGAAGCCGGCCAGGGTGACCACCGAGTCCCACAGCGGAACGGCGTCCTCGTCGCTCGGGATTCGACTGATCACCGGTCCGAAGAACGCCAGGCCATCGGGTGGGTTGTGGGCGATGATCGGCGTACCGACATCCTTGCCCGTCTTCGCGAGCGCTTCGTCGGTCTCGGCTTGGACGACAGCGTCGAACGACTCGTCGGTGAGTGCGTCGGCATAGTCGGTCGACCAGCCCAGCTCGGTGAGCAGGGGGGCGACGTGCTCTGCCGTGCCGAGCGTTGAGCGCCGCTCGGACTCGTTCTCGGCTCGGGGGACATCAAACACCGTGTGGCCGAGGGCGGTGTAGAGATCGGCCATGGCCTCTCGGCCCTCCTGTTGGCGGATCGCCGCCGCCATGCGGAGCATGCGCAGCCCGGCGCTGTGTCCGGCCTCGTACTCAGGTGGAAAGTGAGTGTCGTAGTCGATGTGCGCATTGAGCTGTCGCAACGAGATGAACCGCCAGTCGACGACATAGTCTTTTTGCGCCTGCACTTTTTGCAGCCACCGACTCGTGATCCAGGCAAAGGGGCAAACGGGATCCCAGTAGAACCACACGTCGGCGTTTGCCAGATCAGGCGGAACAGCAATGGGTGTTTGCGAATCGGACATCTGTGGTGGGTTCCTTTGATCGGAGGCGACAGCTCAGCGAGGTTTTGCGAACAGCACGCCATCTTCGACAAGACGAGTCAGCTCATCGCTGCTCATCCCGAGTGAACTGCCGACAGGCTCGTTGTGTTCCCCGAGGTAGGGAGCTGGCGCATCGAGGTTTGGCCGGCTTCCATCGAAGGCAATGGGAAATCCGGGGATGGCGAAGTTGCCGATCAACCGATCGGAGATCTCGCGCACCACGCCCCGCTCGACGAAATAGGCGTGGTTGATCGCATCAGCGGGACTCAGCACCGGACCGCTTGGCACCCGATGATGGGCCAGGGCCGTCAGCACAGCCTCGTCTGAGTCGAAGCCAGCCATCCACGATTCGATGATCTCGGTGAGAGCGTCGCGATGCTCGACCCTCGTCTCGTTCGTGGCAAAGCGAGCGTCATCAGCGAGCTCTGGCCGACCGAGCGCCTGCCACAAACTGGCAATCTGGTTCACACCACACAGCATCACGATCCACCCCTCCGGCCCGCGGAACGAACCGGCTGGTGCCACCGGCCCGTAGTGTCGGCCAGCCCGCTCGGGCGTGTACTCGCCGTTGGTGATCGAGTGGGCCTGCACGTTGTTCTCATGGGCATGGAACAACACGTCGACCATCGAAACGTCGATGTATGCACCTTCGCCGGTCCGTTCCCGGCGAAACAATGCGTGGCCTATCCCGGCAAAGGCGTGCACACCGGCCATGGTGTCGCCGAGCCCGGTACCGACAAAGACCGGCGGGCCATCTGGCTCACCCGTGACGTGCATCAGTCCGGAATACGCCTGGGCGATGAAGTCGAAGCTCGAACGATCCGCCAATGGGCCGTCCTGGCCAAAGCCAGACACCGACGCCATGATCAGATCAGGGCGAAGGCCGCGGAGTGTCTCATAGTCGAGCCCCCGTCGAGCCATCACGCCCGGGGTGAAGTTCTCGACAACGACGTCAACGGTTGGGACAAGACGACGAATGAAGTCGGCTCCTGCTTCGCTGCGTAGATCGACACAGATGCTCTGCTTGCCTCGGTTCTGCTGGACGAAGGAACCAGAACGGCGGTTCTTGCGAGGTGATTGCGCTCGCATCGGGTCCCCGTAGGGCGGCTGCTCGACCTTGATGATCTCGGCCCCGAGCTCGGCCATGAGCCGGGTGCTCGATGGTCCGGCGAGGTACTGCGTGAAGTCGAGCACTCGAATGCCGTCGAGGAACATCGACGGATCACTGGGTTCCGCAGAGGTCATCTCCGCAGTCTGACGCCAGCGGCGGCCAAGCGCCAGATGCGTCCCCGGCGGCTTCGTTGCTCGTCGCCGGGATAAGGTCGATCCATGACTGAAACACGTGCAATTGACTTCTGGGTTGACCCCATTTGACCGTGGTGCTGGGTGACGGCCCGTTGGGTCGTCGACGTTGTTGCACCAGAGCGTGATCTCGAGATCACATGGCAGCCGATCAGCTTGCTGCGAAAGAACAAGCCAGAACCCGACTCGTCCTACTACGGGCCGGTCCAGCGAACGCACAACATGTTGCGTGTGATGGAATCGTTGCGGGCCGCTGATGGTGACGATGCGTTTTTCAAGGCCTATTGGGACTTCGGCTCTCGCATCCATCACGACAAAGATCGTGAGTTCGACATCGCCGCCGCGCTCGAGGGCATCGGTCTTGATCCGTCCCACGCTGCAGCGTTCGACGACGAGGCGTGGGACAACGAGATCGCGACTCGAATGGATGTTGGTCTCGGTCTTACCGGCGACGATGTCGGAACGCCGATCATCGCCCTCGATGACGACAACGGTGATCGAGTCGCCCTGTTCGGCCCTGTGATCACGCGTGTCCCCAACAAGGAGCAGTCGCTCAAAATGTGGGACGCCTTTGTCGACATGGCGTCCGTTCCCGGATTCTGGGAGGTCAAGCGAACCCGGACCGAGTCACCCGAGTTCGGAGACCGACCATCTTGATGCGTGCGCTCCTGAGCGCTCTGTGACGCGGACTCGCTGATGACAGCGGTCGAGCAGCCGTCAAGGCCGTGGTACTTCAACGCCTTTGCGTTGATTGCCGCGGCGTTGGCGCTGATGTGGACGATCGAAGCGGTCGACACGTTCATCGCCGGCAACTGGTTTCAGTCTGGCGGCATTCACCCTCGCCGGGTCGACGGACTCGACGGCATCTTCTGGGCCCCGTTCCTTCATTCCGACTGGGGGCACGTGACGTCCAACTCGATCCCCTTCGCTGTCCTCGGCGGCCTGGTGGCCATCCGGGGTTTAGGGCGTTGGCTCGCCGTGACGGTGATCGTCATCGTCGTCGGCGGCTTTCTGACGTGGCTCCTCGCCGGTGGCGGCAACCACATCGGCGCGAGCGGTGTTGTGTTTGGGTACTTCGGTGCGCTGCTCGGAGCCGCCTTCTTTGAGCGCCGGCCGGCTACTGCGGCGCCTGCGCTTGTGGCGATCCTGATGTACTCAGGCATCGTCGTTGGCCTGGTCCCACAGGACGGCATCTCGTGGGAAGGTCACCTGTTCGGCGCCATCGGCGGCTTGACGGCATCGAAGCTGCTCGCCGATCAACGCAGGAAGGGCTCAGATGACTCTGACGAGCTCGATCCGAAATTTGATTGGCCAGATTTCGACGCGACCTAGAGGTGGCCCTGATCTCGCCGGTGCGCTTCAGCCTGACTGACGAATCAGTCGGTGCGAATCGTCACCACGTCACTTGCCGGCACCGTCACGGTCTGCCCGGCTCGGTGACCATTGGCGTTGGTCACCGAAAGGGTGAGGCCCTTTGGGCCCGCCGTCACGATGGTCCCCGCAATGGGTCCGTTGTGAGTGTGCACAGTTGATTTCCGCCCCAGCATGCGTGCTGGATCAATTGGGTTCTGCATTTGGGTTCTCCATTGAACGCCTGGGCCGCGCAGCGTTGAGCGGCTCCAACAACAACGGTAGAACACCGCCAGAACTGAAGCGGTGAATGGGGCGAGATCACCCACATATGGGGGTTGCAATTCCCCGAAAGATGGGGATTAAGCCTTGCCGACGATGCGATCGACAGCGATCTCGATGACCACGCGGTCATCGCGCTTCTTTGGCTCGCGGTACCGCTCGGCATAGCGGGTGACTCCTTCGAGTTGTGATTCGGCGCTCGTGCCGAGCCGAGCAGTGCCGTAGAGAGTGAGCCAGCGCGATCCGTCGACTTGGCTGACGGCCACCTTGCCGTCCGGCGTTGCTGCGACGTTCTTGGCTTTGACGGAGCTGGCCCAGGTAATCACCCGCGCCATGCGCCGCTCGGGGTCGTACGTGAAACCAACCGGTGTCACCTGGAGGTCGCCGCTCGGCGACAGCGTGGTGAGTGTCGCGAGATGTCGGTCGGTGAGGAAGGCCATGACGTCTGGCGACGGGTCGGATGGGTCAAAGCGTTCAGCCATGTCGGGTCTCGTTACTGCTTCGGCTTGTCGACAGCGATCGTCGTGCGAATCTTCTCGATCTCAGGTGAACGGTCGATCACGCTCTCGGCGATGTACTGGTCGTGGTTGGTTTCGATTGTCTTGAGCACGTAGCGGTAGTTGACCATCAACCCCAGGCCCCGCTCCCAGCCCGACTGTCCGGGGTTCGCTCGCCAGTTGAGTTGTTCGACTCGGGCCCCGTTGCTGAGATGAAAGTGAGCGACGGAGTCCAATGCTCGGTTGCCTCGCCGTTCGTCGAGGAGGTACTGCGCGGCCAGGCGGGTGAGGATCGGCTTCCAACGGTCGAGCTCTTCCGCCGGCGGTGGTGCAGTTCTGCTGGCCAAGGCAACGAGCTGAGCGGGCGCGCTTTCGGGTGCATTGGGGGCGATGTAGATCGCTTCATCTGGGTCGATCTGCACCGCGCCGTTCTCGACATTGGTGTTGTCGAGTAGCCACGTGCGGAAGCCGGGGATGGGCGACAGCGTTGCAAAGGTCTTGAGCTCGGGGAGATCTGCCGTCAGCACTTCGACGACACGCTTGATCAGGAGATCGCCCAGCGACACGCCTCGAAGACCCACTTGGCAGTTCGAGATCGAGTAGAAGATCGCAGTGTCGACATCGTTGCGATCGATCGGCTCGGCATCGTGATCGAGGAGCTCGGTGAGTGAATCGGCGATTCCGTTGGTGAGGGCAACCTCGACAAAGATCAGCGGCTCTCCTGGCATCATCGGGTGAAGGTACGAATAGCAGCGGCGGCGAGGGCCGATCCGACCCCTGAGGTCATCCCACGACTCGATGGCGTGGACCGCCTCGTAGTCGATCAGCTTCTCGAGCAGTGCTGCGGGCGTGTCCCAGGTCATCCGTTGGAGATCGAGCAAGGCAAGGTCGAACCAGCCAGCGAGCAGGTTGCGGAGATCATCGTCGAGAGCGGCCATCGCCGAGTCGCTCTTGCGGTGCATCAGAAGTTCTTCTCGCAGATCGACCAAGAACTGCAAGCCCCCATCGAGGCCGACGAAGCGCCGCAACAAACGTTCACGAGGCGGACGAAGCGCCACCGCCAGCTCCCGCTCGGCCTCGCGGCGAGCGTCGTCATTGCGGGCCCGGAGCACGTTGTCGATGGCTTGGTCGACTTCTTCGTCGTCGTGGTCGTAGTGATCGGCCAGCAACCGGAAGAAGTTCTTGCGCCCCTCTTCGTCGAGTTCGAGAAAGGTGCCGCCGATGGCAGTGGCACGCCGACGAGCCGCGACCTCGCCGCCACGATCGCTGATGCACTCGTCGATCGTCTTTCGAAGACGCTTCAAGTCGCCGTCTGGAAGCGATGGCGCAACCGACAAGGGGTCGGTGCCATCGGTCGATCGCCACCGTCGTACCTGGGTGACCATTCGTTCGAGCCGCTGTGTTACCACGGGCTCATTGTGCCAGGCTCAGCCTGCCGCCGGGGTGCCCTTGTAGGGAACGGGATCACCGGGACGTGGGATCATGGGCCGGCTCCAATGCAGCATCTCGGACAGGTCGGCCATGATTGGCCGCCACGCCTCCGGGTCCCACCCGTCGGCTCGCTGGACAGCGAGGTCGGGTCGAATGGCGACCAACGAGGGCAACCGTTCGATCTCGAGTGCGGAAATGGCTGTCTTGTCCGGGTCGGCAAACGTGAGGAACTCCTCGGCCCATGGGCCGAGAAACTGCTTGCAGCCTTCGTCGTCGGTAGCGCACAGCCACGCGCAGCGAATGTCAGACGGTGCGTAGTGGTGCAGAAGTGCGCCGGCGGTCTCCAGAATCCACGCACTCTCGTGCGTGTATGGGTCGAGGGCGATGATCAACAACGGATAGTTGGTCAGCCAGTCTCGAACCGGATATCCCTCGCCCCGAATGGAGTCGAGGATCATGTCGCTGGGAGCTACAGCCACGGGCGGCGAGACTAGCGCAGCTGGGAGCGGGACCGAACGTTCGGCGACCGGAAACCTTCGATAAGTTCGAAGGGTGCACCCGATCGAACAGCTCAGGTATGTGGCCCGAGCATCCGGTGCAGACGCCGGATTGCTCGTTCAGGAGGCCGCGTCGGCCCTCGGAGTCTTCGCTCATGACCCGGCTGGGCTCATCACTGGATGCCGCCGACTCTTGACCCGTCAGCCCACTATTGGGCCCCTTTGGTGGATGAGTTCTCGCATGGCGATGGCGGCTGAGCCCCGCCGAGCAGCCCGCGACGTGATCGAAGAGATCAACGACGATCCGACAGCACGACACGTCTCTCGTGAGATTCCAGACGACGCAACCATTCTGATCGCCGGCTGGCCCTCGCTCACCGTGAGCGGATTGCCGCGACGAGGCGACGTCGAAGTGCTCGTGCTCGACGTCGAGGGCCAAGCAAATGCGGTCGTGCGTCGTTTGACCCGCGCCGACATGGAAGTCGAATCGGTCGATCCTGCACACGTCGCCGGAGCCGTCGATGAGGCCGATGTGGTCATTGTCGAGGTCGGAGCGATGGGTGATGTCGCAGCACTCGTCGACGTCGGGAATCTGCCAGCGGTCGCGGTGGCTCGTTTGGCCAACAAGCCCGTGTGGTTTGTTGCCGGGGTTGGCCGTCATCTTCCTGAGCAGTACTTCACCGAGATCGTTGATCGAATCACCGAGCCCGACCTGCCGTCGTTCATCAGCCCTTACGAGATCGTGAGCCTGTCGCTTGCCGACCGTCTTGTGATGCCGCAGGGCATCATTCGTCCCGCCGAACTGGGCCGATGCCCAACACCCTTCGCTCCCGAGCTTCTGTCTCGGTTGCAGTGACCGGCCTGAGCTAGATTCTGAACACCGCGCACCGGGATCACGAGGATTGCAATGACCACAGTTTCGAGTCCGTTCTACAACGATGAGCATCGGGCCTTTGCCGATGCCGTTCGACAGTTCACCGAGAACGAGATCACACCGTTCGTGCACGAATGGGACGTGGCGGGCGAGGTTCCCCGAGAGCTCTACAAGAAGGCCGGAGCGCTCGGCATCTTCGGCGATGGCTTCGACGAGCAATACGGAGGTCACGGTCAACGCGATCCGCTGCTGCGCATGGTGATGTTCCAGGAGCTGTCTCGTTCCGGATCAGGTGGCGTTCTGGCGTCGTTGTTGTCGAACTACATCGGCCTGCCGCCGATCCAGAAGTTCGGATCGGATGCGACCAAGGCGAAGTACATCACGCCGTGCATGACGGGCGAGAAGGTTGCAGCGCTCGCGATCACCGAGCCTTCCGGCGGGTCAGACGTCGCCCGTATCAAGACCACCGCTCGTCTCGAGGGCGATCACTACGTCGTGAACGGCTCGAAGACATTCATCACGTCTGGGATGTACGCCCACCACTTCACCACTGCGGTTCGCACCGGCGGCGACGGCCCTGCCGGTGTGTCGATGATGGTGATCGACGGCGATGCCGAGGGCGTGGGGCGAACCAGCCTCGACAAAATGGGCTGGCTGGCCTCAGATACCGCAACCCTCTACTTCGACGACGTGAAGGTGCCGGTCGAGAACCTGCTCGGCGAGGAGGGAGCCGGCTTCTCGATGATCGTCAACAACTTCAACGCCGAGCGCATCGACATGGCTGCCCAATCAACGGCCTTTGCTCGGGTGTGTTTCGACGAGGCGCTCAACTGGGCTCGTGAGCGAGAGACCTTCGGCAAGCGCTTGGCCGACCATCAGGTGATTCGGCACAAGCTGGTCGAGATGGATCGCCAGATCAACGCCAGCCAGGCCTGGATCGAGCTGCTCGCGTGGCGCTTGGCGCAAGGCGACGATCCAGTGGCCGAGATTGCCGAAGCCAAGGTCAATGCAACACTCACCTTCGAAGCGTGTGCTCGCGAAGCAGCACAGGTTCTCGGTGGTGCGTCGTATCTGCGAGGCGACACGGTCGAGCGGCTGTACCGCGAGGTGCGAGTGCAGGCCATCGGTGGCGGCTCAGAAGAGATCATGCGCGACCTCGCCTCCCGCCAACTCGGCCTCTAGGTTCCTCGGTTTCCGGGCCTGCGATCGACGCACACCTCTGCTGCGGCGTCGCTTCGCTCCGAGTCCTCGCTTGAGGTGTACCTCGACCTCCGGCCCTCGTAGGAAGCAGGTACAAACGTCATAAGCGTTTGGCCATTGAGATGGCGTCGTCGACGAAATAGCCGAGGTTCTTGTAGTAGTCGATCACCTCGGTGTTCGAGGTTCGAATCTGGAGGTTGACCTTTGGGCACCCGAGCTCGGCGAGTAGCGCCTCCGCCTTCTCGATCAAGCTCGAACCGATGCCTCTGCCTTGGTAGTCGGGGTGCGTTGCGAGGAGGTTGAGCCAACCTCGGCGCCCTTCGTAGCCGACCATGATCGAGCCGACGATGGTGCCGGTGCCGGTTCCGTTGTCGTGATCGCGGTCGACCATGACAAGCAGGTGCTCCGGGTCGTGAGCGAGCTTGCGATCGATGTCCTCATTCGGGTCGTTCGGAGCGTGGTTGAGACCACACATCCGCCACAGCTCGAGCAATGCGCCACGATCGGGTTCGGCAAATGGGCGAATCTCGAGGTCCATCAGGCCAGGCTCGCGTAAATGGCGTCGTTGTGCACCGGCGTCAGTTGGCGTAGGCGTCGAACATCTCGGCGAACGCCTTCACCTGGCCACCAGACGCCGACGATGGCACCAGGATCGGCGAGGTGACCCCGGCATCGAACCAGGCCTCAACTCCCTCTCGCACACGCCCGACGGGTCCAGACAGCGTGCAGTCGTCGAGCCAGGCGTCGCTCATGGCTGCCATGACGCCGTCCTTGTCGCCGGCTTCGAGCGCGGTGGCGACCCCCGCCATCTCCTCTTCGTAGCCAGCGTCGATCCAGTAGTTGCGGTAGTTGGGGAGGGCGACGTAACCCTGGAGCGTCTTGCGGTTGCGGGCCCGCGCCGCTTCGAGGTCGTCGTCGATCACGGTGGGAATCATGTTGCCGACCCAGAAACCGTCACTGATTCGGTCGTCGGGAATGAGCCCGATCGAGTGGGCCATGCGGCTGCGGGATGCGTTGGCCCACACCGCGCCGTCACCCACCTCGACGGAGAGGCCAACCATCTTGTCTCGAAGCGTCGCCAGCACGACGGGTGGCAGGCCGCCCATGTTCTCGGCGACCTTGCTCATCGTCCCGACGTACTCGCGCATGTCGGATAGGGGCTTGCCCGTCTCGACTCCGAGCCGCTTGATCACGGGCCCGTGGGTGACGCCGACGCCGAGTCGGAAGCGGCCCTCAGCAATCTCATGGAGGTAGCTCGCCGTTGTCGCTAGCGCTGACGGGTGCTGCAGGTAGATGGGCTGGATCGAGGTGCCGAACTCGATGGTCGAGGTTGCATGAGCGATCGACAGACAGAGGCCCATGGCGTCGCCGAAGCTCGGGCAATAGATGCCGGTGAATCCTCGCTGCTCGATCTCTGCGGCGAGTTCGACAGTCGTTGCTCGGCGTCCGGGAACAGCGGCGAGGGACAGGGCTGGCATGCGGTCAGTCATGGCGAGACACTACTGAGCCGTGACTGAGCGGCAAAGCTCAGCGGAGCGGCCGATCGTGTCGAAAGCTTGCGCGGTCATGGCTGAAGTGGGCTCGTACGGGGGAGAGCGAACGAAGCCGGTCGAGTGACGATTGGCCAACCGCAAGCCAGCTCTCATCGTGCATGTCGCTCAGCTCGGGTTCGCCGAGTTCGAACTCAGAACACGAGTAGCAGGCCTGGCCAACGATCAGCTCGAGCCCGTGCGACGTCTCGACGCTCACCGACTGATGGCCGGGGGTGTGCCCTGGGGTGTGGAGCAAGCGCACGCCAG